>JBAZJC010000043.1:0-11874 GCA_041651495.1 Candidatus Omnitrophota bacterium | reverse complement strand
GCTTGGACGCCGCCCACGCGGTAAATTTCATTCACTCCCAAAAGATTGGCCACCGCCAGAATATGCGGGTCAATATCGCCCGTGTCACGGCGCGGCGGCGTGGCAATGGCGATTTGCTTCACACCCGCGACCTTCGCGGGAATAACGGTCATGTAAACGGTCGAAACGAGCGGCGCGGTCCCCGCTGGGATGTAGATCCCCACTCGATCAATCGGTTCGTAACGCTTGCCGAGATGGACACCGTTCGGACCGGCGATTTCAAAGGATTTCTTCAATTCTTTTTCGTAATATTCGCGGACATTTTCCGTGATCTGTTTGAGGAGCGGTACGAACTGGACCTGGATCTTTTCAAATGCGCGGTTGATATCCCCTTGGGTGACCGTGAGCCGTTTGAGTGGAAGGTCGATCCCGTCGAATTCACGGGTGTAGCGGCGGAGCGCCGTGTCCCCGGACTGACGTACTTCGGAAAGGATACGGCTTACTTTTTTAAAGATCGCTGTATCGAAGAACGTGGCGTAGTCACGCCGGATCTTTTTCTGTGTTTGTTTGTCCCAGCTAAGTACTTGCATGAATTATATTCCTTTTTCCGTGAGATAGGCCGCAACGGCTTCTTCAACCGAGGTTTTGGCAGTCGCGAATTGTCCCTGATCGGGTCCGCCCGCTTGCACGACATCCGGTCGCCCGCCTCCAGTGACATTAAGCAGTCCGGATAGCCTACCAAAAAGGGATTTCATGTCCAAGGGCGTTTTCTGGAGGTCAGCGCTGCGGCCGACGATCACATGAAGTTTTTCTTCCTGCGATGTGGCGACCACATAAACAAGTTTTTGTCCCTCTTCGCGGAGCCGGTTGGAAAGATCGCGTAGCGCGGAAATCCCGGCATTGTCCAGCATTGTGACCACAATGCGGCAGGAACCGGCCTTACGGGCGTTTTCAAAGAGCGTTTTGATGTCCGCGAGCTTCGAGGAAGCCTGGGCGCCGATCTTTTTCTGGGCTTTCAGGCTTTCCATAAGTTTCGCGATGCGAACGGGAATATCAGCAGTCCCTACTTTCAATGTTTTGGAGATCCCGGATATCTGATCCTGCAAGTTCCGGACATAACTCAATGCATAAGCTCCGGTGACGGCTTCAATACGGCGAACGCCGCTTGCCACTGAAGATTCTCCCGTGATGATCAGCATGCCGATCTGTCCTGTGCGGTCGCAATGAGTGCCTCCGCAGAGCTCTTTGCTGAACTCAGGGATGCTGATCATGCGAACCTTGTCCCCGTATTTGTCTCCGAAGAAGGCCAACGCTCCTTCTTTTTTGGCATCTTCCAGACTCTTGGATTCTTTTTGAACCGGACGATCGTTCAGGATCTGATCATTAGCTGCTTTCTCGATCGCCCGAAGCTCTTCGGGGGTCACGGCGCGTCCGAATGAAAAGTCGAAGCGCAGACGATCGGGTGCGACAAGCGAGCCGAGTTGACGAACAGAACTTCCGAGCGTGGTCCGGAGCGCGGCATGCAAAAGATGCGTGGCCGTGTGATTACGCATAATACCCTCGCGGAGTGAGCGGTCGACGCTGGCGCTTATCGTCACGCCGTCTTTGATGGCGCCCTGAAGAATCTCAGCGTGATGCAAAAAATATTTGTCGAGTTTTTTTGTGTCGATAACTTTGAGCTTAAGCCCTTGTCCTTCGATCTGCCCTTGATCACCGACCTGTCCGCCGCTTTCTGCGTAGAAAGGTGTTTGATCGAGAATGATGGTCGCCTGTTTTCCTTCGGTCTGATGCCAGAGGATCTTGGCTTTTGCCTCTAGGGCGTCATAGCCGAGGAATGTCGTGGCCGGGATATTGGCCGGGATCTTATCCAGGCCGGATGAGGCGAATATCTCGCTGGCGATCTTGCTGCCCGCTTTTGAGCGTGCACGTTGGTCTTCCATAAGTCGGTCAAACGCATTTTTATCAACTTCAAATCCCCGTTTTTCCGCCATACTCTGAATAAGGTCTATCGGGAATCCGTATGTGTCATGTAATTTAAAGGCTGTTTCTCCCGGAATGATTTTCGATTTTAGTTTCTTAAGAATTTCTTCCAGTTTTTCTACGCCATCACGCATGTTGTCTTGAAAAGCCTTTTCTTCAGCCTTGAAGATTTCAACAATACTCTTTTCCGCACTTTGTAACTCCGGGTAGGCGTCTGCCATTACGCTAAGAACTGATGATACGGTTTTGAAGAGACCGAGATCATGACCTCTGCGTGAAGGATCAACTGAAACAATAATTTCACGGGCTTGCCAGATAGCTTTTCGTAAGAGTTTTCGAATAACATACCCTCTTCCTTCATTTGAAGGTGTTATGCCATCAGCTAGAGCAAAGACTACTGCCCGAACATGATCACTGATCGCGTATAAACTTCTTTTCAAGGAAATCGGAACCTTGAGTTGTAAAAATTTTTCAACCGCAGCATTTATTGGTTCAAAAATATCAATTTCATAGTTGGTTTCTTTCCCCTGAAGAACGCACGCGAGACGCTCAAGCCCCATCCCGGTGTCGATATTTTTATTCGCAAGCGGAACAAGTTTGCCGCCGTCCTGGCGGTCGTACTGTGTGAAAACAAGGTTCCATATCTCCGCAAATTTTCCGGAATCATCGACCGGAGTTCCCCGTATCTCCGGCTTCTGGTCGAAATAGATCTCGGAGCACGGGCCGCAGGGACCGTTTGGGCCATCTTTAGGGGCGTTCGCAGGCCAGAAATTCGATTTGTCTCCGCAAAGAAAGATCCAATCCTTGGGCAGTCCGATCACCTTGTGCCATATTTCAAAGGCTTCCGTGTCTTTTTCGTGGATTGTGATGCGAAGCCGCTCTTTGGGAATAGAAAGCGTCCGGGTCAGGAATTCCCAGGCCCATTCGATGGCTTCTTTTTTGAAGTAATCTCCGAACGAAAAATTGCCCAACATCTCGAAAAACGAGTGGTGATAGGGTGTCCGGCCCACCTCATCGAGATCGCCCGTCCTAAGGCATTTTTGGCTTGTTGTGGCCCTTTTAAGGTCCTTTTTGACCCCCAGGAAGTATTCCTTGAATTGGTTCATCCCCGCCCCGGTGAATAGCAAAGACGGGTCGTTTTGGGGCACCAAAGAGTCGCTTGCGACCACGGTATGGCCCTTGGACTTGAAAAATTCCAGGAAAGCTTGCCGCAGGTCATTCGTAGCTGTTTTCATAGAGCTTCAGATCTCATTGTTCGCGGGTTCCTTCGAAAGTTTTTGGAGGATATCCTGGGCGATCTGGAAATCGTATCCTTTCCGTATTAGAAAATCATACAGGTGCTTCTTGCGTTTTTGCGGGTCCAATTGGGACCAACCGGCCCACTTCAATCGGGCCTGTTCAAGTGCGCGTTCGGTCTCGTCCTCGATGGACAGCGTTTTAAGAACTTCGTCACTGATCGTTTTCGAAATTCCGTGGCGTTTCAATTCAAATGCGATTTTGTGGCGGCCCACGGGCCTGCCAAGGGTGAAACGAGTCATCAGGTTCTTGGCGTACACTGTGTCATCCAGGACGCCTTGTGTTCTGAGATCATTGAGCACACGATCAATGATCTCAAAGGCGTAGCCTTTGGCCGTGAGTTTTCCTTTCAGCTCCTGGCCGCTTTTGGGACTGGCGGCAAGCAGCCTCAAACAGGTGATGAGTGCTTGCTTGATTTGTTCTTCCGCTAGCGTTTTGTCCATAGATGAGAAAGGACGGTCCCAATCCCTATCAATTTCCGATTAGAAAAAGAAATAAAAGACAAAGGACGGTCCGCACTATCTCGGGCCGTCCTCTCGTAAAGGAACTTCTCCGGTGAGGATTATTCGGCGGCCGCGCCGACGACCGCGCTTTCTCCAGAGGCGACTTTCTCCAGGATCTTCAATTCAATCTCTTCGAGAAGCTTCTTATTCTCCTTCAGAAAAATTCGTGCCGCATCCTTACCTTGGCCGAGTTTTTGATCGTTATAGGCGAGCCAGGTTCCGGACTTGTCGATCACCTGATATTGGGTGCCGAGTTCCACGACGTTTGAGGAGCGCGAAATGCCTTCCTCAAAAAGGATGTCAAATTCCGCCTGACGGAACGGGGCCGCGACCTTGTTCTTGACGACCTTGACGCGCACCCTGTTTCCGACAACGACGTCGCCCTTTTTCAGACTCGCGATTCTGCGGATGTCCAATCGCATGGAAGCGTAAAACTTGAGGGCTTTGCCGCCGGGTGTGGTCTCGGGATTGCCGAACATGACGCCGATCTTCTCGCGTAACTGATTGATAAAAATGATGCAAGTCTTGGATTTGCTGATAATGGCCGTGAGTTTACGCATAGCTTGGGACATCAGGCGCGCCTGGAGGCCCATTTGCGACTGCCCCATCTCTCCTTCGATCTCTGCGCGTGGGACGAGTGCTGCCACCGAATCGACGATGATGAGGTCAACGGAGTTCGAACGCACGAGCATTTCTGCGATTTGGAGTGCTTGCTCGCCGGAATCGGGCTGTGAGATAAGAAGTTCATCAACCTTGACCCCGATCTTTTGCGCATATTGAGGGTCCAAGGCATGTTCTGCATCGATAAAGGCCGCAATGCCTCCGGTGGCCTGGATACGGGCAATGATATTCAGCGTGAGCGTGGTTTTGCCGCTTGATTCGGGGCCATAGATCTCGACGATACGTCCGCGAGGGATGCCGCCGACACCTGTTGCGATATCAAGACTCAAGGCTCCTGTAGGGATTGCGGCAACATTTTCGTGGTGTTGATCGCCGAGTTTCATGATAGAGCCTTTGCCGAACTGTTTCTCAATTTGTAGCAGGGTAAGTTCGAGGGCTTTTTGTTTATCGGTGGATTTTTTTGCTTCGGAAGCGATGGATTTCTCGGCTTTCTTTCGTTCGCTCATAATTTTCTCCTTTAGGAAGACGTGCGAGTTGGAATTCTATCGGCCAACCCCCCTTCTGTAAAGACAATTTAAGAAAAGTCGTCACTATAGAATATTATTTATATAAAAATAATATATGATCTTATATAATTGTCAAGAGGCAATCAAAAAAGCTTCTTTTCGGTTCTTTGAAGAAGACGCTGGATGTTGGCGCGGTGGGTATAGAAGATAAAAACAGCCAGAATAATGCTGATCGGCATGAGGAATTTGATCCCGGGAGTTCCCGCATAGTGCCACGCGATCATGATCGGAAACACTCCCGCAGCCACAAGCGAGGAGAATGAGATGATGTGCGTGATCGTGAAGCAGAGGATCCAGATGCCGAACGTGATAAGCGTCGGGATCCAGGCAATGGCCAGGAACACTCCCAGCGAGGTGGCCACACCTTTTCCTCCCTTAAACCTGAGCCAGATTGGAAAGCTATGCCCCAAGATGGCGCTGACACCCAGAAGCAACTGAAATGAGAGAGCAGGACTTTGACCGAAAAATATCGGGAAAATACAGGCGATATAACCCTTGACGGCGTCCATCAGGAGGACCATGATCCCCCACTCTTTTCCCACCACGCGGAAAACGTTAGTTGCACCGATATTCTTGCTGCCATGCTCCCGGATATCGAGGCCTTTCAATTTGAAACCAGCAATGAGACCGAACGGAACAGAACCTAAGAGATAAGCCACGAGAATAAATGAAGCGGACAAAAAAAGGCTGTTCATTGGATAAACTTTAGCCCCCGTGTGATGTAGATGATGCCTGAGACGATCGTGAATGTTACCGTAAGAAAGGCCAAAGGTAACGCAACCGGCCATTCGAGCAGGATAAAACATAAAAGGAGCATTTGGGAAACTGTCGTGAGCTTTCCCCAGATATTCGGTTGCACTTCGATTTTTATGGCGGCGAAATTCAGGGTGAGAAACCCGAAGAGAAGGATCAGGTCGCGGAAGATGATTGTGATAGTGATCCAGAGTGGCGGCCGAAACGGAAGCGAGGTGACAAAGAGAAGACCGATGTAAGCGCTCAAGAGGAGTATCTTGTCAGCGAGAGGGTCAAGCATTTGCCCCAAGGCTGTTCGCTGCTTCAGAAAACGGGCCAGGATTCCGTCGAGCGCGTCAGTCAAAGCGGCGATTACGAAGATCGCCAGCGCAACGAGGCGAAGTCCTTCCTTCTCGGGGGTGTAGGAAACAAGCGTGATAAAAAAAATCGGTGTAAGAAGGATCCTAAAAAGGGTCAGATAGTTCGGAATGCTCAAGAGCTGACGGTGTCCGTGGCTTCGGCGGCAGCGGCATCCGCCTCGATTTCGGCGGCAACCTTCGGATGAAGATCTTCGCCCGGAAGGGATTCTTCACCGGAACGGACCTTTACGGAAACGATCTTGGAAACGCCGGGCTCTTCCATGGTAACGCCGTAGAGAGAATCTCCCATGGCGATGGTCTTGCGATTATGCGTGATGATGATGAATTGGGATTGATCGATGAAAGAGCGGAGCACCGTAAGGAAGCGGTCAATGTTGGCCTCATCAAGGGGCGCATCGATTTCGTCCAAAAGGCAGAAGGGCGACGGTTTGATCTTGAAAAGGGCAAAAAGAAGCGCCACGGCGGTCAGGGCTTTTTCTCCGCCCGAAAGAAGCGACATGTTTTGTTGTTTCTTTCCCGGAGGGCGCACAACGATATCGATTCCCGATTCGAGCGGATGCGTCTCGTCAATCAGAAAGATTCGCGCTTCACCACCACGGAAAAGGATTTGGTAATATTGTTTGAAGGTGTCCTGTACTTGCTTGAAGGTGTCCTCAAAAAGCTGTTTGGTTGTTTGATTGATCTTACGGATGGCTTCCATAAGAGAATTTCGCGCGTCGTCGAGGTCTTTTTGCTGTGCCAGGAGGAAATCGTAACGTTGTTTTAATTCCTGATACTCTTCGATGGCAAGGAGATTGACCGTCCCGAGGGAATCGACCTTACTTTGAAGCGCCGTGATTGTCTCTTCGGCCGAGGACAATTCTTCTTCCGTAAAAATGTAATCCTGACTGTTAAGCTCCGAAAGGTTTAGGCGGTAGCGTTGAAGAAGCCGCTCCCCAACGTTCTTGAGCTGATAGTCGAGGTCCATTTGCTGAAGCGAGATCTGATGCTCTTCGTCCTGCAGGACCTTTTGGGAGTGAAGCATTTGATCCAGGGTGTGACGTTGACTCGCAAGAAGTTCTTCCTGCTCCCGCTGATCTTTATGAAGCAGTTCAAGGTCAACATCCACGGCACGCAACCGATGCTGATGTTCTTCGGCGAGACGGACGCAGACAACCTCATCCTGGTCCAGTTCCCGTTCTTTGGCCGCGATGCGTTCTTTTCCATGATCAAGGAAGGTCTGCCGCTCTTGATCCTTTTGCGCGTGTTGTTCGACAAGACGTAAAGATTCCTCGAGGTGTTGCATCCCTTGCTGGAATTGCTCGACTTGTGCCTGACATTGCCGAACTGCATTCAGGACTTCTTCCCGGACGGCCAAGCCCTGCTCGAGATCTTTCTCCCGCTGGTGCTGGATCAAACCGAATTTTGATTCTTCCTGCTCTTTTTGGGTCAAAGACGCCTGAATCTGTTCGAGCGAAATGCGGACCTGTCCGGTTTCTTGTGTCAGGTCACGAATCTCAGAAGCAGACAATCCATTTTCAGCCTTTAGGCTCTGGAGACGTTCGAGAATGTTCTTTTTTTCGCTCTCGAGGGATTCTTTTTCAATGAGGGTCGAGGTCTTTTGCTCATCCGCTTCGGCACCTTGAGTACGTAGAGTCGCGAGTTCGTTTTCAAGATAACCGATCTTCTTTTCTTTTTCCTGTACTTGTGTTGTAAGAGCTTCGATTTCCTGACGGATCTTCGAAATTTCGGAGTCTCTTGAAAAAAAGAACTGGGAGCGACTTTGATCGTTCCAGAAAAAGAGCCGTCGGTCGGAACTTAAAAACAGACCGTCATGCGAAACGAGATTTGCCGGGACCGGAGTTTTCAGAAGGTCCTCAAGCTGATGGAGCGGAAAGGTTTCGCCGATAAAGACATTTCCAAGGATACCTTCATACCCCGACTCGATCTGAACGTAGTCAGTAATCGGCCGAAACCCGAAAGATGCGTAATACTGGGATGCCTCCGGAAGCAATGAAGTTTGCGTTTTAAGGAAGACCCCAGTGGCGAGTGAACGCTTAGAGTTTAATCGTTCCACAAGCGTTCGGGCGGTCAGGACGTCCCCAGCAATCAAGGATCGAGCGAATTGTCCCAGTGCCACATCGAGGGTCCATTCATAACCTTCCTGAACTTTCACAACTTCCTGAAGGCTTCGGACAAGTCCCGGGACCTGTTGAGCCGCTTCATTCAGGAATTCCTGAAACGCAGTCGAGCTTGCGCTTTCCATTTCCGTGAGAGTATGAAACCGGGATTCTTTTTCGCGGAGCGCAAGGCGGGTCTCATGCGCATGTTTACGAAGTTCTGTGAGTTCTTGTTCAAAGGCATGAGTTGTGGCACGGAGCCCTTGATGGCCGCTTAGCGTATTTTGAAGTTCGGAATTCGTATTCTCAAGAGATTGAAGGCAAAACGTCAGTTTTTCATCCCAGGATGCAATCTGCCCGGCAAGACGGTTCGAATTCGATTCTTCCCGACAACGTTGCGATTCCAAATTTTCCACAAGAGCTTTGGTGCGGTGGAATTCGTTGCGGGCATGAGTGGTGACCTGAGCGGCATCGAAGAATTCTTTACGGGCCGTTTCAAGGGCGTTCTTGACTTCCTGGATCAGAGACTCTTGATACTGAAGTTTCTGCGTGACTTCCGTGAGACTCGTTTGAACCTGGGTGCGTTCGTTCTCCCGGGTCTTTAGAAGCTCATGAAGTTCATTCTTTTTGGCGGCTGCGGCTTCGATGGCTTGGCGCAGTTGGTCTTGTTCTTGAAGCAGTTGCCCGCGCTGCTGGGCAAGCTCCACGCGTTTATCCCGGACAAACTGAAGTTTTTGCTCGTTCGTCTCAATTTGTGCGAGAGCCTGATAGCGTTCCCCCTCTTTGACATGACATCGTTGACCGATTCCCCGGACGCGGGCTTCCTGATCTTCGATTGCTTGATGCTGGGCTTGGAGCTTCAACTCAAGAACCGTAAGTTCGTCTTTCTTGGACTGGAAGCTTTGCGTGAGGGCGATTTTTTTTTGTTCAATCTGACGCTGGCCATGAAAAGCGCGTTTGATTTCAAGTGTTTTGAGGTGTTCGAGCTCGAGTTTGTAACGTTCGGCACGTTTAGCCTGGCGTTCGGCGTACTGGATATTTTTCTGAACCTCGAAGACAATATCCTGGAGGCGTTTCAAATTCTCTTCCGTGCGTTCGAGCTTGCGAATAGATTCGTCTTTCTTGACCTTGTACTTAGCAATGCCGGCGGCTTCTTCAATGAGGAAGCGGCGTTCTTCCGGATCAGCCTTGAGAATGTAGTCGATCCTTCCCTGTTCGATCATGGAATAGGACGAGGAACCGATGCCGGTGTCGAGAATCAGGTCCTGAATGTCTTTAAGCCGGCATTGGGTCTTGTTGAGAAGGTATTCGCTTTCCCCGGTACGGTAAAGGCGCCGCGTAATCGTGACTTCGTTATACTCGATTGGCATGCCACGGTCCGCATTGTCGATCGTGAGGGAAACTTCAGCAAAGGCGAGGGATTTGCGGACTTCGGTACCGTTGAAGATGACGTCTTCCATAGTCGAGCCACGCAAAAGTTTAGCGCTGCGTTCGCCCAGAACCCAACGGATAGCGTCCGAGACATTACTCTTACCACAACCGTTAGGACCGACGATGCAAGTGACCCCTTGGTCAAAAGCAACCTCGGTTTTATCGGCGAAGGACTTGAAACCTAAAAGCTCAAGTTTTTTAAGGCGCATGCAGGCACGCTCTTAGGATAGAGTTGATTCTCTTCAGGGCTGATACTCACACCTGAATATTTCGGCAGAAAAGAGTACTGTCTGAAGAGGAAAATAAGGGCCTATTCCTGATACGCTTTGAACGCGATACAGGCATTATGGCCCCCAAAACCCAGCGAGTTCGATAAAGTGACGCGGACGCGGCACGTCTGGGCTTCGTTTGGAACGTAATTTAAATCGCATTCCGGGTCCGGATGTTTGTAATTAATGGTCGGCGGAACGATCTGATCGCGGATGGCCAAAACACAAACTGCGCCTTCCACAGCTCCTGCCGCACCGAGCAGATGCCCGACCATGGATTTGGTCGAACTGATCCGGACCTTGCGTGCGATATTCTCACCCAAAGCTTTTTTGATAGCCAAGGTTTCGACCTTATCATTCATCAGGGTCGAAGTCCCGTGAGCGTTGATGTAGTCCACGTCTTCGGGACGAACGTTCGCATCTTTCATGGCATTGATCATGCAGCGGGCGGCTCCTTCCCCGCTCGGATCTGGCGCCGTGATGTGGCTGGCATCGGAGGTCATGCCGTATCCTGCCATTTCGGCGTAAATCCGTGCCCCGCGTTTCTTCGCATGTTCCAGTTCTTCCATGATTAGAATCGCGCAGCCCTCGCCCATCACGAATCCACTGCGCGTCTTATCGAACGGACGGGACGCAGTTTCGGGATGTTCGTTGTGAGTGCTCAAGGCCTTCATGGCATCGAATCCGCCGAAACCGAGGTTCGTAATGCAGGATTCCGTGCCGCCAGCGAACATGACGTCCGCTTCGTTGCGCTGAATGAGTTTGAAAGCATCCCCGATGGCGTTCGAGCCCGTCGCACAGGCTGTGGCCACGCAAGTGCACGGGCCTTTGAGGCCGAGCGCGATGGAGATTTGTCCCGGGGCCATGTTGACAATGAGCATCGGGATCAGGAAGGGAGAAATACGGCCCGGCCCTTTTTCCATCATCTGGCGATGCTGTTCCTCGATTACACGCAGTCCTCCGATTCCCGAACCGACCAGGATGCCGACACGATGAGCGTCTTCCTTGGCGATGTCAAGCCGGGCGTCCGCCATAGCCATCTTGGCGCTGGCGACTCCGAACTGAACAAAGATATCCGTCTTTTTGATATCTTTAAGGGACATATACTTGGAGGGTTCGAAGCTCTTAACCTCGGCAGCGACTTTGGAATTGAAAGGCGTCGAATCGATCTGGGTCAACGGACCCGTTCCGCTCCGGCCTTTCAAAAAGCCCTGCCAAGTTTCTTCGGCCGTATTAGCCAAAGGTGTGATCATGCCAAGACCGGTAACGACTACACGACGCATGATAGTTGAAATCCCCGTGGGTGAAAATATCTGTAGGAGTGGAGGAACAGGCGACTACTTCTGACCCGTTTTTTCCGAAACGTACTTGATGGCATCCCCAACGGTCTGGAGCTTTTCGGCATCTTCATCCGGAATCTCTGCCCCAAACTCTTCTTCGAAGGCCATGACTAATTCGACCGTGTCCAAGGAATCCGCGCCGAGATCATCCACGAAAGATGCTTCCGGGACGACTTCCTCAGGTTTCACACCAAGTTGTTCGACAATAATTTCTGTGATTTTTTCTTGAACGCCCATGGATGTTTCCTCCTTTAATGATTGAAAACTTTATTGCTTGATAATCGCATCAGAGTACGAGGCCACCGTCCACGACGATCGTCTGTCCGGTGACATAGGCTGATGCTTCCGATGCCAGAAATACGGCAACATTCGCCACATCTTGAGGCTCTCCGAGACGCCTGAGCCCGATCCGCTCCTTCATTTTCTCGACTAGATCCGGCGGAAGCTTGTCGGTCATCTTGCTCTTGATGAATCCCGGGGCGATTGCGTTGGCCCGAATGTTCCGCTTGGCCAACTCTTTCGCCGTGCTTTTCGTCAGGGCAATCATGCCGCCTTTGGAGGCAGCATAATTCGCCTGACCGGCGTTTCCGGCGATCCCGATGATGGAAGCGATATTGATGATCGCTCCGGCTCGCTGCTTCATCATGGGCCTTGCGCACGCCTTTGTGAAGAGGAATG
>JBAZJC010000042.1:0-12130 GCA_041651495.1 Candidatus Omnitrophota bacterium | reverse complement strand
ATCGTTCGGTTGTTCCGGCAAAGCAAAAAATTCTAAAATGGAAACAATTTCGTTATTTGACCGTGCGTTTTCTATCTGTGTCACTATATTCTCGCGAATTCCCGGATTTTTTAATGATCGCAGAAAATACAAAACGCCGATCTTGAATAAGGATAAACCCACTTCCCCCGTTCCCGCGTATACCCCCAGCATCAAATAAGCCTGCTGTAGGGCAAGGTTTATGATTTCTCGATTTGTATAATCCCGCCCTGCCAAAGACCAGGGGCTCGATAACAAGATACGCCCGATCATAAAACGGCGAACTGTTCCTTGAAAATAATTCCGGAGACCTTCCACGCTAAAATATTTCCGGGCATCAAAACCAGATCTCGCCAGATCAGTTTCTGTATAAGCGACGATGTTTCCGTTATACACAACGGGTATCTTAATCGCTCGGGCTATCATCTTTACTGCCTGAGGCTGCATCGGACCGAACTCCGCTGTTTGAGCCTGAACAATGAGTTTGGAAAGTCCAGCTTGTTCAAGCGCCTTGGCAAATGCGACTGAGCCGGGAATATCCACTTGCGAGCGGTCCTTCTCTTTTGCCAAGAGCAGCATTTTGGCACTGACAGCTAGCTGAGGAACATTTTGGGTTATCGACCGAACGATGTGCGTTGCCAGCTCTGCATTTAAAGTCAATCCTGCACCACCGCCCACCTCAGTAAAAAAAGTAAGTGGACAGCACATATTAATATTCACGCCTGAAAAACCAAGCGCACGGGCAATATGTGCCGCACGAACAAAACTTTGTCCGGTTCTCTCCTTCGATCCAAAAAAGAACTCTCTTTGCTCATGATCCGCAATGTGATAAGGCCCTACAACCTGTAACGCAGTATCTTTTTCCGAATGCGCCCGTTTCAGACGGCCAAAACTTCCCGGCCATTCAAAATTCGCATAATGACCAAGTAACGATTGCCCTCGCGGAACATTGAGTGCGCCAAGAACCATTTGGTCAGTATACGCGTGAGAAATGCCCCAGGAATATCGAGCAACTCGCTCCGCCAACCCGCTTCCCCGCACCATGGGGGCAGTTTCTAGGGCGCCGGCATCTCTCATCCCAGAAAACAAATCTTCCTGCTTTGTTCCCCTGCAGTCCATCTTTGACGAATTAAACTTTTCACTCTGCACAGAGCACACGGGGATTCCCCATTCTTTCTTGTCCACGCCGCTGAAGGAAAAAACGCTCTTCACTCTGAGCCAGCCTTGGAATCCGACAAAAACAAAATGTAATCCGTCTTTATCCCAGATGGCAGGGATGATTTCATCTACCAACCCTATGTGAGTTCTATAGTTTTCAACTAAGACATAAATGGGATTTTCCGGCGAATATTCATATCCTTCGGGTCTTACAACACGAGAGGCGGGAATCAATACATCCAATAGAGAGTTGCCATCTTGAACCAAGGTCTTATCAGCGGTTAATGTCGTTTTTACAGGAGGCGCATCATAGAAAAGATGCTCCAGATCAAAGTCTCTTCCCATCCACCGGGAGAAAATATCCGCGATATAGGTGCTGTTTTTGAGCGTTAAAAATTCAAATTCAACATTCCTGAAAGAGACATTGTCGAAAAATTCATCCGGTATCGCATCGTTCTCTCGCATCAATGCGTCTCGATGCACGTGAAATGAGAACCGTATGGACCTTCCTTTCTCTTGATCGGAAATCTTGATTTCTATCTCTCTCAGAGGCGTTTGAAATAGAAATACCCATTCTTTTGCAGATATCTTTTTAAAAATAAGATCTGTCTCCGCTTCTTGCTTTTTCAACGAGAGACTAACGCCGAGATTGAACAACAAGTATTTCTTAATTTCATCTTTGACACTAGCAAGCACACGTTTATCTTTAAAGAATTCCGCTAAAGATTCCCCACGCCCTTTGCTAAAAAACGTAATAACTCTTTCGCTAGAAAACTTATCATTTCCTCCCGCCATACTTTGAATCTCTGACGTTCCGGTTATCTTGCCCCGCATCTCGGAGCGGTTGGAACGATAGTAGTCTGAAAGCCAGGTGTATTCTTCGGGAGTAAGTTCGCGAATTTTACCGGAGGGGAGATCCCCCAATTTGATTGACCCGAACGCCGTCCTCTTCAACGCCTGCACGTTGTGGCCCAGGGCACCCATCATCTTCCGGACTTGGTGAAATTTCCCTTCAGAGATCACGATCTCAAGCTTTGTCATGGGATGCCTGCCATTGAAATACCGCTCCAAAACCCTGGCTTTATCCGCGCGAACAAAATACTTCGTTCCGTCCACAGAGATCGTGACGCCTTGTTTGAGCGTTTCCATATCCTCTTTCGTCATATTCCCACCCACGATGACTTCGTAAGTTTTTTTCGCTTTCTCGGGCTGGCCCAAGGTGGGATCGAGCAATAACCGATTCAACTCATTGTTGTCGCCATAAAGAAGCAACCCGGAACTCGCACGGTCAAGACGTCCGACCCAATGCCCGCCATTTCTTTTGTTCGCCGGGATCAGATCCATTGCGATCTTCACTTCAGGCGCATTTTTTTCCGGCTTTTCCGTAGTGATCACATCGACCGGTTTGTTCAGGACAAGATAAGTTCCGATCTTCACGCTTTCATCTTGCTTTCCCCGGGGATCTGTAAGAATGTCGGCCGGCTTATTTGAAAATTTTTCTTCGAGGTTGAATAATAAATCGTGAATACACCAACTCACAATAGCTGCTCCCCAATAAGCCGCTATATCCCCCCAGGCAAATGTTCGCCCCAAGCCTAATGGTATTTCTATGCCCAATATCGGAATAATAATTTCCAGTGTTGTGTAAAGAGAAGAAACGAATAAATGGCTCCCTTTAGCGAGTGTTTTAGTTTTAATAGAAAGGTTTTTGAGGATTGTGAGTTTGCTTAGCAGTAAAACTGCCATTGAGAATTGAATAGCTCCAAATGCAGAAATAAAATCTGGGGCCCAATCATAAAATTCATAATAAGGCTTCAACCCATGCTGAGCAAGAAATCGGGCACCGACAACCCAGCTATCAACTTTACACGAGATTTCAGATAAGCCATAGGCTAGAGCCGGATGAAGAATGTTAATCCAGCGAACCTGTTTTATTCTTTTAACAAGAAACTTCATGCTTTTACTAAAAAGTCCTGCCATATCCATATCATTTCCAGAGATACCTGACTTATTTTCTTTCCTTGTCCCGCTGCTGGCACCAGCCCCACCGGACCGTAAGCCCGGAAAACTTTTCTCCTGCATTCCGGGGCGAGCAGGATCTTGGTGCGCAAAGACTTTTAGGGCTTGTTCCACGGCTGAACCGAAAGTGGACGGATCAGCATTGGGCATTTTCCGAGCAACTTCTTCCATAACCTGGAATTCGGCCCTTGCCAGCGAAGAGTTTGCGCCTTCCCAAACCTCGATCCGGCTTTCCGCTCTTGTAGCCATTTGTAAATTCGCGGGTAATTCATAAGACAAACGGCCATCGGTCATGAGCTTTCTGTAGAATTCTTCATGCCGCGGACTGGGCTTGGTAATACGCGGGCTGACGACGAGATAAGAGATATTTTTCGCCTCGAGAATACGTTTGATGTTTTCCTTGTGAAAGCCGCCGTACACAAGAACGGCCGTCCTCGGGCCGTCACCCAGAGAGCGGGCAACATCGGACTCTTTCGCCCCCCGATCCCCATTCCCCGCAGCCAGATATTGATTTAATGTTTTAGAAACGGCTCCGTCCCTGTCCGCCGCAATTTCATAAAATTTGACTGCATCACGAATATTCCGCTCCCACATTCTCGAAAGAATGAGAGTCTTGGGGGCCCGGCTGAAGATGAACCGGGCGAACGAGTCGGTGTCGAACGTCTTGAGACTTGCTTTGACCGATTCGTATTCCTCCTGGGACACTTGAAGATCATTCAGACGGCTGAGAAGGCTGAGGATTTTGTAATACTCAAAAAGTTGTTTGTCGGCTGCATCCCGCAGATAAGTTTCCGCGATCGCTTGTTCGAGCTTGATGAGCTCATCAAAAACCTCACGGGCATCGATATGTTTCGCTTTTTCGATCACGACAGGATCGTTGCTCTTGACGGCTTCAAGGGTGAAACGAAGCAACGGGATCAGTTTCTCGTTTTGACGACTCCCGAGGTTCGAGGTATTAGTCCCAAGCAGAACCATGGACCTGCCCAGATATGTAAACAAATCAAGTTTTTTCGCGTCAAACTGCTCCTTCGTCTTGAGCCATTCCTTGAGCTGTTTGGGAAAGCGACTGTCGGCAAGCGATTTCAACTCCTTTTTGAGTGCATTGAGATCTTTTGCGATAGCGTTTTTCTTCGCCGCGGAAAGACGGTACTGTTCGATATTTTCCTTATGGAGTTTGAGAGAATCCGCGCCCATAAGGGAAAAGTCCTTTTCCCGGTTAATATGAGCATACTCAGCACCCCCCAGACGCAGATGATCCATAAAGAACCAGCTAACCTTCTCTTTTATCTTGGGATCCTTGATGAACCCGAAATATTTGTCCGTAGGGACCGAACCTTCGTAACCCTCCTCAAAAACTGTCTTGACGCCGTCATGCGCGACAAGATGGTTAATGATCTTCGAAATATTCTCCTGCGCTTCAAGTGAATCGTGTGCGTCTTGGATGAAAATAACTTTTTGGGGTTCAGAATTCAGCGTACGGGGAACAGCATTATAGAATTCATCTACGAGACCAAGTTCGGGAGGGATCCGGACCTTTACATCACGGACCAGACGAGAAAGATCCTTGGATGGATTCCCTCCCTGAACTTGAATGTCAACGGACTGGGCGAATGACAGAGGCGCGTAGTTGAGGAACCCCGTAAACAGAAAGAGGGCCGCAGTAATAATGGCGACGCTTCTCTTGAATGGATTTTTTCCGAAGGGAGTATTTTGTATTCTCATTTGCCTGGTCCGACAAATTTTTATAAAATGCTTAGTAAAAAAAGAATAACACTTGTTTCCTTTCTGTCAAATGATGGGATGTTCGAAATATTTTATTCCCTTGGAATGTTATAAATTGCTATATATTGCTAATCGAGAATAGATGAAAATTTAACAGGGGTTTGTACCGCTTGTTTCTAATGTTTGGCGGGATATGTATATAGCTATTAAAAATGCGGGGAGATAACCATTGCTAAGAACCTTAAGCCTATGAGCAACAAGCCATAAGGCGTCCTTGTCGTTTCCTTCTTTTTTAAAATGGTCGGCAATATACTGATCTTTGTCTCAAATTAATGGGGATCAGGACTGTCCTGGCTACCTGTTATTTTTAAATTAATGAGAGCCAGGGCTGATTTCATATCAAAAAAATAATGATAATCAGGCAGCGAAGGCTTAAAGATGTGAAAACAGACTCAAAGAGATCGAACGATCGGGGTCGGGAATGAAATCGTGAACTCCGCGCCATGGCCCGAAACACTCGCAACCTCGATCTTCCCTTTATGGACTTCGGCAATCCAGCGGCAAAGTCCCAATCCGATGCCTGTTGAAGGGATTCCTTCCGAAGAATGCTTGTGACTGAAAAATTTATCGAATATTCTCGGCAGCTCTCCTGCAGGGATCCCTTTTCCTGTATCTCTTACGATCAAAAGAGAATGCCCCTTGCGCTGAACCGCCTCAAGTGTCACCCGGCCTTTTGACGACGTATACTTGATCGCGTTTTCAAGAAGGTTGCAAATAAGACGTTCCAAAAGACTTCTTTCGCCCTGGACGCAGACAGAGCCCGCCGCCAGCACCTTGAGCGAGACGTTCTTTTGCCGCGCCATGGATTCATAGCCCCGAACCACGGAACGGATCAGATCGCCTAACTCCAACGTCTCCCAATTTACCGCCAATTCCCCGTCCTCCGCATGGGCCACGGCCAAAAGTTGCTCCACAACACGCGCCATGTCATTCACCACATTGAGTTGGTTACGGAATACTCTTTCGTATTCCTCATCCGTCCGGGACTTGCGCAAAACAAGTTCCATTTCTCCTTTCATCACGGTCAGGGGCGTACGAAGTTCATGGGAGGCCGCAGCGCTGAACTGGCGCAACCTTTTGAAACCACGCTCGAACCGATCGAGCATTTCATTGAACGTAACCCCTAATTTCTGCAATTCGTCCCCGGTCTTCGGCACGGCAATGCGCTGATGGAGCCGCGATTCGCTCATCTGCCGGGCCTCGCGGATCATCCTTCCGACGGGACGAAGCGCAAGACTTGCCAAAAACCACCCGATCAGACTGGCCAGAATGGCGGTCGACGGGATCAGCCAAAGCAACCAGCTTTTCAAACGTTCCAGCGAAACGTCTGTCTGAAGAAGGGATATGGCAACTTGCACAAAATAGAGCAGATGACTCTTTTCAAGAATAGGATAGGTCACGATTCGTACCCGGTGGCCGTTAGCAATGCGGTAGGTCTCAAAAAACGTCTTCCCTGCCTCCGCGCCACGGAGGGCTTGAACGTTGACGGGGATCATCCAATTCAACAGACTTGGGGAAAAAACCAACGTCTCGCCTTTTTTGGAAATAATACGGACGGGGCGGACGGTATCCAGTTCATCCGTCACCTCGGCCCATCGTCTGATAAGCGCCGGAAGTTCCCCGCGGGCGATATTCCCAAGAAAAATTTCCGTGATCTTGTTTTGGGAAGAAATATCCGGATTTTTGGCTTCAAGCTCGGCCTTTCCAAAAGAGATGACGGTGTCCCCAACCCCGTCCGCTTCGGAGATCAATAACCGGTCGACATCCCGGGCAAGGTTGGACCGGACATTGGTGTAAAGCACCCCTCCGAACAGGGAAAGAATCACGATCAGGATCGCAGCATACCAAAGGGTCAGGGAAAAACGGATGGAGCGGATCATTCTATTTCGGGGAGCTGGAGAATATAGCCCTTGCCACGCACGGTATCCAGGAGCTTCAACGAAAAACCGTCGTTGATCTTTTGACGCAGTCGCGCGATGTGGACGTCGATAACATTGGAGAACGTATCAAAATCCGCCTCCCACACATGTTCGGAGAGTCTGGTTCGCGTCACAATTTCGTTGGGATGACGCAAAAAAAATTCCAGCAACGCATATTCCCGGTTCGTGAGATCCAGGTCCCGTTTTCCGCGGCATACCCGGTGTTTCAGGGTATCCATTTCGAGATCGGCCGCGGCAAGTATCGTCGGGACCATGTCCCCGCGTCGCCTGAGAAGCGCGCGCACACGTGCCAGCAGTTCCTCAAAACCAAACGGTTTGGTCAGATAGTCGTCCGCGCCCGCATTGAGTCCTTCCACTTTGTCCCTCGGTTTGTCCTTGGCAGTCAGGATCAGGACCGGTGTGCCGATCTTCGAACCACGAAGAGTCCGCAAGACTTCCATACCGCCCTTTTTGGGCAGCATGAGATCCAGGACGATAAGATCATATTCGCCGGTCTGGGCCATGAAAAGCGCCTTTTCGCCGTCCGCAGCCATGTCCACAGCATACTGTTCTTCCCGTAATCCACGGCGGACAAAACTGGCGACCCGGCTGTCATCTTCGGCCAAAAGAATGCGCATTAAAACCTCTTATCATGAGCGGCTAAAAGTGCAAGATTTCATCTCAATGTTGAAATTTTATCATCAAATCCTATGATCGGAATATAAAATATCATTCAAAAAAATGCGGGGAATATTATGCGCTCAGGCACCTGACCCCCGGGTCTAAAAACAAAAGGAGCTGCCATTTTTTCAGGCAGCTCCTTTCGCACAAAAACAGATCCTGCAGAATTCTAAAAACTATTTTTTTAAATCTTCTTTGCGACTTTGGGGCCTTCAACCACAACACCGCCCAAAGCCTTGCAGGCATCCGCAGATTTTACTATTTTCGTCGTCCCGTTCACATTGCAGGTCACACGTTTGGAAGGCATCGCAGCCCAGGCTGTTCCCGCGACCAACAACATGAGGGCAACCGCTAGCATCTTTTTCATTGTATTTCTCCTTTGTTAAATCGTTTTCCGTTTTCTCGCTTTAGACCATCCGCTCACAATCTTAAAACCTTAGCGTCGATCTCCAGCTCACAACTACAGCGTAGCTTTTTCGACATTACAGAAAGATGAATTCCAGATTACATTTTCTTCACGTTTTTGCTCCCGGTTCACGTCTTTTTTGACGGTATAAAGACGCGCAAGCTCTTTGCCGATGTTTTAAGGCCATGATCAACTCTTTTGATTTTGCAATCCTTTCATTTACGTCCCTTTTCGTCATTGTCGATCCGATAGGCCTCATTCCCGCCTTTTTGTCCATGACCCAGCAAAACACGAGCCAGGAGCGGTTCCACATGGCCCGGCTGGCCTCTTTTATTACATTCGCAATATTAATTTTAAGCTTTTTTTTCGGCCAAAAATTACTTTTGGCTTTTGGGATCACGCTCCCGGCCTTTGAGATCGCCGGAGGCATCGTGCTCCTTCTGGTCGGATTGGATATGTTGCAGGCCCGCCGCACAGCCCTCAAGGAAACCCAGGAAGAGAAGGCCGAAGGGATCGCCAAACACGATGTCGCCATCACCCCCATGGCTATTCCCATGCTCGCAGGCCCGGGCGCCATCACCGCCGTGATCCTTTTGACGAACAAGGCTGAGACGTTGGCTCATCATGCGATCCTGGCGGGCAATATCTTCCTTGTCTCGGCCCTGACATTTCTGATTCTCGGGTTCGTAGCCATCCGTTCCAAAATACTCAGCGTGATCGCTCTCAAGATCACCAGCCGCCTGATGGGACTTATCCTTACCGCCATCGCGGTCCAGTTCATCCTGAACGGCATCCTAGCCGCTCGTCTTTTTTCATAATCTATCTTTTGCCGGCAGACAACCCGCGCCGGGAACAGTCCGTTCTTCCATTCTCCTCCCCAAAAAATCCTCACATACCCCTTGCATTCTGCCGTCCCCTTGTGTATTCTTCAAAGTATAAATAGTTAATAGTGTTAACTATTTAATCGAACCTGGAGGCGGGGATCATGAACGAACGGGAAGCATTTGTAGCAAGCTTTAGAGAACTTCAACCGAAGTTCACCCGCATATACACCCAGATGCTCAGTCGGGTCAATCTGACGTTGCCGCAGTTTGCCCTTCTTAATCAGTTGATATTGCTCGGCACCGTTTCCATGACCGAAGTCAGCAGTCACCTGAAGATCACCAAACCGGCCGTTACGAATCTTGTGGACCGTCTGGAAAAAAAGAAATTCCTGAAACGCATCCCACACGCTGAAGACAGGCGCGTTATACTGCTTGAAATACTTCCGAAGGGCAAAAAAATCATCGCGGAGATCCGGGAACGAAGCATTGAGCTTCTCCTGAAGGCCTACGATCAATTCAATGGAAAAGAGCACCAGGTCATTAGCCGTTTTTATGCAACAGTTTCAAAGGTCATGGATGATTTCTTGCTGAGGTCTAAAAATGAGCCCTAGAAACTCCCTGATTTTTTGCTTCGTACTGGTTTTTTCGACCTTGTCTCTCGCCCGGGCAGAGGAAAAAGATCCCCCTGCCCCCACGAAAGAGACTGATTCCCTCTCCCTCGAAGAATGCTACCACCTCGCGCTTGTTCAAAGCGAGACCGTGGCTATCCAGAAAGAGGCCATCTCCCGCGCCACGGCGCAGATATTCAATGCGACCAGCCAGGGACTCGGCAACGTGGATTTCATCATTGAGCGCACGTTTCAAGACGACCCAAAAAGCAACTTGAGCGCATTGGGTGATCCCAATATCCACGAAAGCAAATTCAAGATCAGCCAGCCGCTTTTTCAGGGCTTCAAGGCGATCGGCGCTTTGACGGGTGCCGGAAGCTACAGGAAAGAACAAAAGGAGGCATGGATCCGCGCCAAAGAACTTCTTTATACGGATGTGGCTCGCGCTTTTTACAATGTTCTGCGTTATGAAAGGGAAATTGAGATCAACCAGGGCATTCATGAACTTCTCCAGCAACGGATCAAGGAGCTGGAAGACCGCGAAAAAATCGGACGCTCCCGCGTAAGCGAAGTGATCACGGCCCAAACAAATCTCAAGGTACTGGAGGCGGACCTGGCCGCCGCCCGGGGAGCGCTCGCAACGGTCCGTTATCTTCTGGAATTCCTGACCGGGACCGAACTTGAGGGACGAAAGCTCGAAGAGGAATCTTCGGAGGAGGTCTCTTCGCGAACACTTACCGAGCATCTCAAAATGGCCCTGACACGATCCGATGTCAAAGCCGCGGAACAAGCGGTCAAAACCGCCTGGCGCGGCATTGTTGTAGCCCAAAGCGGATTTTGGCCCATGATCACGCTGGACCACAATCAATACACGCGCCGCGAAGGAACCCTGGCAAACCTGGATTTTGACACGCTTATCAAGTTCGACGTGCCCCTTTTCTCAGGCGGCGAAACTGTCGGACAAGTCAAGGATTCAATTGGTATCCTGAAACAGAAAAAACTCGCTTTCTCCCTCGCCAAACGCCAGGCCGAACTCGAGATCAAGCAAAGCTATCAGATCTGGCTCTCCGCTAAAGAAACGGACAGGCTTTTAAAAGAAGCCGTCCGGGATGCTGAAAAGAATTACGAGGTCCAGTCCGAGGAATACACCCGCAGTCTCGTCAGCAATCTGGATGTTCTCTCAGCACTGGAATCCCTTCATAATACCCGGCAACGCCAGAACCTGACCTATTATGTGATGAAACAGGATGAAGCAGCTTTCCGCGTCGCCATCGGAGAGGTATCATGAATTTATCCGAGATCTCGATCAAGAACCCTGTTTTCGCCTGGATGCTCATGATCGGGCTTATCGTCTTTGGTCTGCTTGGTTGCAATGGGATGGGTGTCGGACAAATGCCGGACGTGGACTTCCCTGTGCTGAATATAAGCGTGATCTGGGAAGGCGCGGCCCCCGAGGTCATGGAAAGCGACGTGGTCGACATCATCGAAGATTCCGTTATGGGGATCGAGGGCCTTCGTGATATTTCCTCCTCTTCCGCTGAGGGAAAAGCCAGCATCAAACTCGAGTTTGATCTCGACCGCGACATCGACGTCGCCCTTCAAGAGGTGCAAAGCAAGATCTCCGAGGCCCGTCGCAGACTCCCAACCGACGTAGACCCTCCGATCATTCAGAAATTCAATCCCGAGGACCAGCCGATCATGTTCCTTGCGGTCACATCCCGTCTTCCCCTGAAGAACCTGATGGATTATGTCGACCGGAACATCAAGGACCGCTTCAAGACCGTACCCGGGGTCGGCGAAATCTTTTTGGGCGGCTTCCTTGAACGGAACCTCCGCGTGTGGATCGACACGAAAAAGCTTCTCGCCTACCAGCTTACGGTCGAAGATGTAATCGCCGCGATTCAGTCGGAACACGTCGAGATCCCGGCCGGAAAACTGGAGACCCAGGTAAAGGAATCCGCGGTCCGCGCCATGGGAGAAGCCAGGAACGTCGAAGAATTCGAGAAGATCGTCATTAACAACCGTGACGGAAAGCCTATTTACCGTCCGATCAGATTAAGCGAAGTTGCCAGGATCGAGGATGGTCTCGCGGATCTCCGGAGAATGTCGCGGGTCATGGGACAGCCGGCCGTCGGGCTCGGCATTCGGAAACAGCGCGGGGCAAATACAGTCGCCGTAGCGGAAGGCGTCAAAAAAAAGCTTTTGGAGGTCCAGCGCGAGCTGCCGCCGGACTTTTTGATCGATATCAATTTCGACTCGAGCAAGTTCATCAGCGACAGTGTCCATGAACTTTTCCTGACGCTCATTCTCTCCGCCGTTCTCACGTCCCTGGTATGCTGGCTCTTTCTGGGCTCGTGGAGCTCGAACCTGAACATCTTATTTGCCATCCCGACCTCGATCCTCGGAACTTTCATCGTGATGAAATTCGCTGGCTTCACCATGAACATATTCACTTTACTCGGGCTCTCACTCGCCATCGGCATCGTCGTGGACGATGCCATCATGGTGCTTGAAAATATCGTCCGCCACCGCGAGTTGGGTGAAGGCAAGGTGGATGCGGCGCTTAAAGGCTCCAGGGAGATCACCTTCGCAGCGCTCGCAGCCACGCTGGCGATCGCGGCGATCTTCATCCCCGTGGTCTACATGAAAGGCATTATCGGAAAATTCTTCCTCCAGTTCGGCATTACGATCACCGCTGCGGTTTTCCTTTCGCTC
>JBAZJC010000041.1:0-12543 GCA_041651495.1 Candidatus Omnitrophota bacterium | reverse complement strand
CCACGACAATGTCGTAGTGGTCCTTTTTTTCTATTTCTGGCCGATTGCGCAATCCGTAAGCATCTGTAAACCATTCAACCGGTTTAGCCTGAACCTTGCGGGGATCGCCTGACCGGTAGTAATCACCGTATTCCTTGGCTTTTTTGACATGGAGATTTGGATAGAACGCACCGGGATATTGATAAGGAGTTGCCAGTGCCGCTTCCCACACACGGAAGGTGAAGAAGTCGATCGGGAGCACAAAGAGTTCCAGTAACTGCAACACCAGGAAAGGAAACAGCAGCAGTGCGCCACGAAAACAAATGCGGCGAACATCCCTTAATTCCTTTTGCTTAGATGAAATAGTCATGGTTAAACCCTAGAACTGGAAATAAATGAACTGCGTCATGCCAAAACGGCCAAGTAGGAGAATTCCTGCCAGGGCAAAGAAGTAGGCACTCCATCGCTGTGCCGTACCCCACCTTGCAAATACCACTTCCCCGTTTTCACCCCGCAATCTGTACGACATAATCAGATAACCAACAGTTAGCATAAATGCATACACAGGCATAAGTGAGAGCCTTACTGAGGGTCGGATAAACCATTCCAGTCCAAGCGCTTTGAGCGGAACAAAAGGGACACTCTCCTTTAGGACCAGAAGCAGATATTGGGAAAATTCTACGGGGATATGCGCAATTTTGGCCCAAATTGTCAGTGCTTGGGAAAGGCTTTCGGCTCGAAACATTACCCACGCCCAAGAGATCAACGAAAACGTAATCATGACGAGAATTCTGTGACAAAGGATTGGGAATCCGCACAAAAAGGTGTGCTTAACCAGCCAGCGAGCCAGAGGCGTGAGCACATAAGTTAAAAGGTAAAAAAAACCGTGCATGGCGCCCCAAATTAGAAAAGTCCAATTGGCACCGTGCCAAAGTCCGCAGAGAAGAAAAGTAACCAGCAAAGCAAAAACCGAACCTCCCTTGCCCCAGTTTCGCTTCCTGAAAGCGATCGGCATGTATAAATAACTGTAGAACCATGTAGATAAAGAAATATGCCAGCGACGCCAGAAATCCGGTACATTGACGGCGAAGTACGGACGGTTAAAAT
The DNA here is from genome assembly GCA_041651495.1 of Candidatus Omnitrophota bacterium. GTDB lineage: Bacteria > Omnitrophota > Omnitrophia > Omnitrophales > Aquincolibacteriaceae > Aquincolibacterium. The sequence continues at coordinate 11,457 of JBAZJC010000041.1, read as the reverse complement.
TTTCAATCACCTCGAAACCCAATACGCGCGATGCCCCCCGCGCAATGTCCGTATAAGCGGAAAAGTCAAAAAAAATCTGAAACGAGAAGGCGAGTGTTGCCACAAGCGCACTGGCACCACTGTATTCGTCGGGGGCAGCATAGACGGGCTGAACGATAAGTGACAGGTTGTCGGCCAAAACTATTTTTTTGAAAAAACCAAGAAACATAAGACGCAAACCGGCGACCACCCGGTCATATTCAAAACGGATTTTGTGGTTACTGTTTCGGGTCAGCAGGTGGGCTCGCAGTTGAGGGATAAGATGCGTTCCGCGTTCAATCGGGCCGGCGATCAGTAAAGGAAAAAAGGCGAGATGGAGCATCAGGATGCCCCAGTGCCGTTCGGCGGGCATATCCTCCCGGTAAACATCAGTCAAATAGCTGATACCGCGAAAGGTATAAAAAGAAATTCCCATTGGCAGCAAAACATTCAGAGTCGGCATGATATTTAAGCCGAAGTAGGCCGCAAATGCGTTCGTTTGTACCTCAAAAAAATTATAATACTTAAACGTGAAAAGCAAGCCGAGGTTGAAAACAACACCAAGGAAAAACGTCATCTTCCTCTGCCAAACTTCCTTAAATCTGTCGACTCCGAGGGCAGCAAAATAGAACGAAAGCGTAGATGCCAGCAACAACAGCGCGTAGACCGGCTTCCATGCCATGTAGAAATAGTAGCTGGCCATCAATAGCTGGAACCAGCGAAATCGGTTTGGCAGCAAAAAATAAATGGCGACAACGATCGGAAAGAAAAATAGAAATTCCAAAGAAGTAAAAGCCATAAACTCCAAAAATTGATGGGATGCTAAAAGTTATTTGTAGTTTTGAATTTGACTAAACCATTTTTAAATATCAAGAGGTTGGCTCTTTAAGACTTTTTGCCGCTTGAATGCCTGTCGAATTTGAAAATAAGCTCATCTCAGTATAACGCACTACATCTTTGGGGCCATGGGCAACTATATATAAGATTCCTGCATCCGCACCCGTCGGTGCCATCGCATAGTGTTCATAAGTCTTTTCTTCCGCTATTACTTCAAAAGGCTTGACCGAAGCATTGATAAATTTGCGCTTTGAGTCTAGCCAGTTGATCTGAAAACGCCCCTTGGCGTTGGGCGCGTTCACACTAGCTGCTCGCGCTACGATTTTGAATGTCTCATACGGTTTAGTCGAAAATTGTTGTGTAAATACATTCGGGTTATCATGCCCGGGCCCTACAACGACACCAGGGCCATGCCCGGCCGCTTTAGCAAAACCAGGACCCCAACCCTGCGACGATTCAAATAAAGGGGATCTATTAATTAGCTCGGTGAATTTTTGCATTTTCAGTTCGAGAAGAAAACCGTCTGTTTTTTCCTCAGAGAAAAAAAATGGCTCAAGTTTCAGAGCACTCCCCTGCTGCATGTTTGCAACAATCGGTTTGCTTGCGGTAAGTTGTGCTGCTTTGCGGTCTTCCGTTAAAGCAAACACTCGTACCATCTTAACCGGAGAACTGTTCTCGTTATGCAACGAAAAGTTTACGTCAAAACCAGCTGGATTTGTATAAGATCCAAATCCGTTTTCTATGTCGGTGCGACGAGACTTAGGCTTCGTCCGTGCCACAATATCATTATCAATAGTTACAACTACTTCTAGAGCAGGTGCCCTGTTTTGGCGATCAATGGCCCAGCCCCGGATGTAGACCCTATCAAAAAAGTCAGCAAAACCTTCTACTGCCCCCCCTAGCCGTTTCACAACCTGATACGAAGTACCATCCAATATCAATTCGTTATTGAGAAACTTTCTCGGTGGAGCAAAATTAGTCTGTGGATGGTTATGAGTCGGCGCAACTTTCGTTGAAGCCTTGCCAAGAAAACCATTAGCTCGAAGCGCATCTACAATTATTCTTGCATAAATTTTCATTCCATAAACAGAAGGATGATCATCAGAAATACTTTGACCCATAGCTCCAAAATCGTCGGCCGGCCCATCAACATCAGGATGCTTCTTGATATAAGGTCCTGAGAGAATTATGCGAGTTCCCAAAAGTCGTTCTAATGACAGCAAGAGACTCTTGTCGATTTCTGGCTCTGCGGAAGGTATATATTCGGTGCCTTTTTTTAGCTCGGTTCGTAACGACAAGTGGACTAAAGCAATCGGGACATTGCTCTGCCGGAGCCTTTGGACATTTTCTACTGTTTTCCGGTCTTCCGCAAAATCCTTTAGACGGTGGCGAGGATTGATCGAGACCGCACCTTTGGAAATGAACAAGTAGTAGTAGAAGGGATTATGGTGAATCAACACGTCCCAAACAAAAGATCTTTCTAGCGTAAACAGATCTGCACGTGCATTCGAATGCGCAACCGCTAGCCGGTAACGTTCCAAAGTTTCACGAATAACAGGATCATCAGGGCCAGGCTTTGGTTCGCTATTGCACCATGCCTTTGAGAATCTTGGATCCGGATTGATGAGGTACGTTTCGACCGACTTCCGAAAATCAAAAGGCTGATAAGGATCGGCGGTTGTGGTAAAAACACGGCTCCTTCCGTTGACGTTTTCTACGCGTCGCCAAGTTCTCGCTCGCGTCGTATCATCGCTAATGAATGCTATAATAAGTAGATGAGGGTTCTGTTTTGAAATTTCTCCAGCAGCAATATCGAGCATTTGTAGAATGCCCTGACCATCACGAGCAAGGTTCCGCATGCCTACTTTTTTGCCGGTCAGATCAGACAAGGATTTTTGGAGATAATCGGTCCAGGTCATTCCGTTCACAGCGACAGCGGTGACCGAATCACCAACTACCAAAACCTTGAAATCGGCATGCGCATAATCGCTGTCCGGCGTCCCCCAACTTCCACTGGTATTGCTATGTAAATAACTGCAATTGCTAAGACGTTCATCAACGATTTGAGCCAAAATAAACTCACGATCCGGAATGTAGTCAAATCCATATTTTGCATTGAAGCGTAGCATCGGTTCATTTACAACACTAATCGTTTTTTTTCCCTCTGAGAATGATTGCCGGAATTTCTCGGGAAAATTTTTAAATAGTACTGCACGATAGGCTATTTCAACTAGCAATATGGCTACAAGCAGCGAAAACAGAAGTAACGCGATGTTCGCAAGGATGGTTGATTGTTTCATAGGCTTCCATCGGCGGTTTTTACGGGGAATATTGCTTTTTTTTCCTGAAATGAACACCACTTGACTTTCTGTTTCATATCGATCATTTCATGTTTAACACGCCCTAGTTGTTAAGCAACTGATTCAGCCTAACTTTTTCCAAGTAATCTCATCTCGGTATAGCGCACGACATCCTCTGCCCCATCAGGCACCACATATAACGTTCCAACCGCTGCACCAGCCGGGGCGGTCAGATAGCAGTCAAAGATTTTTTCTTTGGAGACTACTTCAAAAGCTTCGATCGAAGCGGAGATGAATTTATTTTCCGAATTCGTCCAGTTGATCTGAAAACGGCCTTTCGCTCGGGCTTGGCCCACGCTGGAAGCACACGCGACGATTTTGTAAGGCGCGTGAGGCCTAGTCAGAAATTGCTGAGCAAAAACGCTGGGATGATCGCGTCCCGGCCCGACAACAACTCCCGGACCACGCCCGGTGGCTTTGGCAAAACCGGGACCCCAGCCTTGGGACGACTCAAATAAGGGCGAAGTATTGATTGTAGTGGTCAATCCCCGTATTTCTACTTTTGGTTTTGAAAAATCACCGTACTCGGCCAAGCATGCCTTTGTCAGTTCGGAATTCACATCTTTGCCGCTGAGGATCTTTCTTAAAAGCTGGTACTCCGGCAATTGTTCGCAAAGATCAGGAAAGTTTTCTTCGACGCGTTTCAAAATAGCAGCCGCATTTTGAGGCAATTTTCTAAGCAAAGCCTGCCGCGCCCGTTCTAGGCTGGCTAGAAGAAGAAAACCGGTTTCTTCCACTCGATATTTGTCGTCTATAAAAAAACGCGAGGTTGTCGCGGCGGAATTGACGGGCTGTGAACGTGCCCCCAGCCAACCGGGAACATCCACTTTTCTTGATTCAGATGGTTCGGTTTTCACTAGATGAGCGTCGGCACGTCTTTCGGGCAGTCCGAGCCCTTTTTTTAGCAAATCCATGAGTAGCTCTGAAGATTCCTCTTGATAAATCAATTTCTGGTTTTCTTGGGCAAACGGAAGTCGTTCGGCCCCGTCAGGAATGGCATACGCGCGGCAAGATCCGGAATTCATCCGGGTGATAAAGTATGGGATTGAAGAAAAGTTGGCCAAAGCGGCAAATCCGCTTGAAGTGCCTATAAATAGGTTACTTTTTAGCATCAACGTCAATTCATGGCCTAACTGCATGCCGAAGATGCGGAGACTGGTAACATTAGGCAACCGAAGCAGTTCGAGAGGTTTTTCTTGCAAGCGTCCGAGCGCTATGAATGCGACTTCCGGATAGCGCCGAGAAGATTCGTTCAGGAAATCGTACCATTCAAGAAAATCTGAATCGCGATCATGAGAATGAGCACCGCCATAACCGGCATCGAGCCGACGCAAACGTAAATGAAATGGGACTATTTTCTTCCCGGCAAACTTCTGGGCAATGATCTCATTGACGTCCGGAACACATCCCAACGCGGGTTGCAAAAGGGGGATGCCTCCTCGCCTCGCAGCAAATTCATTCATAGCCTCATGCGAGTGGATGTACTTAATGAAATAGTCATTGATTTTTTTTTCGTCTGGGTGGGCGGCATGGCCCACTGCCGTCTTTACGGATGAGGGGAACCATCGATTGTAAATTCCACGAATAAGTTGATTGTCGTGCAAACCGTTGAGTACCGTTTGCCACACCTTGTCGAGTAGCTTGTCGGATACCCGATATTCCAGCACATTTAAATAATCACCAACTGCTTCTGCGTTAATTTCGTCGTTAGCAACAATTTCCCGAAGTTTTTCAAGCAAAGATTCCCGTTGGCGAAAAATATAAATATTGCCCAATCTGGGGTGAGTGCCAAAAGCGCTGTAAAGTTCACTGAAGAAAAGTTCGAAATTTTGCGGATTGACCAGCCCTCGCTGATAGATTCCAGCCGGGAATTGTTCATCGGCGCAGATATAAATGTCGACCGTTTTGCGGCCGAGATCCTCACAGCGCATCGCCGTGCGAACGTTCCATGTAAGAACGTCCCCAAGCGCATAGGGAAAAAGTTCAAAATCATAAATGGCAGCGATACTGTTATTGAATGTCACGGATTGTTTGTCTGATATAAGGCCTCAAAGAATTCTGTCTGAACAGCACAAGGACGAGAATACATTTTCCGCCAGGTTTCTGGATAAGGATAATCAGTTTCATTTAATACAGTTTTATCAAAAACATTATTGAATCTACGCCACTGCTTTGTATAAAAATACCCGTCCGTAATCCGTTTTAATTGGCTAAAATACCACTCGATTTGTTTGATGCCCATCTCGCCAAATGAGGAGATATTCATACTAAGATCAAATCGCTTGGGGGGCATAAGCGAAATTTGATGTGGCATCAGAAATACAATGGAGGCTGCCTCGATCTCTTTTTCGACTTCGGCATAACTGGAAAAATTTCTCACTTTAAATACCCGGCGCTCCCTAAAAACCGAAGAAAGATATCGTTGAGCGACATACATCGCCGGGGGTATGTCGACCAATACAATTTTAATGTGGGGATTAAGCGTGAGAATAACGTAGGCATTCCTGCCATAACCGCCGCCAATTTCAAGAACCGTATTAATGCGTTCGAAAGGCATCGTTTTACTGATCGCGTAATACTCGATCAGCGAATTGGCTAGATCCTGAGAAACATTTTGTCCTTCCCAGGAGACCGTGATCGGATTGCCCTCTTTTGGTTCCTGGAGTTCTTTTATTTGGTCCATAGAACCGATCCTTTTGACGTATTCCCATAGCAGAAAAACAAAGTATTTGTAGCTGAATTGATCACTACATAGAAACGCAGGGTCCTCTGAGATCGAGCCTGCCATTTCACGACAGCGCTTAACTATCTCCGGAGAGAGCAATGCCTCGACTGCCTGGATTTGCGGATCATCTTTTTGAACCAGAAAATCGAAATAGTTATGGCCGATCGTCCGTTTGAAGTTGTTATACCCAAAGGTCAGGAGCTGATCGTAATTCTTTGTAGCGAGAAGATTCCAACATGCGGAGGGGTTATCACTTACGCATGTAACACCTGAGAAGAGCCCCAGCATGCGAACAAGATCTGTGAATCCGTTCGTTCTCTCGATATCATTCAGAACCTCCGGCCAATTCAAAATGCCGGCAATATCATGGGCGGGGACCTTCCCCCATCGTTTCTCTTGCTGCAAAACAAATTTTTCATTGCTTAGGATATGAACTCGTTTGGACAAATCACCTTTTTCTTTCACTGAAGTTTCCAAGCGAGCCTGAAGCACAACGTTTTGACTGGTTAAGGCTTTCTTATCCTGCTCAAGATCGGCAATTTGATTTTCCAGGATTGTCTTGTCTTTTCTCAATTCAACCACTTGACAGGTCAAGGTTCTTTTGTCCTGTTCAAGGCCAGTAGTTTGATTTTCCAGGGCTGTCTTGTCATGTTCCGATTTTGTCAACTGCGCACGCAAGGTTGCGAGATCGGCTTGAGCAATTTGATTTTCTTGCATCAAATTTTTCAGGTGGATTTCAAAAAGACGTATAGTCCGATAAGGAAAAAGGATTTTTGGAAGTCTCGGCGCTTTTTTTTGAATAAAATTCCGCAGAGCCGTTTTCAGTTTTTCGCGATTACCAATCGTCGTGTTTGCCTCAACAGACTTGGTTGGAGTGCTGGCGGCTACTGAAGATTCGACAGTTGGCCCCGATCCTATATTTTTAGGTCTCATGTAGGTTCTTTTGCCGATTCCGGAATCAATGATTTTGCCGTAAAAGGAAGCAAGACGAGGGCTGTTTTTTTTAATGGAAAATTGTTGTCTCGCACGCAGCAGAATTTCCCGCCTTTGTTCGTCGTGCTTTAGCTCCAGAAGATTCTGTTTAAATTTTGGCCTCAGAATCCCCTTGAGGTCTACGCAAGCGCCGTGCCGCTTGAGCAACCAGTAGTCAAATTCCACTTCATCGTTGATCAACACGGGGAGCCCGGCATCAAGATAATCCGAAATGCGCCCCGAATAACAGGTTCGAATGTATGCCGAATGGTAAAAGCGGAGTTTCTGGCCAAAAGACTCGCAACCACCTGATACAATGCCAAAATCATATTGAGGAAGCACCTTGGCAAGCTCTTCGGTGGACAGGCTTTCGTGAACATGCACATAGGGACTTCCTTTTTCGATAGCAAGAAAATCAGCGAAATCCTTCTCAAAATTGACGTTACGACTTCCGTGATGATCCCGGCGATAAGCCCAGTGGGGATAAATGTGAAAATGAATTTTCTGCTCAACAAAAAGCTTAGCTAAACGAAGATAGCAACTGTCGTACATACCCTGCGACTCGAGGCTGAAAGTACCGACAGAGACAACATGAATATCATTCGCTTGTGCATCTTTCGAGGGAGCATGCCTGACAGGCGAATTGTCCCAGCAATATTCTGGAAAAAGCAGAAGACGCGGAGGAAGTAAAAAGTTGTCAGTACGTTGGGCAGATTTTACCTGAAGATCACGTGCGCAAAAACCTTCAGCAAGCGCCAATGCCTCCTGAGTTGGTTCAAACCGATCATGACAGTAGTTGAATAGCGATGGCGCAAAAACATCATTCAAGTCGATGACCACGGGGGAAGGTTTTTCACGACAGAACTTCAACATCATGGCATCGATAGCGCCTGAAAAAATGTGGGTCACTCGTGGCGAAAGCTCTCTAGCAAGACCGTGCGCTTCATCCTCGGAGCTAACCTCAGCACAAAAATCAAAATATGCCTGAGGATCAAAAGGGGTCCACTTGTAATAGATCAATCCGACCTTCCAGCCAAGGCGTCTTAATCCATCCGCCATTTTGATTTCGCGTGGCCTTAACTGAGTGGAAACAAACAAAACCGAAGACTTACTCGTGCGAAGAAGAGAAGCCGCAGCAGAAATATCAAACGGTTTCATAGCTATTCCCATAGTTTTAATATACAACTACCCAATTTTTAAAGTATTCATATTCAGTGATCATTGAGATCTTATAGGCAGATCAAACAACGCCCGCTTACCTTGCCGCTTCGCATGTCGGCAATGGCATCGTTCACTTTCTCTAGGGGGTAATAGTCGGTGATTAGCTCGCGCAGTTTGATGCGTCCGGAGCGATAGAGCTGATGGTAACGCGGAATATCGATTTGCGGGACCGTTTCCCCGCCATGCGAGCCGTTCAAACCCTTGCCAAAATGGAGCGGCAAAGAATAAATATTGATGTTGTTTCCTCTGCGTGGTACCCCCACCAGGGTTACGCGCCCCTGCGGCTTCGTGATCTGATACCCCAGTTCAATAATGGCGGGTTGGCCGGTGTTGTCGATAAAAGCATCGATGCCGGCATTGCTACCGACGATGTTGAGGATCGCTTGGCGCACATCCCCGCTAATGCTGTTGATAACATGGGTGGCGCCCATTCTCTTGGCGAGTTCCAGTTTATTGTCATGGAGGTCGACCGCAATGATCGGATAGGCCGACACCAGCGCAGCCGCCTGAACGATATTAAGTCCAATACCGCCTGCGCCAAAAACAACCACTGATTCGCCGATGCGCAATTTTGCGTTGTTTTCGATGACCCCAAAGCCGGTCGTAACAGCACAGCCCAAAAGAGCTGCCACTTCAAGATTGCTATCGGCAGGAATGGGAGTGACGCGGTTTTCGGAAACGATGGCGTACTCGTTAAACGTGGTAATCCATCCTGCATTGATCTTTCGTTCTTTCCAGAAAAAGTGAGGTGTCTCAGATTCAATCCCTAGTCCTTTCCGCCAATGCAGGACGACTTTGTCATCGGGTTTGACATGTTTTACACCGGGGCCGATGCCAAGCACTGTGCCCGAGGCTTCATGGCCGAGTAAGTGTGGGAGGAACTTGTCTTCACCCTTGGCGCCATCGATCTCCCCCAATTGTGAGCCGCAAATACCGCTAAAATGGATCTTAACCAGAACTTGTCCCACGGCAAGTGTTTCGGGCATCTGAAGTTCGGCAATAACAAGCGGCGTCTTCAGCTCGATGAGTACAGCAGCCTTCATGGTTTTAGGCAACGTAGACATGTTGGATCACCTCATTCGAAGTAGATGAAGGAATGGTCACCGGTGTAACCGGTTTGTTTGAACCACCACTCCCACTCTTCCGGTGTATTGAACGCTTCGCAGGTCACCTGCCAGTAGAGGAGATTGGCTTTTTCTGTTTCATTACGGTAGGACTCAACACAAATATATTTGTTTTTTTTGCCTACCCGCTGGATCTCACGCAGTGCTTTGTCAAGATCGTAGCAGTGGAGATTGTGCAGGGTCGTGATCGAAAAAACAAAGTTAAAGTAATTGTCCGGGAACGGTAAGGCCGTCGCATTGCCGACCTGCAGACGATCGCGAATCTCCTCCTTGGCGTTTTCGATAGCATAGCCCGAGATATCAATGCCCGTTACCTCAATGCCGGGAACCACCTTGGTAAAATCATAGAGCAGAAAACCCTTGCCACAACCGACATCAAGAATCTTGTCGCCGGCCTTTATACCATAATGCCGGGCCATTTCGCGGGCAACCTTCTCCCAACGCCCCTCCATATAACGATAGCCGCCATAGCAGATCCTTCTGTCACCATCCCAATAGTCGTATCCCCACTGTTTGGCAAGCTCCGCAGCTCTGGGCTTAGGATATTCAGGATCATTGACCCGGGCGAGATAATCGCGTTTTGTCTTGTTGTGATTGGCCGAAATAAAATCAATATAAACCATGACACACCTCTCTTAAGTTCTCCATCGAATCGAGGAGCTTTCTTGCTTTGGCGAGCTGCCCTTTCTGAGATTGTTCCACATCGTTCCCGGCAAATCGCCTGCGTTCGCTGTCTATCGAAACAAAATGATTCAATGCAATACAGCACCATTTTATTCGATAAAGTCGCAACAATAAACCAATTCTTAAGAGTGTTTTGGCTGAATCGGAAGTAAGTCCTGCGACCCCCCTTGCGAACATCCCAAGATTTTCAATAGGAACCGGGAGGGCAAGATGCGAAAAAAAATCCCCCACCGTTTTTGCAGGATCGTCCCATCCGGCATATTCGAAATCAAGAAAATTGAACTTGCCGTCTTCTCCGATGAGGGCGTTATGAAATCCAAAATCCGACGGAGAGATGATCCTATCAGCCACCGGCAAGTCTTCATCAGCCCGCACTCCCTTTGATTGTGTCTCGCCGAGTATTTCTTTTTTTAGTTTCGTCCATACGGGGACAAATTCTTCCTTGATGAATTGTTGGGCATGGAGATCCGTGACCACAGAAAGACGGTTGACGCGTCTTTCAACCAAATCAATATGGGCCTCGATCGAAAAACAAGATTCCGATGCGTCGGGCAAACCTTTGCCGGCCTTGTCGCGATGTTTATTAAGCTCAACTAAGAAATTGAGTGCGTTCGTGACCGCAAACTTTGTCACATCAGAACGATCCGGTTTCCGGCCTTTAACAAAGGAGTATATCGCTATGTGATTTTCGTCGTCACGCGCGATGGGACGAGGTAAACAGTTCGCCCCGTTTTTAAACGCGAAGGACATAAAAGAAAACTCCGAGTTGAGCCGGTTTCTCTTATCTCCAGCGTGCGTAAAATAATGCTTCGCCACGAATTTTCCACTCCCGGATTCCACGAGGTAAAGCCTGTTATTGCCGCTTGTGGGAAGCCGCTCTACTTTTACAATGCCCCTTCCTTCAAGTAAAGCGGCAATTTGTGTTTTTAGTGCCTCATCGTGATAGGGTGTCATTGGGCTAGGAGGAATTGAGCTATTTCTTGCCATGATTTAAAGGACATTACATCTTTATTCAAAGAAGGACTTTCCTTTCGCGTAGGGGAGAAAAGAAGCTTTTTAGTGTTTTTGGGGAAAGCCGGGTCTGCAAGAAATTCCGGGAGATCATCGATGAAATGAGTACAACCACAAGCGCCTATCTGCAACAATTTTTCCTGTTTTGTCTCTTTTAAGAATACATCTTTAAAAGAAATACCGATGGGACCTGATTCCAGCAGACCGTTAGCTTCCAACCATTCCCGGGCAGACGCGTGAAGATCATACGTCTCTCCCTTGTAAGGATAGCGCGTTTTGTGGCTTATGATAAAAACAGGGATACCGTTTTTTCTTAACCTCGCGATACAGTCAAGGGCTCCAGGAAACGCCGGGACATCGAACATCCGTGCGCCATAGACATAGCCCTGCATCTCAGTCCAAATATCCTCTTTGTCCGTTTGACGCAAATAGTCCCGGACACTTTCCTTATTCTTGGGAATGTCATCCGGGATTAGCCCTTTTTCCAACGCAACCTGATGGAATA
>JBAZJC010000040.1:0-12815 GCA_041651495.1 Candidatus Omnitrophota bacterium | reverse complement strand
AATTCAGGTCCCAACTCGAGAAACAGGGGCTCAAGTCCCTGACGCTTCAGCATATTGGAGACGCCAAAAGCCATCAGTATATTGTCAAAATGGCGGAAGGGAATCCTTCCAAAGTGAGTGCGGCCGCAGAGGCGATTGCGGGCAAAGGTGCGTTTGATATCCAAAAAGTCGATCAGGTCGGGCCTTCAGTGAGCGGCAGTCTCCGTGACAAGGCTTTCTGGGCCATCGTTTGGTCATGGCTCGGGATCTTGATCTATGTCGGATGGCGATTCGAATGGAAATTCGCCGCTGCGGCTGTGATCGCACTTGTACATGATACCGTTTTTTCTTTCGGTGTTTATGCGCTTAGTGGGCGGGAGGTCAACCTTGCGACGGTGGCGGCGATCATGACGATCATCGGTTTTTCCGTTAACGATACCATCGTGATTTTTGATCGAGTCCGGGATAATCTCAAGCTAATGCGAAAAACGCCATTTATAGAGATCGTGAACCTGAGCGTTAACCAATGTTTAAGCCGGACAGCCTTGACGACCTTGACCGTATTGTTCGGGGCCTTTTCACTTCTTTTCTTCGGCGGCTCCGCGATCGCAGATTTTGCGTTCATCCTGACCATCGGATTTATGATTGGAACGTATTCTACCGTTTTTGTGGCTTCAGCTTTGGTGGTGGACTGGAAAGCCCATAAATAAACTCTGAGTTGTGAGCGTAAGAGGGGGCAGGCAATTACTTGTTGCCTGTCCTCTTTTTGCATTAAGGAAACAACAACGTTGTTAAAACAAACTCAGGATTTTTCCCCCGTTTTTCGTAAGCTTCTCGCCCAACGTGGTTTTACGGACGATTCCGGGATAGAAAATTTTATTTTTCCCGGCCTTTCCTCGCTTCACGATCCATTTCTGATGAAGAACATGATGGAAGTGAAAACTCGCATCGAAAAATCTGTCCAGACCCGCGAGAAGATCCTCATTCATGGTGACTACGATGTCGATGGGATCACCGGCGTTGCGGTCCTGGTCAGGACACTTGAAAAACTAGGCGGTGAGTACACAATTTTTCTTCCGGAGCGTGAACGCGACGGTTATGGCGTGAGCGAGGCCGCGATCCACCAGGCACGGGAGCAGGGTGTTGCCCTGATCGTGACGGTCGATTGCGGGATCACGGCCAAAAAAGAGATCAAGATTGCCCGCTCCCACGGCATGGACGTGATCGTGATCGACCATCATCGTCTGCCCGCCGATGGCTTACCCGATACGCATCTCATTCTGAACCCGCTCTTGGAAGATTGCCCTTATCCTTTTAAGGAACTTTCGGCTGCGGGACTGGCGTTTAAATTAAGTCAGGCCTTGACCGGAGACGCGGCGCTCGAACATTTAGATCTTGTCGCGCTTTCCACGATCAGCGATATCGCACCGCTTATAGGCGAGAATCGCATCCTCGTGAAAAAAGGCCTCGGAATGCTTTCAAAGAGAAAAAACGTTGGTATTCGCGCGCTGGCCGAGGTCGCCAAAATGAAGGCCTCCCGGGTCAATACCGGCCATGTCGGGTTCATCCTTGGGCCACGGTTAAATGCGGCAGGGCGCATGAGTTCCGCAGACACGGCACTTCAACTTTTACTGACCCAAAATTCTCGCGAAGCAGAAAGTCTCGCGAAAATTCTCGATGAGGAAAACAAGGCGCGCCAGCACTCCGAGCGTGAAACTACGCAGGAGGCGATGCGCAAGGTCGAAAGGACGGTTAATTTCAACCGCGAACGCGTGATCGTGGTGGATGGACAAGGCTGGCACCGTGGTGTCATCGGGATCGTGGCGTCAAAACTTGTGGAAAAGTACGAACGGCCTGCCGTCGTCATCTCGGTGGAAGAAGGCGTGGGACGCGGGTCGGGCCGTTCCATTAAAAATTTCCATCTCTTTAACGCGCTTCGTTCCTGTGAAGCGGTCCTTGAAGAGTTCGGGGGGCACGCGCAAGCGGCCGGACTTACGGTCATGGAGAAAAACATTCCGAATTTACGCGAAAAGATCAACGCCTTCGCGTTTGAGAATCTTCCTTCTGAAGAGCTGAAGCGGCATGTGATGGTGGATATGGAATTGAAGCTCAATGAATTAACAGACCGTTTTTTGGAAGAGCTTGAACTTTTGGAACCACACGGGGTAGGGAATCCTCGGCCTGTTTTTCAAAGCGGCGATCTTCGGTTAAAGTCCAAGCCCCGGCGGCTTTATGGCGAAACTTATGAAGTGGAGTTAACAGATGGTTTCCTGAACTATCAGGCCCATCTTAATGAAAAACAAATGCTTCTTTGCGCGGCTTCCGGACCAGAGGCGCGTTTTGAGGCAGCCTACTCCATAAAGACAAAACAATGGAACGGCATGAAGACACTCATCCTGTCTGTCAAAGAATTCAGGGAGAAGCTTCCGGCGGCCTTTTAAGCAGCTGGAGCAGCGGTGTAAGAGCGGCGGGCAGGAGCTTTTCTGACTTTTCCGGCCTTCAAACAACTCACGCAAACATTAATGCGGCGCACCATTCCGTTCGGAAAGAGCGCTTTTACCTTCTGAAGGTTCGGATAGAAGCGGCGGCGCGTAATACCGGAGATCTTCTTGCCGATACCGCCAGTTTTTTTTGCGAGACCGCGACGAACGATCGAATTGCCGGTCAAAGGTTTCTTCTTGCAGATAGCACATGTTTTCATAAGGCGCTCATTATAGTGAGGAGATGTTTCTTGGCAAGCGGTTTTTTCTGATATATACTCACCCCCATCGCAGTTTTTTACGTGTATTTTCCATTTAACAAGCGAAAAAGGAGTTTGTCATGGCAAAGGTAACGAAATGTTGCACCAGCACAAGTGTCTGCGATAAGACGGTCGATTTCAAGTATCATGCCCCCCAGGCCAAAAAGGTTGGGCTTGGCGGTGATTTCAACAACTGGAAAGCGGACAAAAACCCTCTCAAAAAAGACGCAATTGGGAACTGGAAGGCGTCCCTAAAGCTCAAAGCCGGGCGTTATCAGTACCGCTACCTTGTGGACGGGGTTTGGCAAAATGCCCAAGAGCCGGTTGAATGCGTTCCGAACGCGTTCGGTAGCTGGAATTGCGTTGTAGAAGTCGCGAAATAAGACGACACACTCTCAGTTTCCCTTGAAGGTTCTTTTTATCAGTTCCGAAATGGCCCCCTTCGCCAAAACAGGGGGTTTGGGGGATGTTGTCGGTTCTCTCGCCGGTGCGATTTGCGCTTTAGGTCATGATGTATCGGTGTTCCTGCCGCGCTACCGCTCGATCGACATCCAGCAATGGGAGCTCGAAACCGCGGTCGATTATTTCGAATTGATCGTCGGGAACCAACTCGAGGCCACGCGCGTTTTTTCAAAAAAACTCAAAAATGGGGTCAAAGTCTATTTCATCGAGCATCCCGATTATTTCATGCGCGATGAACTTTACGGAACGCTCGTGGGGGATTATCAGGATAACGACCGCCGCTTTACTTATTTCCAACGGGCCGTGCTCAAGGCCGCTGAAAAACTGAAACTGGTCCCGGACATTATCCATTGCCACGATTGGCAGACAGGTCTTGTTCCGTTATATCTCAAGACCACGGAAGCGGGTTACGCGCCTTTTCAAAAAACGCGGAGCATATTTACCATTCACAATCTTGCCTATCAGGGGAATTTCCCTCCGGATTCTTTCCCGGCGACGGGTTTTGGATGGGAATTCTACAAGTCCGACTTTCTGGAATTCTATGGCAAATTTAGTTTTATGAAAGGTGGGCTTGTATTTGCCGATGCTGTGACCACGGTTAGTGAGCGGTACAGCCGCGAGATTCAGACCCAGGAATTTGGGTGCGGGATGGAGGGTGTGTTGGCCGCGCGCAGGGACAGTGTGACGGGGATCATCAACGGAATCGATCCGAAAGATTGGGATCCGGCCACGGACCCTGATATCGGCGCGAAATACGACCTGAAAAATCTTTCCGGAAAAAAACTTAACAAGATCGCACTCCAAAAGGTGAATGGTTTCAAGGTTGACCCGTATGTTCCTCTTCTTGGTTTTGTGGCGCGTCTCGTGGACCAGAAGGGACTGGATATATTGATTCCGGTGCTGGAGCAACTTTCCCAGCAGCAGGACGTTCAAATGGTGTTGCTCGGAACCGGCGAAGACCAGTATCATCAAATACTTCGGGACCTTGCGAAAAAAAACAAAAAGTGGTTCGGAGTGCATATTCTTTTCGACCCGAAGATGGCCAAAAAAATCTATGCGGGTTCTGATATGTTACTCATCCCGTCTTATTATGAGCCCTGCGGGTTGGGACAGATCATCGGATTGCGTTACGGAACGGTTCCAATCGTCCGCGCAACCGGGGGATTGGCGGATACCATCCGGAACTTTGAGCTTGCATCGCAACGGGGAAACGGATTTGTTTTTGAGGATTATACGAGCGGCGCATTGTACGCAACAATACTTCGGGCAGTCAAAACATTCAAGCAAGAAAAGCTTTGGAATGTACTCGTAAAAAATGCGATGGAAAGCGATTTTTCATGGGACGCTTCGGCCAAGAAATACGAAAAGCTTTACGAATCTGTGAAACGGCGTCCTTTAAAAATCGAAAAGAATTGAAAATATCCCCCGATAACTCATCGGGTCATCGAATCGTTAACCCTTAACATCAAATAGAGAACGGTACTGGAGAAAAGCCGTGTACAAAATAACTGTTTTTCCTGGAGACGGAATCGGACCCGAAGTGACCGCACAAGCGATGCGGGCTCTCACGAAGGTCGCAAGGCTCTACAAATTGGATTTCCAGATCGATGAGGCGTTGGCCGGAGGCGTATCGATCGACAAATACGGTATTCCGCTTACGCCTGAGGCACTTCTGAAGGCACAAAAGTCGGATGCGGTGTTTCTGGGTGCCGTGGGCGGACCGAAATGGGACAGCCTTCCTTCGGATCAAAGACCGGAAAAAGGGCTTCTCGCACTCCGCAAGGGCTTGAACGCATTTGCAAATCTGAGACCTGTAAAAATGTATCCGCAATTGGCGGCTCATTCGGCATTGAAAGAAGAAATTGTTCACGGGCTGGATTTTCTGATCGTTCGGGAACTCGTGAGCGGGGTCTATTTCGGGACACCGCGGGGATTTGAAAAAACACTGCGAGGGGACGAGCGTGGGTTCAA
Organism: Candidatus Omnitrophota bacterium; assembly: GCA_041651495.1. Classification (GTDB taxonomy): domain Bacteria; phylum Omnitrophota; class Omnitrophia; order Omnitrophales; family Aquincolibacteriaceae; genus Aquincolibacterium. Next base: position 7,663 of record JBAZJC010000040.1, on the reverse strand, counting down.
CACCATGGCGTATTCTGTTCCCGAAATCGAGCGTGTGGCACGGGTTGGATTTGAACTTGCGCGCAAACGACGCAAAAAGCTCACATCAGTTGATAAAGCGAACGTCCTTGAAGTAAGTCAGCTTTGGCGCAGGGTCGTGATCGGGATGCATAAGGATTATCCGGATGTGGAGCTGAGCCATCGGTATGTGGACGATTGCGCGATGCAGCTTATTCGCGATCCAAAACAGTTTGACGTGATCGTGACTGAAAACCTGTTCGGAGATATTTTAAGCGATGAGTCGGCCATGTTGACTGGCTCCATCGGCATGCTGCCGTCGGCCTCGATCGGGGACAAGGTCGGCATGTATGAGCCGATTCATGGTTCAGCCCCGGACATTGCGGGAAAGGACATGGGGAATCCGCTGGCCACGATCCTTTCGGTGGCCATGATGCTGGAGCACAGTTTTCATCAAACCCAGGCTGCCAAGACCGTCGAACGCGCCGTAGAGCAGGCGCTCGAGGATGGCTATCGTACAGCGGACATCTATTCCAGGGGCGCGACCAAGGTGGGCTGCTCAAAAATGGGCGACCTTGTTGTTGAACGCATTCATTAATCTGAAAGAAAAAAAGGATTTTTTTATGGTAAAGAAACTTAAAGTCGCAGTATTGGGGGTGACCGGTGCGGTGGGACAGGAGTTTCTCGATCTTTTGGAGGAACGAAAATTCCCGATCGGGGAATTGAGGCTTTTGGCTTCGGCCCGTTCAGCCGGGAAGTCGATCAAGTTCAGGGGGAAGACCTACAAGGTTGAAGAGGCAAAACCGGATTCCTTCAAAGGGCTGGATCTCGTGCTTTCAAGCGCAGGCGGATCCGTGAGCCGCGAACTGGCGCCGCATATCGTAAAGTCCGGAGCGCTTATGGTGGACAACACGAGCGCGTTTCGTATGGACCCGGAGATCCCGCTTGTGGTGCCGGAGATCAATCCCGAGGACATCGCCGGACACAAAGGCATTATCGCGAACCCGAACTGCTCAACCATCATCATGCTCGTGCCTCTTTTTCCGATCCATAAAGTCGCGACGATCAAGCGCATCATTGCTGCAACCTACCAGGCTGCGAGTGGCGCCGGCGCGAAAGCCATGGAAGAACTCAAGGTCCAGGCCCAGGATTTTCTTGCCGGAAGACCCGTCAAAAAGAAGGTTCTGCCGCACCAGATCGCGTTTAATGTGTTCTCGCATAACTCAAGGATCGGGTCCGACGGGTTTTGCGAAGAAGAAACCAAAATGGTGAAAGAAACGAAAAAGATCTTTCATGATGACGAGATCCGTGTGACTGCGACCTGCGTTCGCGTGCCGGTTTTCCGCGCTCATTCCGAAGCGCTTTTTATCGAGACCGAAAAAAAGATATCTGTCGACGAAGTACGCCGGCTGCTTTCAAAGGCTCCAGGCATCAAGGTGATCGACGATCGTGAAAAGAATTATTTCCCCATGCCGCTTGAAGCAACCGGACAAGATGACATTCTTGTCGGCCGTTTGCGTGAGGATCCGACCGTAACGAACGGTCTTACGATGTTTGTTTCCGGCGACCAGATCCGCAAGGGCGCGGCCCTGAATGCTATTCAGATTGCAGAACTTGCTTTCGCAAGCTGAGCCACGGTCCACACGCCACGATCCACGTAAGATCTTCGTGGTTCGTGGCCTTTGGTTTGTGGAACGATTATGAGAAATATCAAGCTTGTCCTCGAATACAACGGTTCGATGTTCTTCGGGTTCCAGAAACAGCCTGGACAGCCGACCATCCAGGAAGTTCTTGAAAAGGCCCTCTCCGGATTTTTTAATCGTAAAATGAAAATCGCAGCTGCAAGCGGCCGTACGGACACCGGTGTTCATGCTGAAGGTCAGGTCGTTAATTTCAGGACCTCAAGCACTCACGAATTACAGCAGATCCAAAAAGGTCTCAACGCCCTTTTGCCGCCGCCTGTGGTCGTAAAAGAGATCCAGGAAGTTGCGCCCGATTTTCACGCCCGCTACAGCGTTCGCTCCAAAGTTTACGAATACCGGGTCTGGAATCATCCTTGCCGTTCTCCTCTCATCGCAGGCCGTGCGTTCCATGTTCCATATCATTTAAACATCACGAAAATGCGACAAGCCGCCAAGATGTTCGCTGGGAAACATGATTTTCGGTCCTTTACTTCCGTGGCTGCCATGAAAAAAGGAAGTTCCTGTGTCCGGACGATCAAGCGCTTTCAAATCAAAAGGCAGGGTCATCTTATTCTCATGCATGTGGAAGCGGACGGATTCCTTTACCACATGATCCGGAACATGGCCGGAACGCTTCTGGAGGTGGGACGAGGAAAGCGAAAGGCCGAGGCTATAGCTGCTATTCTCAAGGCTAAAGACCGGCGCCTTGCCGGCATGACCGCCCCCTCTGAAGGTCTTACCCTGATTAGGGTTACCTATTGATCCAAAGGCCCTGCCTTTAAAAGGAGGAAGTCTTGAAAAATCCGGATGATGTGTTAGCTTTCATGCAGACTCAGATTTTTCCGGTTTTGATGAAAACTGGTTTTTTAAAAAAGTTTTTTGGGAAAAACTTCATAAGGGACGGCAATCCTTGCCGCGGGCTCGAGAGGGCCCGCGGTCCCAATACTTATCATCCCGCCATTGGCGGGATGGGGACGTCCAAGTTGCCATTCATTCAAAGAAAATAAAGACTTGGGCGGTGGTTTTTATCTCTTTGGACAGTTACCCATGAGGATCCCGGGATAAAAAAGAAGGGTAAAAGTTTGACACTCTAAAGGGTTTTTGTTATACTCCCCAGACTTTTCAAGGTATTTTAGTCGCAAGAAGGTTTCTCGCCTTTCCGACTGCCTGTTCCAAACTAGCGAAAAAAGAAAATTATGAAAACTTTTATTCCAACTGAAAAAGACATTGCCCGGAAGACTTATATGATCGACGCCGACGGGAAGACTCTCGGACGGATGTCTACCAAGATCGCGTCCCTTTTGATCGGCAAGGGAAAAACTTGCTTTATGCCAGATAAGCTTACCGGGGACCAGGTCATCGTGATCAATGCCAAGAAGGTCCACGTGACGGGCAACAAGAAGGAAGATAAGATTTATACCCATTACACCGGCTATTCGAGCGGTTTGAAGACGTATACCTATGAACAACTGATGGAAAAAAATCCGGCAGAAATTATCATGCTCGCCGTCAAGCGTATGCTCCCGAAGAACCGGATCGGTGATGTGATGCTCAAAAGACTTCGCGTTTATCCCGGTATTGAATACCGGAACAAGGCGCAAAAACCCGTTAAGATCGAGGTTTAATCCGTATGACCGTTCCCGCGACACTTATGTATGCTACCGGACGCCGTAAAACTGCCATTGCCCGTGTTTGGGTTTTCCCGGGACAAAAAGGTTTTATCGTCAACGGACAGGACTCCGCAAAATATCTGAAACGTGCGAATCTCCAGACGCTTGTCGAGCAACCGCTCAAATCCGCGAACCTTCTCGGACAAGTGCGTATCCGCGCCCGCGTCCAGGGCGGTGGGGTGGCTGGGCAGGCCGGTGCGATTCAACTCGGGATCGCCAGAGCGCTTGTAGGTCTCAATCCCGAAATGCGCGCTACCATGCGCAAGGGTGGTTTCATGACCCGCGATCCTCGCGAGAAGGAAAGAAAAAAACCGGGTCGTAAAGGCGCTCGCAGAAGCTTCCAGTTCACCAAACGGTAATGCGGTTCCAATACCTATCAATTTCAACAAAGTTGAAATTGGGGCCGTTCAAACTACCGTTTTGGAAAAGAAACAAAAAGTTTGGGCGGTCGCTGTTTCTCGGTCTGCTTTTTCTTGCGCTTGTTTTTGTCCTGACCGGTTGCCAGGGATTCATGGACGATTACAATTGCAATCCGATAGGCATGATGCCGTTGAATTCGAACCAATGATCGCGGTTGTCCTGAGTTTTTCCGGCGCGAGCCGTACGGGGGTGTTCTCCTGGGTTTGATCCGGGTCTTCTCGGGAGACGCGCTTCCAGCAAGAGATCAGGAGCCATGAAAAAAAGCCAGGCATTACTGCTATGGACCGTTCTCCTTCTCGCTTCTTTTGTCTTGGGTCTTTGGTTCCAGTCACATCGGCTGCTTTCCTCCGCTAAACTTCATGAATCCCTGATCCAAAGAGTCCAGACGCTCACCGAAGGTACATTGAAATATCAAAGTATCCGGGTCGGTTACTTTCCTCAGCCCCAGCTCGTTTTCGAGCATGTGCAATTGATCTTTTCTGATCGTCCTTTCTCGGTTGAAGCGGAAAAAATCAAGTTTGATTTTAATATCCTGCCTCTTTTTTTCGGGCAAGTGGAACCCGTAGCTTTTTATGCGCAATCCGGGAAAGCCGAACTCTCACTCCCCGGCATGAATTTTTTAAATCCGGTGCGTTTTGAAAATTTCTTGCTCCAGATCGGTACTATCCGTCCTAAAATCCCTATCCCGTTTCATTTCAGCACAGATATGGCCGGGAAACCTAATGCGCTTGTAATAAAGGGAAATGTGGTGCTGGATTCCGTGGAACAATGGAACTGGGAGAAGACGAGCGGGGCCATGGTGGTAGAACTTAAAGGGCTGCTGCTTGATGGTTTGGCCAAAGGGCTCGCGCCGGATCCGAAACGTGTCTTCCTTTTCAAAGGGGGTCAGATCGACACTTCCGTAGAGGTCAAGAAAAAGGCGCACGAGGCTTTTCTTGAGTTCACCGTGACCGGAGCCGGGAAGGGACTTGCCTATGAAGTGTCGCAAGAGGGTGCCTGGATTGAATCGCCCGCGCTTGACGCGGAGTGGAATGTAACGGCTGCATGGAACAATGACACTTCGGAGTTGAAACTCCACAGAGGGCTCGTGAAACTCCCCTTCGGCGAGATCGAGACAAACGGTAGCATGAAACTTAATACAGGGGAGATCAGCGGCATGCATGCGACGGGTTCGAATATGGTGCTCGAGGATCTTTTAAGGTATTGGCCGGGTCTCGAGAACGCACTTCCTTTTCATATCGGATTTTCAGGGCCCGGGAAGTGGGTTCTTTCCATGGAAGGAACGCTGGATCATCTATCGCTCCATTTCGGCTGGGACCTTGCACAGGTACTTCTTTCTTACGGGCAATATTTCACAAAGCCCAAAGACCTTCCATTAGACCTGAGCTTCGATCTCCTGCTCCAAAAAGGAGCGATGCTCGGGGGTGATTTTGCCGTGAAATTCAAGGAATTGAGCATGAAAGGAAATTTGAAAAGTCTGGACCTGAAAACCGGAGAAGGACAGCTCAATCTGATCACGAACAAATTCTCCGTGACCGGTTGGGAACAATATATTCCCGCGCTTCAGGGTTACAAGCTGGAGGGAGATGCCAAGCTGATGGCAAATTGGAAAGGGGACCTTCGCAGGCTGGAGAAGGCCGAGCATATTTTTAATATTTCATTCGATAAAGCCTCCTGGACGATTCCGGAAGGCCCGGGGTTTCACAACGCGTCGCTTTCCCTGGACTACAGTCCGCTTATGCTTGAGGGCCGGAAAATGCAGTTTGAGATCGGCGGCTCGCCCGTCATGGCCGATCTGAAAGTCTCCGGATTTCCGGAAAAACCGGAAGTCATCGTGAAAATCTTCTCGGGAGCATTGAAGCCTCTTGAAGTTTGGCAGGCGGTCGCGGCCCTTCTACGGCGCAGGGACGTAGGCATCGGGGCGAACGCCTATGATCGCGTGAAAGAATTTATTCAAACGATTTGTCCGAAAGATCAGATCTTCAAAAATGTTTTGGCCGATGTCCTCTACAAAGGAGGTGTGTGGAGTGTCCCAGCCCTTCAATTCGAGGGCTACGGCGGGAAAGCTAACCTTAAAGGAAAATGGAATTTTAAAGACAAGAAATCGGAGTATCGCCTTGAAGGTGAATTCCACGGCGTGGATCTCGGACTTTTCCTGGGCCGTCAGAATGCAGATCAAAAAGTTCTTGAGGGCGCGCTTGATCTTAAATGCTCGATGACAGGAACAGGATGGGGAGCGGAAGCCTGGGGCAAGTCTTTGGCGGGGCAGGGGGAGTGGACTCTCAAGAACGGCAAGTTCCTGACTTTTGATCTCAAAGACGCTCTCTCAACGATCGAGCCTTTCAAAAAATTCAAGGAAATCAGATCCAGCCTGAAGGATTTTGACTCGATGAATTTCATGTGGAAGATATCGGACGGCAAAGTCACGACCGACAACCTGCTTGTTAAAAGCAAGGATTACGTCATCGACGGCGAAGGGACGCTCGGGTTTGACGGGCTCGCGAATTTCCGGCTGGATGTGTTCTTGTCCAGCGAGCTCGGGATGAGATTGTTGCCGGAGATGGCATCCTCTTTCAAAGAAACCCCGCAAGCCCACTTGGGCCCTGTCTCGATGCTGTTTTCCGGATCGCTCCTTGCTCCTGAGGTAAAATCCGACCCGGCTCAGACTGAAGAATTGACAAAAAAAATCCGCCACGGCGAAGCGAAGGATTTTCTCTACGAACTCGTGACCGAATAATCTTTCGGTCGCTCAGGACTTTGACGCATGCCGTCGACCGCACGACCTTCCCTTTTTTAGTTCTTTCCGCAGTCGCCGGATCAACGCCCGCGCGGCAAGAAGCTCCGATTCCCGCTTGATCTTGTGAAAAGCCGAGGCTTTTCGTTTTCCTCCGGCCGAGACCGTGGTTTTGACGCCTTGGTCGGAAAAAGTGTACGTATACTCCGGGAGTTTCTGCCATTTCTTCAGTGTTATTTCCTGAAGCGTGCTTTTGGGGTTCGGATCGAGACGGAAAAGAAGTTTGGGATCAAAATATTTTTTGAAATGTTTCAGAATAAAAGCTTCAACCTTGTTATGGCCATGATCAAAATAGATCGCCGCAAAAAGCGCCTCAAGCGCATCCGTGAGCAATTTGGCTTTGAAGAAGTCCCTGAAATTCTGGCGCAGGTTTTTACTGATCAGAAGAACGTGCTGGAGTTTAAGGGCTTGCGCGATGCGGCTCAGGATTTTTTGAGAGACAAGGATTGAACGGAGTTTTGAAAGCATGCCTTCATCGGCCTCGGGGAATTTCTCGAACAATTTCTGGCAAATGATTTCGTTTAAAATGGAATCTCCGAGGAATTCCAGCCGGTCAAAATCTTCGAGATCCCGGGTGATGCGGGCATTCTCATTCCGGAAGGAAGGGTGCGTCAGCGCGGCACGGTACATCGTAAGGGAGCTTGGCGGGAATCCGAGAATCTTGCGCAGAGAGCTTTTACTATGGGGTTTTTTAGGGGATACTTGCCTTGGCATGTGCGTACCCTAGCCGAATTTTTCCATAATATCAATCACTATTTGATGTTACAGCTATAAGGGAAACAAAAATTTGTAAGGTGTAGGAGCGTACGGAGTGCGGCGAAAAGAATTCGCGTTACGCCGTACACCTTACACCGTACGAGTTCATAACTTCTTAAATTGACAAAGGATAGAGCCATTTCTATAATACCGAACTCGCTGGTCTGTAATGTCCTTAAAGGAGAAAAACACACTCAATACCGCATAATATATAAATTTAGGGGTATGCGGTATAGTACTGTTAACCCCTAAAATCAAATGGAGAACAGTACAAATGTTGAATTGTGCGGTTCTTGGCGCCACAGGATATACCGGAGCCGAACTCACGAAGTTGCTTCTGGCCC
>JBAZJC010000039.1:0-13328 GCA_041651495.1 Candidatus Omnitrophota bacterium | reverse complement strand
TACAAGCGTCGCAAGCGCTTCACCGTCCACTTCTTCGGCAATAATGATGAGGGGTTTTCCGGCCTTGGACGCGGCTTCGAGGATCGGGAGCATGTCCTTGACCGACGAGATCTTTTTCTCATTAATGAGGATGAACGGCTCCTCGAGCACGACTTCCATGCGCTCGGCATCCGTGACAAAATACGGGGAAAGATACCCCTGATCGAACTGCATCCCCTCGACCACATCCAGCGTTGTGGCCGTGGTTTTGGCTTCTTCGACTGTGATGACACCGTCTTTGCCGACTTTGTCCATGGCTTCGGCGATATGATCGCCGATCGTGGTGTCGGAGTTCGCGGCAATCGAGGCGATCTGTGCGATTTCCTTTTTGTCCTTGCCGATAGGCTTTGCGGCTTTATCGAGTTCGGCCACGATCGCTTCCACAGCCTTTTCAATACCGCGCTTGAGGGCCATTGGGTTTGCTCCGGCGGTGACGTTCTTCAGACCTTCGCGATAGATCGCTTGAGCGAGAATGGTCGCAGTCGTAGTACCATCGCCAGCCACGTCGGAGGTTTTGGAAGCGACTTCCTTGACCATTTGAGCGCCCATATTTTCATAAGGATCTTCGAGCTCAATTTCTTTGGCCACTGAAACACCGTCTTTTGTGACCGTCGGGGAGCCGTATTTCTTTTCAAGGACCACATTGCGGCCTTTGGGGCCGAGGGTGACCTTGACCGCGTTTGCAAGTTGATCCACGCCATGCAGGATCGCTCGTCGTGCTTCTTCACTGAACAGAAGTTGCTTTGCCATGTTGTCTTCTCCTTGTTAGTAGATGTTGTTGGATGAAATGCGATATGAACTAGCACTCGGCGAGTCAGAGTGCCAAGTGAGGCGTTATTGTAGTCAGCAGGTCTAAAAAATCAAGAGGAATTTTGAAAAATTTATACATGTATATAAATAGAATGCGGTGTTCGGCGCAAAAGCGGTAACGTGTTACGCCGTACGCCTTCCGCCCTACTATTTCTTATTCCGCCAAAGGGCAAGGAGAGATTTTATGGAATGCCTGGGGTCGAGGGTGTCGATATGCTTCGTATAAGGACGAACCACCTCAGCGAAACCTCCCGTGGCTAAGACCCGCAAGCTCTTCCCGTACCGTTTCTGGAACCTCTGGATCAGCTCATCGGTCATCGCGCCATAGCCTTCTAGAATCCCGGATTCCATGCATTCTCGAGTGTTCCTTCCGAGAAAGGATTTTGCTTTTTTCGGAATGGAAAGTCCCTTCGGAAGCAGGGCAGCTCTTTGGCCAAGGGCTCTGTAGGCTGTTTCAGGTCCCGGGATGATCATTCCGCCTTGGAAGACTCCTCTGGAGTCAATATAGTCGAAGGTAACGGCTGTTCCATAGTCAATCACGAGCATAGGAAGACGATACATCCGGACAGCGCCATAAATATTCACCTTGCGGTCAACGCCTAACTCATTGTAAATGCTATAGTTATGTCGTATTTTAATAGGAATATTGCCATCGACTACCCATAACGTCAACTCTTTAATGCTTTTTAATTTGTATTTCAAAAAAGAAGTAATTTTAGGGAATACAGAGCTTATAATTAGATCCAAACGACTTTTTTTACCACTACGAGCCAATTTAGAAGCATATTTTGGGATATTATTATAATACATTGATCCAAACTTCAGCAAGCGACCACCCTCATAAAATCCGACCGTAGCTGCCGTGTTCCCGATATCAATCGCTAATATTCGCTTGACCATGTTTCTCCATTTTCTGCGCCGTCTATAGACGGCTTGGACTTCAAATACGTCGATTTACCACTTTAAGCCTAAAAAATAGATAATTTTGGGATTATAGCTACTTTATTGTGCTGTTTTTATACAATTCACTACATTTACAGTCTAATTCTTCAAGAATATGACCAAGGACTTCACCAAGCGGGTACTCTTTATCTTTCAAGACTCTCATAGAGACTCCTTCATGGGAAAGTTCCATGGTTTCCGTGTTCACATTCAACCCGATTCCGATGACTGCGGCCTCCAGCTTCGATAAAGTGGAAAAAGCCTCGACTAATATGCCACAGATCTTTCGCGGTCCTACCATGACGTCGTTGGGCCGCTTGAACTCTGAAACAATATCATACTTCTCTTTTAAGACCTTGGCAACCGCCCGGCAAGCAACCTGGGTGAGCATGGGAGCTTGGGCCGGGCTGAGTGGCGGCCTGAGAAGGATCGAGCAGAGAAGGTTCTTTCCCGAAGGAGAAAGCCACTGTCGCCCCGGCTTGCCGCGTCCTGCGGTTTGATGATCCGCAGTGATGACAAGTCCTTCACGCACGCCTTGTTTTGCTGCCTCCAGTGCAACGGTATTGGTCGACGAAACTTCGGAGATGTGTCGTATTGTAAATTGAAGCATAAGCAACGGTTGAGTTCCCATTACAGGGTCTAAGTTGGAATGGTTACGGGATAACAATTCTTGGTAAATGGGCATTCAGGCGCGTTACGATCTCATAGGGGATGGTTCCGGCCCATCCCGCGATATCCTCGGCCGTGATGCGCTCGCCTTGATCTTCGCCCATAAGTGTGACCGTATCGCCTTCTTTGGCTCCGGTATTTCCAAGGTTCACGGCAATATAATCCATCGAAACCTTGCCCGCAAAGGGATAACGCTTACCTTGAAAAAGCACGGAAGCATTTTTCCATGCCGCATAAGGATAACCATGGCTGTACCCGAAAGGCAATACCACGATTGTGGTATTTTGTTTGGAAATAAATTCCCGGCCGTATCCGACTGATTCTCCAGCCCGGAGTTTTTTCACGAGGACGATGCGGCTTCTGAGTGAAAGTACCGGTTCGAATTGAACGGCGTCTTTCAATGCAGGGTCGGGGTAGATGCCATAAAGCGTAAGACCCGGCCGGATCATATTGAGAAGGGGATCCTTCAAGGTCAGCGTCGCGGCGCTGTTTTTGGCATGACGGAACCGAAATGCGATGTTCTTTTGTTCAAGCGTTTGTAGCAAAGACCTGAATTCCAAAACTTGCGTCTTCCGGAACGCGTCGTCTTTTTCCGCAGTCGGGAAATGCATGTAAATACCATCAAGCATAAGGCCTTTGAGCTTCGCCATTTCTCGTATAGAAACAGCAGCTTCACGGGCCGGAATACCCATGCGTCCCATGCCCGTGTCAACCTTCACATGGACCGAAGTTTTATGACCCAGACCTTCCGATAGGTCTGAGATCTCCCAGGCTTTTTCAAGACTTGAAACGCTCAAAGTAATACCGCCCAAGAGTGCCGCCGGAAGTTCATGCGAAAACAAATGTCCGAAAAGAAAGACCGGGGTTTGAGGATGATGCTCTTTCAGTTCCAGCGCTTCCCGCAAAGTGGCGACGCCGAAATAGGTGACCTTTCCGGCAAGAATGCCCGCGATCTCTTTGAGTCCGTGGCCGTAGGCATTCGCCTTGACGACCGCCAGAACGTCCGTTTGTCCGAATCGTTTCTGAAGAGTCTGGAGATTCTTCAGAAGACGGCCTGCGCAAAGTTCGATCCATGAGCTGTGTTGGATCCCTGATCTGTTTTGAGTGAGTTCAGGCATGCCTTTTATCCTTCAGCCTTTCTTCTGCTTCGGAACTTCGCAAGTAAACCGGTAAAAATTCCTTAGGGTGCAGCAACTTCTTAAGAAGTGGGTCTTTTGTTTCGAATAATGTGATCAAGGTAGAGGCCTGCGGGCACCAGTGCTTCTCAGGTGCTATCACAAAACCGTTGGGCTCGAATTTTCTAATTTCGTCCCCGGCGATCCAACTTCCCCGGGGAAGTCCGGAGACCATTTTGTCGACGGGTATGACACGGGACGGCCCGCTTGGATGCCATCTTTTTCCGTGATAACGATACGAACGAGTATAAGACTTACCACGTCTTGCGTCTAAACACACCGTAAGATTCGCGTGCCCCTCGGGCTTGATTCCGGCCGCGATCACATCGAGAGACAAAGCACCATAACAAGGTTTGGAACGTATCGCGAGGAAGCCCTTAAGCGTGGCGAAGCCGATGCGCAGTCCTGTGAAAGACCCGGGTCCGCGACTGATCAGAAAGGCGTCAATTTCCCGGATTTTCAGTTTTTCTTTTTTGAGGAGCCGGTCGATTACCGGGAGAAGGTTCTCAGCGTGCTTCATGTAGCCCTTGACGGTCGCATGGCGAAATTTGCCCCCGGTTTTTTTGATTGCAACGCTCAGGACCGGACTGGAAGTTTCAATGGCGAGCAGGTTCATGAGACAACATTCTATTCAGAATGGACAAAAAAGAAATGCCTAAGAATACAGAAAAAAGATGGAGGATGGAGGATAATAAATAACTCCTGGTTTTTTGTTATTCTCCATCTGCCGGCCGACGCCGTCATCCTATGCCGTTGACATACCCTGTGGGGGTATGTTAGGCTGTGCTCGATGAAAGGAGAGGCCATGAAAAAAGGAATGAACCATCAGGACAAATTAGTGTCACTCCGGAGGATCGAAGGGCAGATCCGCGGCATTCAAAAAATGATTGAAGGTCAACGTTACTGCGTCGATATCCTCTATGCGGTAGGAGCGGCGATCGGGGCTTTGCGGAACGTGGAATCAAAGATCCTCAAAGATCATTTGAACGCTTGCGTGAAAACTGCTTTTACCGGGAAATCTGTGACGGAAAAACACCGGAAGATCCAGGAGATCTACGAACTGCTTGAGAGAATTAAGAAATAAAGGCTCTCGTGAGGGGCGGAGGGTTCTATCCTTGTCTTCTGTTTCATTTCTTCTACGGTCGACAAGGACGGCTCTAACTTTTCTTGGATGGTAGTCAGGACCGCCCCAATTTCATCTTTGATGAAATTGATAGGAATTGGGACTAGAATGAAGCCGAAAAAGAGGGCCTGTATTATGATGAAGAAAATGTTCACGGCAATTCTTATCCTGACAATCCCGTTCTTTTCAATCATCTCCTCCGCTCAAGCAGAAGAAAAACCTCAAATTCCTCAAACCTTACATTTACAAGATCTGATCCAGCAAGCCCTTGAAAAAAATCCCGAGATCCTCGCGGTCAAGGCCGAATGGCTTGCTTCGAAAAAGAGAATTCTGGCGTCCTGGGCATTGCCCGATCCGGTAGGAGAATATGATTTTATGGGATCCATGGTGGAAACCCGGACGGGCCCTCAGAAGAACCGTTTTGTGATCTCCCAGGACGTGCCTTTTCCGGCCAAGCTCTGGGAAAAAAGGAAAATCGCAAAAGCAGAATCCGAAGCTGCTTATGCCCGCTATCGTGCGCTTGAACGGGACATCACCGACAAGCTCACCCGGCTCTATTACGAACTTTATTATATCGATGCTTCCCTGGATACGCTCGCGGAGGTCAAAGGGCTTTTGAAGAAAATCGAAGGAGTTGCCCAGGCGCGTTATTCCAACAGGTCGGGAACTCAGCGCGACGTCGCAAAAGCCGAAACGGAATTCTCCATGAACCTCGAAAAACTTTACATGCTCGAACAGCAACGGGAAAGTGTGACCGCGCAAATGAATGCACTTTTGGACCGGGATCCGATGGCGGCGATCGGGAAGGTGACACTTCCCGGGAAACCTGTTTTGAAAAAAACGTTGGTTGAACTTATCAATCTGGCCGTTCAGAACCGGCAGGAGATCAAGGAAGCGGAGGCCATGGCCTCGAAGACGCGTTACTCCAAACGCTTGGCGCAATTGGCTTATCTTCCGGATATGAACGTCGGATTCGAATATGTGCGTGTCGGAAGCGGCACGACCACGGAGAGCAACGACGGCAAAAACAGCTGGATGATCCCGTTTAAAGTAAATCTCCCGATTTGGCAGAACCGCATCATCCCCGAGATCCAGGAAGCCAGGAAGCTCGAAGAAGCCCAAAAAGCCAAATTGCTTGCGGCGAAGAACCAGACCTTTTTTGAGGTGAAAGATGCCTATTACCGTTTCGAATCGGCTTCAAAGATCGCGGATCTCTACGAGGTTGCGGTCATCCCGCAGGCGCAGCTGGCATTTTCGGCGGACCAGGCCGGTTATGAATCCAACAAGTCGAGTTTTCTGGATCTTCTGGACAGCGAACGGGTCTATCTCAACGCCAGACTTTCAGGAGTTCGATTCTATACGGAGGCGCTCAAGGCTTATGCGGACCTTGTGTGGGCCACCGGACTCGATTTAAACGACATAAAAACGGAGTCATGACCATGATCAAAATCAATCGCACGTTGTTGATCGTCATCGCAGTGATTGCGGTCACCGGAGGAATTTTGGCGTTTAATTTTTACCGTGCCTCTTCCCATGCAGGACTGCATGCTGAAAAACCGGTTTATTACTGTCCCATGCATCCTGACTACACTTCGGATCGGCCTGGAAATTGCCCCATTTGCAATATGACGCTTGTGAAGCGCGAGACTTCCGTGCCCAAAACAAAGACCATGGAAATGCCGGAACATGCGGGCCACAAGGCTGCACCCAAAGTTTTCACGGTCGCGCAGCTTGTGGCTATGAAACCGGGAGAGATTTGTCTGCTTCATAAATGCAAAATGGGAACTTGCATGATCGCCATGACCCCGGAATTCGCAAAACTCGGGAAATGTCCCATGTGCGGGGAAGATCTTGGTGTGATCATCAGGGATGCCCTTCCTCAAGGGTACGCGCAAGTTCAACTTGGTGCCGCAAAACAACAAGTGATCGGCCTCAAAACTGCGCCGGTCCGGAAAATGGTGCTGATGAAAACCATCCGCGCCAGCGGCCGCATTGCGTATGATCCTGAACTTTATCAGGCTGAGGAAGAATATCTCCAGGCCGCGCACGCTTTGAAAAAAGCGAAGACCGCAGATCAGGAGATCAAGGAACAGGCCGCCAAGCTGGTGGATTCCGCGAAGATCAAGTTGCGGCTGCTGGGTCTGAGCGACGGAATCATTCAGGAGATCGAAAAAGCCGGCAAGCCGGACCGTTCGCTCCTTTATTCCGACGCCGGCGGAAAAGTCTGGCTCTACGCACCTATTTATGAATATGAAATACCGTTCGTGCGCGTGGGAGACGCAGTGGAAGTCGATGTGCCGGCTGTTTCCGGTAAAAAATTCCAGGGTGTCGTGCGCTCTCTTGATTCTGTGCTGGACCCGGTAACGCGTTCCATCCGTGTTCGCGCACAACTGGACAATCCGGACGGTGTTTTAAAACCCGAAATGTATGTAAATGCGATGCTGAAAACTGATCTCGGAGAACAGTTGGCGGTGCCGGAAGAAGCGGTCTTCACGACAGGAGAAAAGAACATTGTTTTTGTGGCCAAAGAGAACAATATTTTCGAACCGCGCGAAGTGGTGTTAGGCACAAAGGCAGACCATTTTTATCAGATCAAAAGCGGGCTTCAGGAAAACGAGCAGGCCGTAATCAGCGGGAATTTCCTGATCGACTCCGAAAGCCGGCTTAAATCCGCGCTCGAAAACTCTGGAAGTAACGAAGGACACAAACATGGTGGATGAGCCGGGCTCCTCGCCAAGATTGCGGCAGGGGGGGTGGGTCGAAAAGATCATCGAGTTTTCAGCCCATAACAAACTCCTCATTTTCATCCTGACCGCGGTCGCGATCGTTATAGCTGTCTGGTCCATTCAAAATATCCCCCTCGACGCCATTCCCGATCTTTCTGACACGCAAGTCATTATCTATTCCAAATGGGACCGCAGCCCGGACATACTCGAGGACCAGGTGACTTATCCGATTGTGACGGCCATGCTTGGTGCCCCCAATGTCAAGGCCGTCCGTGGTTTCTCGGATTTTGGTTATTCCTATGTTTATGTGATCTTCAAGGACGGGACCGATCTTTATTGGGCACGCAGCCGCGTGCTGGAATATCTCAGCAAGATCATTCCGCGGCTCCCGCAGGGTGTCCAGACCGAACTTGGACCGGATGCCACGGGCGTGGGCTGGGTCTTTCAATATGTCCTGGTGGACAAGACCGGCAAACATGATCTTCAGGAACTGAGAAGTTTTCAGGACTGGTTCCTGCGTTACCACCTGCAAAGCGTTCCCGGCGTCGCGGAAGTCGCCTCCCTTGGCGGCTTTGTCAAACAGTACCAGATCATGATCGATCCAAACAAGCTCCTTGCCTACAACATCCCGATCACCAAAGTCATGGACGCGGTTCGGACCGGCAACCAGGAAACGGGAGGGCGGCTTCTGGAATTCTCCGGTGCGGAATACATGGTCCGCGGCCGGGGTTATGCAAAATCTGCCCAGGACCTTGAAAATATTGTTGTCAGTACTGATTCCAAAGGAACGCCCGTCCTTATTAAAAATCTTGGTACCGTAGCGATTGGACCGGATATCCGCCGCGGTATTTCGGACTTGAACGGGGAAGGGGATGTGGTCTCCGGAACGGTCGTGATGCGTTCAGGCGAGAACGCCTTGAACGTGATCAGGCGCGTGAAAGAGCGGATCGAGGAACTCAAACCCTCATTTCCTCCTGGCGTAGAGCTTGAGGTTGCCTACGACCGTTCGGAACTGATTCTGCACTCGATCGCTACCCTGAAGCACCAGCTTTTTGAGGAAATGCTGATCGTGAGCTTCGTGATCCTGCTTTTCCTCTGGCATTTTCCGTCCGCGATCGTGCCGATCGTGACAATTCCGATCTCGGTACTGCTTTCTTTTATTTTTCTTCATCAAATGCATCTTACTTCCAACATCATGTCGCTTTCCGGTATTGCGATCTCGATCGGCGTGCTGGTGGATGGCGCAATCGTGGAAGTAGAGAATGCCTACAAGCGTCTCGAGCAATGGATTGAAGGCGGGAGAAAAGGCGACTTCCATGCGATCCGGCTTCAGGCGCTCAAAGAAGTTGGCCCCGCGGTTTTCTTTTCCCTGCTTGTGATCGCGGTCTCGTTCCTGCCGGTGTTCACGCTGATGGACCAGGAAGGCCGGCTTTTCAGGCCGCTTGCGTGGGCGAAAACTCTTGCAATGGCCATGGCCGCGATCCTGGCCGTGACGCTGGACCCGGCGATGCGGATGCTCTTTACACGGATGGAGCCTTTCAAATTCAAGTGGCCGTGGCCCATTCGACAGGCTCAGGGCCATCCGATCCTGAGTGGAGCCGAAGGATGGGTTTCCAAAGCTGCGACAGCGCTTGCGGTCGGGACCTATTATCCGGAAGAAAAACATCCGGTCAGCAAGGTGCTTTTCAAGGTCTATGAACCGGCCTGCCGCTTTGTTTTGAAGCACCGGAAGGCGACGATCATCACGGCTGTCATCCTTGTCCTGACCAGCATCCCTGTTTATTTCAAATTAGGCTCCGAATTCATGCCGCCTCTTTGGGAACAAAACCTCCTTTATATGCCGACCACACTGCCGGGGATCTCGGTGACCGAGGCGCAATCGCTTTTGCAAACACAAGACCGGATCCTGAAATCTTTTCCGGAGGTTGAACGCGTGTTCGGAAAATCAGGACGCATGGAAAGCTCCACGGACCCGGCGCCCTTCTCCATGATGGAGACCGTGATCCAGTTAAAGCCCGAGAATCAATGGTCCAGGAAAGATCGGTGGTATTCCAAATGGGTCCCGGGATGGTTCAAGGGACCGCTTCAGTGGATCTGGCCCGAGCATATCTCGCGCGAAGAATTGGTCCAGAAAATGGACGAGGCCTTGAAGATCCCGGGTACGACGAACGCCTGGACCATGCCCATCAAGAACCGGATCGACATGCTTTCTACCGGCGTTCGCACGCCGATCGGAATCAAGGTGCTGGGCGCGGACATCAAAAAGATCGAAGAACTCGGAACACATCTCGAGATGATCCTGAAGGACGTGAAAGGAACACGGAGCATTTATGCGGAACGGGTCGCAGGCGGGTATTTCCTGGATTTTGACATTCGTCGCGAAGCCTTGGCTCGCTACGGTCTTTCCGAAGCCGATGTCCAGGCGGTCATTACTTCGGCTATCGGCGGCGAGAACATCACGACCACGATCGAAGGCCGCGAACGGTATCCCGTCAATGTCCGTTACGCGAGAGAATTCCGCGACGATATCGAAAAATTAAAACGCGTGCTTGTTCCCACGGCCACGGGTCAACAAATCCCGATGGCCGAATTTTCGGACGTCCGAAAAATCTCGGGCCCCGCGATGATCCGTAACGAGAACGGTCTTTTGGCGGGATATGTGTATGTGGACATGGCGGGTCGCGATATCGGGAGTTATGTCGATGAGGCGAAAAAGATCGTGGCGCGCGAGCTCACATTGCCCGAGGGATACACGCTTGTCTGGAGCGGGCAGTACGAGAACATGATCCGCGTGAAAGAGCGGCTCAAAGTGGTCCTCCCGCTCACGCTTTTCCTGATCTGCCTTTTGCTTTACATGAACACGAAATCCGCGGTGAAGACCGGGATCGTGCTCCTGGCCGTTCCTTTTTCGCTTGTGGGCGCCATCTGGCTTTTGTGGGTTCTCGGTTATCACATCTCGATCGCGGTCTGGGTCGGGATGATCGCGCTCATGGGACTCGACGCCGAGACAGGAGTGTTCATGCTTCTCTTTCTCGACCTTTCTTATCACGAAGCGGTCGGCAAGGGAGAGATGCGGACGGAAAAGGACCTCGAAGAATCCATCGTCCACGGCGCGGTCAAGCGTGTGCGACCCAAGATGATGACAGTCATGGCGGCGTTCATGGGTCTTTTGCCGATCATGTGGGCTTCGGGCGCGGGTTCAGACGCCATGAAGCGCATCGCGGCGCCGATGATCGGCGGACTTACGACCTCTTTTATCCTGGAATTATTGGTGTATCCCGTCATTTATTTTATCTGGAAATGGCGGTTTGAAATGAAGCAGGGAAAAGCGGTTTGGATCCAGTAGGCGCGAGTTGAAATTGGATTGAGCGAATGCCGCAAATTCTACCAAAAACGGCATGGATATAAACAGTTGGATTGACGGCAGATCTAAAGATGGCCCGTGCTTGTGGCGGCCGGGCAGGGAAGAAGCCGTCGTTTGGTTGATCTGAATGCGATGATGTTCGAGGTGTTGCTATGAAGCAGTTTAATGCGCGAGTGATTAAAGTGATTCCGAGAACGTACAACGTGACAAGCTTCCGGTTTGCCGCAGAGGAAGCCCCGGATTTTCAAGCCGGACAGTTTATGCAGGTGACGCTTGCGGTAAACGGGTGTGAGCAGTCGAAGTATTTCTCGTTTTCCAGCTCTCCTACGGAAAAAGGGTACTTTGAATTCACGAAAAAGATAACCAGAAGTGAATTCTCAAAGGCCCTCAAACGATTGAAAGCAGGCGATACGCTAACCGTCAAAATGCCGATGGGTAAATTCGTTCTGGACGGAACGACTACCAAGCACGCTTTTTTATCGGGTGGAATTGGGATCACGCCCATTCGCAGTATGTTAAAAGATGCTTTTGACCGTCGTTTGCCGGTCGATATGGCGCTTTTTTACAGTAACCATTCTCCGGAAGACATCGTTTTCAGAACAGAATTGGAAGAAATGGCGAGAGATCACAAAAATCTCAAAATAGGATTTTCTCTGGATGCCGCAGAAGCATGCCCGGCCGGTTGGAAGGGAAAATGCGGTTTTATTAACGCGGATATGATCAAAGAAGAGCTTCCGGATTATGCGGAACGGATTTTTTATGTTTGCGGGCCTCCGGCCATGGTGAAAAGTCTTGTATCGATCCTTGAGGATCAGCTCAAAGTACCGGCCGGGAGGATCAGGAAAGAAAATTTCGCAGGCTATTAAAAAAGGCCGGGCACCATTCCCCCGGGGCAGGGGCCGATCCCCTCAGGATTGTCAAGGTTCGACGGGCGCAAAATCGCTTTTTGCAGCCCCGCATTCCGGGCAGGTCCAATTTGCCGGAAGATCTTCAAACGCAGTCCCCGGCTTGATCCCATGGTCGGGATCTCCCTTCGCAGGGTCATAGATATAATCGCAAACCAGACATTTGTATTTTTTCATAAGTTGATCCTCTCTCTTTCAACTTCCCCTTAATGTTTGAGCCATGCTTTTCCCGAGATGAGCGCATTGTTTCAAAACTTCATCTGAAGGAGCGCACTGCGCTTCAATGATCGGTTCGATAAGTTTCCAGGGGCCTTTCTTCGAAAAATCTCGGAGCTCCGATAAAATGATGTTTGCCCAGCTATAAGATCCTAAAAGCCCCAAAACGTGGTTTTCGATATGGTCATTCTCAAGAAAATCCATCAAAAGTTTCATCATCGGGAACAATTTTGTATTGTAAGTACAGCTTGCCAGGACCAGGCCGCGAAATTGCCAGATATCACTCAGGATAAATGAAGGATGGGTGTGCGCAACATCGTGCATTCTGACCGTTTTAACTCCGTTCTCGATAAGGCTGTGAGCCACTGCTTCGGCCATTCTTTTCGTGTTCTCGTACATGGACGCATAAGCAATGATGACGCCTGTTTCGGTTTCATGACAGCTCCACCTGCCATAGAGTTCGATGATGCGACCCGGATTTTTGCGATAGATGGGGCCGTGGGTCGAGGCGATGGTCTTGATATTCAACTCTTTGATCTTGGAAAGAGCTTTCTGGAGCGGAAGGCCGTATTTGCCAAGCACATTCGAGAAATAGCGGCGGGTTTCATCAAGATAAAAATCCGGATCAACTTCATTGTCAAAGATCCCTTTCGGGATCGAGCCGAAACTGCCAAACACGTCTCCGGGGAAAAGGGTCCGCGAGGTTCGTTCAAAAGTCATCATTGTTTCAGGCCAATGGGCCATGGGGGTGAGAAAGAATTCCAACGTGTGCTTGCCAAGGGCAAACGTTTCGCGGTCCTGGACCAGCTTGGTTTTGATGGGGAACCGGTAGAATCCTTCAAGGAGCTTCAGGGTTCTTTCATTGCCTATAACACAGAGGTCCGGATAAAGCCCAAGCAAGGATTCAATAGCTCCGGAGTGATCGGGTTCGATGTGGTTAATAACGAGATAATCGATCTTTTGGCCGTTTTCAAGAAACGGCTGGATGTTTCGGAGGAATTCTTCGGCGAAATCCTTTTTTACGGTGTCGATAAGCGCGATTTTTTCATCGCGAACAAGATATGTGTTATATGAAATCCCGTGGGGAAGAGGCCAAAGGGCTTCGAACAGATCGGTTTTAAGATCATTAACGCCGACCCAAAAAATATCATTTGTGATCGCGACAGGCATGGTGAAATCCCTGATTTGAAACAAGATTGTAATTCAAAACTGATCTAGTGTATTCTATTCGTGTTGCGCTTCCATGGCAAACGATATGGGTTTCAAAAGAAAGAAGGTCTTACGTGTCTTTCGAACGTACTTTTGAAAATGATGTATCAATCGTGCTCGCCGGCGAAGCAGGCCAGGGTATTCAAACGA
>JBAZJC010000038.1:0-13548 GCA_041651495.1 Candidatus Omnitrophota bacterium | reverse complement strand
TCATCCAGCCATTCCTGGAACGTCAGCACGGCGTTCAGTTTGCAAAACTTCCCTTCCTGACCGCTGCGCAAAAGGTCCATGATACATTTACCGGTTCGCCCGCAGCGGTATCCCGCGGTGCAAAACGAGGTAATGTATCCCATTTCCGCAAAGTCCCTGACCAACTCGTCGAGGCTTCGCGTGTCACCGAGCATGAACTGTTGGCGCTCGGATTCCTGACCCTTTCCCTCTTCGCTGTAACTCCCGATCCCGATCTTGGTGGAAGCGTCGGTCTGTGTGATCCCGAGGCCGATCGCATCCCGTCGCATTTGGGCAGTTTCCCGCGCCGTAATGATCATACCCGTGTAGGGGATGGCGAGACGGATCAACAGGATGATCCTCTTGAAATCCTCGTCGGATACCTTATAGGGGGAATGTTCGGCGTATTCGGAGTTGAGCGCCGGCTCCATGCGCGGAAATGACACTGTATGCGGACCGATCCCCATTTTTGTTTCGAGATGGATCGCGTGACACAGAAGCGACATCACCTCAAAACGCCAGTCATAAAGTCCGAACAAGACCCCGATACCCACGTCATCGATTCCAGCCTCCATCGCACGATGCATGGCATAAAGCCGCCAGCGATAATCGGATTTGAGCGTTCCTTTCGGATGAAGTTTCGCGTAGGTCTCATGATGATAGGTTTCCTGAAATACCTGATAGGTCCCAAGTCCCCCGTCGCGGAGGCGTTTAAGCTCCTCGATCGACATCGGCGCGGCATTCACATTGATGCGACGAATATTACCGTAGCCGTGCTTCGTCGGCACCCTGACGTCATAGATCGTTTTCATACTCTCAAGGATATAATCAATCCCGGTCAGCGGATGCTCCCCGTAGACAGCGATAATACGTTTGTGACCGATCTTCCCGGTCAAGCTTTCAGCCTCTCTGCGGATCTCTTCCATCGAAAGGACACGGCGCTTCGCCTTAACATTCTCCTGCTTGAACCCGCAATACGCACAGTTATTAACGCAATAATTTCCCATATAAAGAGGCGCGAACGTCACGATGCGGTTGTCATAAACTTTTTTCTTGATCTGAAAGGCCGCGGCCTCCATTTCCAGCAGCATTCCGGGGGCCTTCACCCGCATCAATATTGCGAGATCTTCCGGTGTAAGCGTTTGGATGGCGAGCGAGCGAGTGAGAATGGCACGCACGGCAGAAACATCAGGCTCCCGGGCCGTTTCAATTTTTTTCCAGATCGCGCTGTCATCAATGAAATCCTGGCCTTGATCGAGAAAGCGGTCGATCTGATCCGGTTTGATCCGGTTCTTGATCCAGATTTGGGTGTCTTCGATCTGAGGCATCATCGCACGGCCTTATTTTAAATAGCTTGTTGCTCTTTTCGATAAGCATTCAGGGCTGCAGGAAAAGGAGCGAGCGTTCTTTCGAGGACTCCCTGAACAAATGAGATCGCAATCCCGTAATTAGTAATGGGTACACCCTTTTGTTTCGCCTGCTGAATCCTTGAAAGTGTTTCCCGACGTGTCAACATGCAGGAGCCGCAATGGATCACGAGTTTATAATCCTCTAAATGTTCCGGATAATCACGGCCCGCACAGGTCCGGATATCAAGATCCGCCCCCCCATATTGCCGGAGCCAGCGCGGGATTTTCACACGGCCGATATCATCTTCCACCGCGTGATGGCTGCAGGCTTCGGCGATCAAAACCTTGTCCCCGGCTTTTAAAGTATCGATTACTGTGACGCCTTTGGCCATCTCGACAAGATCTCCTTTGAGTCTTGAAAAGAGAATCGAAAAAGTCGTGCATTTGACCGAGGCCGGTGTGTCCCCGGTCATTTTAAGCACCACTTGTGAATCGCACACCACGATGTCCGGCGGCGTCTTAAGCTGGTTCAGGAGATGAGGATATTCCCGCTCCTTGACCACCACGACGACCGCGTCATTATCCAAAACATCCCGGATTGTCTGCACCTGGGGCAGGATTAGCCGTCCTTTCGGAGCTTCAAGATCGATCGGAACGATCAAAACCGCCAACCCTCCTGCGGGTAAAAGATCTCCGATGAGTGGCGGGGGCTTAAGAAAATCCTCCGGGCATACTTCCAGAAGTTCTTTTTTGAAAGCTGTTACATAAACATCCCTTTGGGGGAAATTGACGCTTGAACAAGGCAGGATACTCTTCGTTTTTCCTTTGAGATTTTCAACAAACAAAGGATCCGGTGCCTCAAGATCCGCCTTATTCACCACGATGATCAGAGGCGTCTTTCTCGAAACAGCTTCATCACAAATAGCGTCTTCAAACGCGGTCCACTTGTTGGACTCCACGATCAAACAAAGGATGTCGGCCCGTTCAAAGATCTTTTTCGTTTTCTGAATTCTTTTTTCCGCAAGCGCCGAACTGTCGTCCATACCCCCGGTATCCAGAAACACCACGGGCCCGATCGGCAGAAGTTCCATGGTCTTTTCCACCACGTCCGTTGTGGTCCCGGGGACCGGCGACGTAATAGCAACATCTTGTCCGGCCACCATGTTCAAAAAACTCGATTTCCCGACGTTGGTCCGGCCGAAAAGCCCGATCTGGAGCCGGAGAGATTTAGGTGCTTTTTCCATTTTTTCGGTAACCTAATGATAAAAGGTTTTGAGGCGACAGTGCTTTGGCGACAACCTCCTTGCCTAATTGCTCTTCCAAAAACTTCCTTAGTCCTTTTTCCTGCGAGGCGTGAAATTGTTTTAAGAGATCCCCTGCTTTTTCATAGCCGATAGATGGCACGAAGGCCGTCACGATCTCTTCTGAATGGTCAAAATATTCACGGCATTTCACGGGGTCCGCTTGAATACCCGAAACATATCCGGAAAAAACCTCGTTCGTGTTATGAAGGATCTCCAAAGATTCCAGAAAAGCATGGGCCAAAAGCGGCATAAATTCGTTGATCTGAAATGTGCTTCGCGTCACGGCCTCTGTGACCAACAGATCGTTTGCGATCACCTTTAGCCCCGCCTGGATCACAGCTTCCAGAACAACGGGATTGATTTTTCCAGGCATGATCGAAGATCCCGCCTGAAGCCTCGGCACTTTGATTTCGCCTAAAAGATTCATGAGCCGAAGGTCGTTCGCGACTTTGATTAAATTAGCGGCATGGGCCTTCAGGATCCCCGAAACTTCTACAAAGGGATCTGCATTCGCCGTCGCATCGACGAGATTCTCGCTCCGGCTCAAGCCGAGACCGGTGATCTCCCGCAGCTTTTCGCTGACCAGAAAAATATAATCCTGCGGCGCCCCCAAACCTGTCCCGATCGCAGTTCCGCCGAGATTCACGATCCTCAACCGCTCTTCGCATTTAAATGTCCGCCAACGATCCCTCGCAAAAGCTTCCGAGAAAGCGGAGAATTCCGTCCCAAGTGTCATAGGAACCGCCTCCTGAAGTTCTGTTCTTCCGATCTTCACGACCGACGCGAACTCTTTTTCCTTCTGCTGAAACACACCTTGAAGTTCCGCAATCTTTTGGCTGAGCTCCCTGAGAGCCAGGATCGCGGCCACCTTCAGAGCCGTCGGATAAACATCATTCGTGGACTGGTGCATGTTCACGTCCTCGATGGGATGAACGAATTCATACTGGCCTTTTTTGCCGCCTAGGATCTCGTTCGCGCGGTTCGCGATCACTTCATTGACATTCATATTTGTGGAAGTGCCGGCACCCCCCTGAAGCGCATCGAGCGGCCACGCGTCCGGAAATTTCCCCTCAAGAATCTCATCACAGGCTATTTGGGTCGCACGGGATTTTCCCTCAGAAAGATAGCCGAGCTCCCGGTTTGCCAGGCATGCCGCTTTTTTGATCATGGCTAGCGCACGGATCAGATTTGGAGAAACACAAAACCTGCTCAACCTGAAATTTTCAAGCGCTCGCTGAGTGTGGATGCCCCAAAAAGCGTTCTCAGGTATTTTCTTCTCGCCGAGATGATCTTTTTCGATACGGTCATTCACGTTGAATTCTCCTAAGTTTTCGTCAGTGCCGATTTCACAGAAACTCCGTCAAGCGCGCCCAGTTTTCCGGTGAGCGACCCCAGCTGGTCCGTCGTCGCGTCCACGATCAGTGTGATGACACAGCATTTCCGTTCCTTGTACGGTATCCCGACGCGCGCAACGATCATATCGCCACATTCAGAAAGCAGTTCATTGACCTCGTGCGCCGCCTTCTTACGGTCCTCCACAATGACCCCGACAAACCCCAGTCTTTTATTCATGACTTTCCTCCGTTAAAATTCTCCCCTATAAAAACAAAACCCCGGGATCGCCTCTCCTGAGACAATTCCGGGGTTGAAAAGAACCTTCATTCTTTTTCCCTTAGTCTCCGGACAATTTTCACTCGTCCTTTGCCGCAGGAAATCCGACTATAAAAGAACTTAACGCCTGTAGATCGGAAGCGGTTGATACTTTGTGTGAAGCAAGCGCTGGGACTTCTCGCTCAAAGGCTTGCCAAGGAACTCCTTATAAAGCTGCTGCACGTACGGATTCTCGTGCGAACAACGAACTGTTTGGGCCTCGTCATCCGAATAGAGACCCTTCGCGCGAGCCGTGCGAAGTTCGTCCGTAACGCCATACGGCTGCCCGCCGCCGCCCACGCAGCCGCCGGGGCAAGCCATGACCTCAATAAAATGATACGGGAGCGGTTTGCCTTCCTTTTGCGCTTTCCGGACCTGATTAAGCACATACTCCACGTTCGCCAGACCGTGCGCGATAGCGATTTTGACTTCTGCGCCGTCGATCTTGACCGAAGTTTCTTTGACACCCTTTAGTCCGCGGACGTTTTCGAATTCAACTTTGGAAAGTTTTTTGCCTGTCGCAAAAGTATAAGCCGTCCGGAGCGCAGCTTCCATCACACCCCCCGTCGCCCCGAAGATCGTTCCGGCACCGCTGTAGTCGCCCAGGATAGGGTCACATTCCCCATCCGGAAGATTCGAGAAATCAATACCGGCTTGTTTGATCATGCGGGCAAGTTCCCGGGTCGTGAGCACCACGTCCACATCCTGAAATCCGGAGGCCGACATATCGTGGCTCCGCGAGATCTCAAATTTCTTGGCCGTACACGGCATCACCGAAATCACCTTGAGCTTTGCGGGATCGATCTTGTTCTTTTCCGCATAATAGGTCTTCACCAACACCCCCATCATTTCATGCGGCGACTTCGCGGATGAAAAATGCGGGATCATATCGTGATGGAATTTTTCCATAAAATCCACCCACGAAGGACAACAGGTTGTAATAAGCGGAAGAGGCCCTTTTTTATGGATGAAACGCTCGATGAATTCGCTTGCTTCTTCCATGATCGTGACATCCGCGCTGAAATTTGTATCAAAAATCGCCTTGAAACCCATGCGCCGGAGAGCCGTATAGATCTTTTTCGTTACGTTAGTCCCGATCGGAAATCCAAAAGCCTCTCCGAGCGCCACGCGCACCGCCGGAGCGATCTGGACCACGCAGTATTGTTCCGGATCGCGAAGCGCTTTCCACGCGAGCATGGAATCGTCCTTTTCAACGATCGCACCCGTCGGACAATGAGCGGCACACTGGCCGCAGCGCACGCAGGGAGAATCCGCAAGGCTGATGTCCCCCGCGGGGGCCATTCTTGTATTGAATCCGCGATAAAGAAACGTGAGCGCCCAGACATCCTGAACATTTTGGCACACGTCCACGCAACGGGCGCAATTGATGCACTTGCGGGGTTCCAGAACGATATTCCC
Source organism: Candidatus Omnitrophota bacterium (assembly GCA_041651495.1). Lineage (GTDB taxonomy): Bacteria > Omnitrophota > Omnitrophia > Omnitrophales > Aquincolibacteriaceae > Aquincolibacterium. The sequence continues at coordinate 7,808 of JBAZJC010000038.1, read as the reverse complement.
CGTCGAATCGTCTTTGGGGATATCCTTGACGATCTTTTCGTAGAATTCCTCCCGGATCCCGAAATCCGCCACAAGCGATTGCAATTCGCAGTTATTATTACGTCCGCAAGTCAGGCACTCGTTGGGATGATTGGAGAGAAAGAGTTCGACTACCGTCCGGCGGATCGACACGATTTCGGGATCATGGGTAATGATATCCATACCTTCTTCAAGCGGTGTGCAGCAAGCCCGAAGCATTTTTCTGGAGCCTTTTACACGCACAAGGCAGATGCCACAGGCTGCGGAAGCATGCAGGTAGGAATCCGGGTGTTTACAGAGGGTTGGTATCTTGATTTGGGCTTTCTTGGCCGCGTCCAGGATCGTAGTCCCATCGGGGACTTCCACTTTTAGTCCGTTAATAATCGCCTTCACCATATTATTTCACCTTTTTATGATAAAAAACCTGAATAAATCAGCTACGGCTGATCGCGCGCGGCTTGCAGACTTCAAAACACTGCCCGCAACGGATGCATTTCGTCTGGTCGATCAGATAGCCGCTCTCACGATTGCCGGAAATGGCATTGACCGGGCAGGCCTTAAAACACATGCCGCATTTTACGCACTTGTCCTGAAGGATCAAAAACCGGATCAGCTTGGCGCATTTGCAGGCCGGGCATTTTTTTTGATTTACATGCGCGTCATATTCGGCCCGGTAATAACGCAGGGTCGAAAGCACCGGATTGGGGGCCGTTTGCCCAAGCCCACAAAGCGACGCTTTTTGCATGGCAAACGAGATCTGCTCCAGCTGTCCAAGATCTTTTTGAGTTCCTTCCCCGTCGGTGATTTTTTTGAGGATCCTCAGCATTTGTGTCCCGCCGATACGGCATGGGGCGCATTTACCGCAGGACTCATCCACGCAAAAACCCAGATAGAATTTCGCGATATCCGCCATGCAATCGTCCTCGTCCATGACGATCATACCGCCGGACCCCATGATGGAACCCATTTTCTGCAAACTTTCATAATCCACTTTGGTCTGGAAAAATTCTTTCGGGATCACGCCGCCGGAAGGACCGCCGGTTTGGATCGCCTTGACGTTTTTCCCGGTCATGGCCCCACCGCAGATCCCGTAGACGATATCTTCGATCGCGGTACCCATGGGAACCTCCACAAGACCTGAATTCTTCACCTTCCCGGTGACCGCGAACACTTTGGTCCCTTTGGAACTTTCGGTCCCTATACCTGCGAACCAGGCTCCGCCTTTCATCAAAATGACCGGGATATTCGCCAGCGTCTCAACGTTATTGATGCAGGTTGGTTTTCCCCAAAGCCCTTTGATGGACGGAAAAGGAGGCCGCGGGCTTGGATAACCGCGTTTGCCTTCAATTGAGGCGATCAGCGCTGTTTCTTCACCGCATACAAAAGCACCAGCGCCAAGCCGGATCTCCAGATCCAGATTAAAAGACGAACTGAGAATATTTTCACCTAGAATCCCGCGTTCGCGGCACTGAAGGATGGCTTTTTCGATCCTTTCGATCGCAAGCGGATATTCTGCACGAATATAGAAATATCCTTTAGAGGCACCGATCGCATAGGCCCCGATGATCATCCCTTCGATCACGGAATGAGGGTCGCTCTCCAACACGCTGCGGTCCATATACGCTCCCGGATCACCCTCATCGCCGTTGCAGATCATATATTTCTGATCGCCCTGAGCCTTGCGCGTGATTTCCCATTTTATTCCTGTGGGAAAGCCGGCACCGCCGCGGCCACGAAGTCCGGAGGTTTTCATTTCCTGAATAACTTTCTCCGGCGTATAACCCCCCAAGACCTTGGCAAGAGCCTGGTACCCATCCCGCGCGATATAATCCTCAATGCTTTCCGGATCGATCACGCCGCAATTGCGGAGCACGATACGGAGCTGTCTGGAAGGTTGTGTGATTGATCTGCCCTGAACAGGCTTGCCTCCGACCACGCTTTCCAGAACGATCGCCGGAATATCATTTTCCTGGACGTTCGTATAGAGAAAATTTTCCGGTAACACCCGGACGGTCATGCCTTGACCGTAGATGCCGATATCCGCGACACGCACGAGCTGGACCTCGTTCTCCAGCCCTTTCTCTCTCAGGATCCCGAGGAACACCCCGTAAAAGTCCCGCGTCCTGTCCTTTCCCGTGATCGCCGTATCTTTAATGAAAACCGTCTTTCCCATACCTTCTCCAAATCCTCAATTGAGCTTTAAATCGTAAATCCGGTCGTTCACGAGCATCTTGCCGCATACGTGCTTTTCCATGATCTTGGTCGCGACCTCTTTATCGACTTTGCCGTAGAACACCGTCGGCATGTTCTTGATATGAACCTCCACGAGCGGTTCGGCCGAACACATCCCCACGCACCCGCATTTTTTAATCTCTACATCAGCACTATGCTTGCGTTTTTCCTCAATGAGCGTGTCGTAGACTTCCTTGGCCCCGGCCGCGACCCCGCAGGTGCTGAAGCCCACCTTGATCCAATTGTGGTCCGCTCCGTTATGCTTTTCTTTTATGGATTCCAGGTCCTTCTTCGTTATTTTAATCATAGGAATTTTTCCTCCCCGTCACACGATCGCCTTGGCTTCGCCTTCTTCAGAATAATGCGCGATAATATCGCCGATATCTTTTTTCTTTATGCCGCCATAAATCTTCTCGCCGATCTTCAACACCGGCGCCAAGCCGCAGCACCCCAGACAACGCACCATTTCCAAATGAAATTGGCCATCTTTGGTCGTCTCCCCGGGTTTCACGCAAAGAAGATGCTCCAACTCCTCCAAAACTTCGGCATTCCCTTTAAGATAGCAGGCCGTTCCCATACAAACAGAGATCGTATGCTTCCCAGGAGGGGTCAGGCGGAAAAAGTGATAGAACGTGATCACCTCATAGATCCGGGCAAGAGGCACGTCTAAAATCTCGGAAAGCACAAGCGAGACCTCGCGCGGCACATAACCGTAACGGTTCTGAATGTCGTGCAGCACCATGATGAGATTCCCCTCTTTCCCCTTCCAGGAATCCGCAATCTCTTTGACCTCTCGCTCCATAAGCTCTTTATCCATGCAAGAACTCCTTGTCCCAGCCTCTTATTTTCTTTTCATCAAAGGTTGCTAGGGCTAGTCTAATTCGCCCTTCAGAAAAAAATGCAAAAAATTGGCTTCGTTTGGCCGTATCTTTTTTCTACTTTTTCATCTGTTCGATAGCTTTATCCACCAACGTCACATAAGTCATGGCGCTGGAGCCGCCCACGAGCACCGCGACCATACAAGCCTCCAGCATCTCTTCTTTGGTCCATCCGGCATCGATGCAATGCTGGACCGCACGCGGGATGCAGACCGGACATTTCTGGGTCACGCTCGCCACAAGAAGAAGCAGCCACTTGGTCTTTTCCGGGATCTTACCGGATTTAAGAATCGTCTCTTTCTCATTTATGAACGCTTCGTATTCCTTGGGGATAGTCTTACGGATATCCACCATGGACTCATTGAACTGTTTTAAAAGTTTTTTGGAATCGTATTCCATGACCACCTCCCCGGCGTTTTCAAGAACGTCTATTTCTGAGTGTCACAAAAAAGCGACAAGAACTCAATGGTAAAATCGATGTTGCGGATCTGCACTTTAGCCGGAACGCTGATCGAACAAGGCGCAAAATTAACGATCCTGCAGAGACCTGATAATACCATATAATCTGCGACTTCCTGAGCATGTTCTTTAGGGACCGCAATGATCCCGATATCCGCCCGGCACCGTTTGATAATTTCGGCCGAGCGGTCCACGGGATAGATCCGCACCCCCTCGACCTTCTTGCCGATCTTGTTCCGTGCGACATCGAAGGCCGCGACCAACTTGACTTTGTCCTGATGGAACCCCGGATACTTGAGGATCGCGGATCCCAGATTCCCCGCCCCAAAAAGAACTATTCGAACCGTGTTGCCCTGGAGGAGGTAATCCTCCAGCGTCTTCTTCAGATCCTCGGTCTTGTACCCGATCCGGGGTTTTCCGATCTTCTTGAAATTAGAAATGTCCTTGCGGATCTTGACGTCCGAAAGTCCTGTGATCTCCGAGAGCTGCTTCGAGGAGACAAGATAGCGTTTTTCCTTGATCAAACTTTCGAGGGTCCGTATGTAAAGAAGGACCCTTGTGATAGTCTTCCGAGGAAGTTTTTTCATAATTGATTCGTGAAAAACTGAACGATTAAAATATTACCAAATTTTATGGAATCCTGCAATGAAAAAATGGTCCCTAAACCTTGGCGCGTTCGTGGTAATGCGTATGGAGCAGATGGTGGGACTTTTCGCCGAGAGGCTTCTTTAAAAACTCGTCGTAAAGTTTTTTGACCTGGGGATTGGTGTGGGATTTCCGGAGTTTCTTTCCCGCGTCTTCTTTGTAAATGGCGTTGATTCGCGCCAAACGGACCGCGTCATCCGTGTAGCGCGGCTGGCCTCCCCCGCCGATACAGCCGCCGGGACAGGTCATGATCTCAATAAAATGATAATTCACTTTTCCCTCTTTGATCTGATCCAGAAGATGAGCGGCATTTGCAAGCCCGTGGGCCACCGCCACCTTGACTTCCACATTCTCTAAAAAGGACCATTCCGGAACGGTCCCGGTAATCACAAGCGATGCCTCCTTGATCCCCTGAAGCCCTTCCACGAGGGCCAGGCGCAGATCGGTTGCCGGAAACTCACGGCCTGTCACGATCTCATAGACCGTTCTCAGCGCCGCTTCCATCACTCCGCCCGTGTTGGCGAAAATATCCGCGGCTCCGGTCGAAATCCCGAGCGGAGAATCCATCGCACCGTCCTCCAACGACCTGAAATCGATCCCGGCCGACTCGATCATGAACCCGAGTTCCCGGGTGGTCAGGACATAATCCACGTCCTGAACTCCGCTTGAATTCATTTCCGGACGCTGGGCCTCGAATTTTTTGGCCGTACACGGCATGATCGAAACAACAACCATGTCTTCGGGTTTGACGCCTTTCTGGGTCGCGTAATAAGTCTTTGCCAGGGCCCCGAACATCTGCTGCGGCGATTTGCAGGAGGAGAGGTTCGGCAGGAATTCCGGATAATAATATTCCGCGAATTTGATCCAGCCCGGCGAGCAGCTCGTGAACATCGGAAGCGACACAGGCTGTTTCTCGACCAAAGCCTTTTTGAGCCGCATCAGAAGTTCCGTTCCCTCTTCAATAATGGTCAGGTCGGCCGTAAAATTAGTGTCAAAAACCGCGTGAAAACCGACCCGTCGCAAGGCCGTCACCATTTTGCCGGTCACCAGAGTCCCGGGAGGATAACCAAAACATTCCCCCAGAGCCGCGCGGATTGCCGGCGCAGTCTGCACCACAACGTGTTTGGTCTTGTCCTCCAGCGCTTCCCAGACCTTATCGATGTCATTCTTTTCCTGGATCGCACCCACCGGACAAATGGCCGCGCACTGGCCGCATTGGACGCAAGCGACGCTGTCCAGATTCATTGCGAAAGCCGGGCCGATGATCGTTTTGTAACCGCGTTTCTGCGGGAACAAAGCCCCCACGCCCTGTATCTCCCGGCAAACCGTCACGCAGCGGCGGCATTTGATACATTTTCCGGAATCACGTACGAGTGCGGGCGTGCTGTTATCAATTTGGGCCACCGGCTTTTCGCCCTTATAGTGGATGTCTTCGATCCCCAAATGCGACGCGATCTTTTTTAATTCGCAATCTTCACTCCGCGTGCAATATTGGCAACTTCCTTCATGTTCGCTCAGGATCAGTTCCACAACTGTCCGTCGCGCCTCGCGCACTCTTTTATTGTTGGTATGGATCTTCATTCCGTCCAATGCGGGTGTGGAACAGGAAGCCACAAGCGTCTTTGCTCCTTCCACCTCCACGAGACAAACACGGCAGGCCCCGATCGGCAATTTGCCCTCAAGGTAGCAAAGGGTCGGTATCTCGACCCCAAGGGTCCTGGCCGCGTCCAAAATAGTAGCGCCCGGTTTGACTTCCACCGCCTGGTTGTTCACGAAGACCTTGGGCATTATTTGCTCCCTCTCCGGGTGACCGTTTTACCGTAATCGCAACGAAGACAACGCTTGGCCTGGCGCTGCGCCACGTTCTCATTCCATGAGAGTTCCACTTCATCAAAATTATGTTTCCGCTTTTCGACCGGGATTGAACGTACGGCTTCGCGCGGATAAGGCACGGGATCCACATCGGGATCAAAATCCGTATCTGGAACCTTTTCCTCCCGCCAGAAAGCATGATCCTCACCCGTCAGAAATTGGTCAATACCGAAGGCGGCCCTTTCCCCGGCGCCGACCGCCGCGACCACGGACCAAGGCCCCGATGCCGCATCACCTCCGGCAAAAATTCCAGGAATAGACGTCTGGCCAGTCACGGAATCCGCATAAATGAATTTATTGGGGGTCATCTTGATCTCAGCATCCTTAAGCTCAAAAAGTTTCCCGGCCTGGAGCGTCTGTCCGATTGCTCCGATCACCTGGTCCGCCTCAAGCGTAAACTGGTTGGTCCCGTCCACAACCGGAGACCGGCGTCCACTGCGATCGTATTCACCGAGCTTCATGGTCATGCACTTCACCCCGGTAACCTTGCCCTTCGGGTTCTTCAATATCTCCACGGGATGCGTGAGCGGCATCAGCTTGATCCCTTCATAGACCGCTTCGCGCACCTCCTCGGCATAAGCTGGCATTTCTTCCTGACTCCGGCGGTAAAGAACGGTCACGCTCTCAGCACCCAGACGAAGCGCGGTCCTGGCGGCATCGATAGCCGCATTCCCGCCGCCTACCACCACCACTTTTTTCCCGACAGGCACGGACCCTCGAATGTTATATTCCCTCAAGAACGGGAGGGCCATGACGACCCCGTCAGCATCCTCGCCCATGATCCCGAGCCCGAAAGATTCGGGAGCCCCGATCCCGATGAAGATCGCGTCATACTTTTTGTCACGCAATTCCTGCAACGTAAAATCCTTTCCCAGCCGTTTGTTCGTCTCGATCGTCACTCCTAATTGTTCGATCATCCGTATTTCGCGCGCAAGAGTTTCACGCGGCAGCCGGTATGCCGGGATCGTCTGCACCAGCATCCCTCCCGGTCTGGGCTCCGACTCGAGCACGGTGGGCCGGTATCCGAGTCTTGCCAGAAAATGAGCACAGGAAAGGCCCGCGGGGCCTGCCCCAACGATCGCTATTTTGCGCGCCGCATTCTGCTCATTGTGCCGGACCTCAGGCACCTGGATCACCACTTCCTGATCGACCATGAAACGTTTGATGCCACGGATCGAAACCGAATCATCGAGAGTCGCCCTGCGGCATTTGTCTTCACAGGTATGAAAACAAACACGGGCGCAGACCGCAGCAAAAGGATTCCGTTCACGATGAAGCTTGAGCGCCTCCGCATAGCGTTTCTCCCCCACCAGCGACACAAAACCCGGAACATCGACCCCTGCGGGACACGCGGTCTGGCATGAAGCCCGGACCAGGGACGGACAGACACCCGCTTCGCAATGCCGTTCCCGGATATGTTGATCATATTCTTTACGAAAATGACGTATCGTTGAAAGGACGGGATTGGGAGCCGTTTGTCCCAGACCGCAGAGCGAAGTTTCCTTGATCTGGAGACCTAACCGGACCAATTTTTCAACATCGCCCTCCTCGCCTTGACCTGCACAGATGCGCTCCAGGATCTCGAGCATGCGTTTGGTCCCGACACGGCACGGCACACACTTGCCGCACGATTCATCCTGCACAAAATCCAGGAAAAATCTTGCGACGTCCACCATGCAGGAATCTTCATCCATCACAATAAGA
>JBAZJC010000037.1:0-13750 GCA_041651495.1 Candidatus Omnitrophota bacterium | reverse complement strand
ATTCCTGCCTGCCGGGGTCAGGACGGCGGTCAAGGAATCGGTTCTGAACGGGCAACAGATCTATATGAAAATCCTTGCACAGCACGGTGCGGAGGGAGCACTGGCGAGAACGTTCGGGAACATATGGAAGTCGTTTTGGGGAACGGTGGGGACTAATATCAGTCGAATGATGCCGGGTGGCAGTTTCAAAGGGTTCGGGCGCAGTATCGTAAATACACTGAAAACGACGTGGGCCGGAAGGGCTGGTATTCCTGGAACCGTTTGGGGTGGCATTAAAACAGGCGCTGTTGCTTACAAGAATGTCCTTTTCAAACATAAAGGGCTTACGCTTATTTTGTCAGGGGCAGGAATTTACATGGTTGGAGCGATCCTTCCAGAGGGTCGGGGCAAGCATGTCCTCCAATTGTTCGGTGTAGGTATCGGAGCAATTGGAATCCTGATTTTGGGTTCGTCCGCATTAGTTAAGACTCTCAAAGCTGAAGGCAAGGAACTGAATAGCGCTGCGGGAAAGGCGCCAGTTACGGCTATTCAAAAATATTGGGCGAAGGCCAGCGTCATCAAGGCTACAACCGTCGGGCAGGCGATTTTTGTGACAGGGGGTATTACCTATGTCGTAGGAAATCAACTTCGGCATTTTAAATTCTCTGCGAGCTTCGGAGAAAACCTCGAAAATATTGGCAAGGGGATCATGTTTCTGAGTGCTATTGCTTTTCTGGCGGTTGGCTCGAAGACCTTCTTCCTCGCGGAAGGAAAACTTGGTGTAAAAGATATAATCGGAATGGAGGGTGTGTCCCTCGCAAAATTCAACCCGATCAAGAACCTTGCGAATATGTCCTCGCGCTTCGCTGCCGAAAAGGACGGGCTTATCTTTGCGAAACTGATGTTCCAGGACAGTTTCAAAGGGATCGGAGCGAAGGCTTGGAATACCGTCTTGGGGTATTCGAGTCACGCGATCCAGCAGGGGTTCGGCTGGGCGCAGTTCAGTGTTTTCCTCGGCTTGATCGAAGGAAAGGATGTTTTTTCGGGAAAGTTCTGGCTGGGGGATGGTAGGGACGATAAAGGAGTTTGGGGAACATTCATGCAGGGGTTCTCTCTCGGTCCGCTTCTTTCGATTTTCGGAAATATGGGATTCGCTAAGGTTGAGAGCGCCCTAGGGCGGATGGGTCGCAATGTTCTCAGTGGACCGTCGGCCTGGATCGAAGCGCTCACCAAAACCGCGGGATCGAATTTTAGTTTCTCGGGTTTTGGCCTGACCGAGGCTTTGGGGCGGATGGGAATGGAAAAGGCCGCCGGGCGGCTTACCAGATTCCTGCAACAGAGCGCCTTTGGCAGGCAATTCCTTCAACATCTTCTCAGCCCATTTTTAAATCCGGTCGCCTTTGCGAGTTCCGCATGGGCCGTGACGGAGATGGTGCCTCTTTTGAGCGGAATGATCTTTGAGCCTCTTCTGAAGGCGACGAACGAGCTCGGTATGACCCATTTGAGCGATACGGAGATTCTGGCCCGAGCGCAAGACCTGCTTTTCTTCTTACTACCGCAGCATATGACGAAGAGCCGGATGTTTGAGACGGTCCGGGAAAAGCTTCCTGCGAGGGAGGGGCAACCCCGTTTTAGTGATGAAAAAGAGGTGACGAAGATCTTAAAAGAAAACTTTGATGCCGAGATCGTCGAGCAAACATTGGGCGTCAAGTTGACAATGATTGGAGCGGAAAAAAGTTATGGTGAGGCAGTGAAAGCGCTCAGAAGCATGGAACTCTACAGCCTTTTAGCGAATGCTGGCTTTACTGTTCTAGAACTTTCGAAAATTCTTGAAAAAATGGATTCGGCAGAAACTTCAAAGCCCATGGCGGATGTCCTGAAGGATGCGGGGGTAATCCGGACGAATTCATCTATCGAGGAACTCGGGAAATATACAGCGGAGGGGTCCGTACGCCAATCTTTTTTCGAGCGGTTGCTTGAAATGGATAAGAATACTGTTCTTTCGGCAATTTCCGGGCCGGACAATGAAGGAGCAGATAACAAGGGCGTGTTCGATCGAGTGGCCGGAGTCCTTGGGCTTGATAAAGGGAATAGCAACTTTGTCAATAATTTTGTGTGGTTCGTAAAGGGACGGGTGATATTTGAACAGCATACTCAGTCGCAGATCGCAAACGCCGCTGCGAAGGGTAATGGTTTTATACATGTTGCTGGAATAGGTAAGCTTGAGATCGTTCGGAATAAGGAGGCTCTTGTTCAGGCTTTTGGAGAGATGGGGGATCGCGTTATCGAGAAGGCAATAACTGTGCTGAAATCGAAAGACGCAAAAGATGAAACTCTCATAGGCGTTATTAACTCGATCATTAATCCTGAGGCCCCGACCGTGGGCATGTCGCAAGAGACTGAACTTCTTCAGGAATTGGCAAAGAATTCCCCAGCAGAGGTGATCAATTTGCTTGTTAATATAATTACGTTAAGGGAAACAGCGAAGACGAATGAACGGATGGCTTCCGAAGAACTTCTGGCCAAGGTTCTGGATACCCCGAATACCGAGATCGCCACGGCGAAGATCAATTATGCGATGGAGCGGGCATCTCTCGAAGCCGGAGAAAAATTGGGAGTGGGGCAAAATCTGATTAAATTAAAAAATGCCCAAACGAAGGGCGATTGGCTCAAAGAGATTTTCAAAACGGCGATTTTTGACAAGCTCGCGGCACGATCAAAAAATGCTACAGAATATCTTGAAACCGTCAAACCGTTTCGTGAACTCGGCCTCGGGGCTTTGGATAAGCTTCAACCTCTTTTTAAAAAACCTGTACTTTCTGACTCTGAGCGAGATGTTCAGACGCAAGTTCCGGACAAAGACTATCAGGCATATGTTGAGAAAGCGGAAACATTTTTTGTTGATAGAGAATTATGGTATAAAAATCTGGCCGATAGAATACGCAAGATAGAGGAGAAAAAGGGGGAGCTTTCCAAGCTCGAAGATAATCCTTCAAACAGTGAACAGATTAACCGGCTCAAGTCAGAGCTTTTCAAGTTAGATGAGGAGTCTTCGCGCGACATTGCGGTGGAGGATGCCGCTCTGTTCCGAAATAAAGCAGCCTGGAAGGGACTTGAAGGACTTAAAGCCTATTTTCGGGAGCTTGCTGCTCGGGAGGAAAAAGCGGGTCACAATGCGACTGCTATTGAAATGGGCGAGTTGGCGGAGTACTTAAGCATAAGTAATGTTTCTCAGATGCTTGAACGGGCATTCTTCAGTGAGAAGGGCATGGGCGGAACGGTTATGCGAACGTACAACAGTTTGATTAACATGTTTATGGCGAAAGAACAGAGCGATGTTGTCAAAGGATTTATGGATGCGCTCAATAAATCTGCCGTGGAAGTGGAGCGACTTCGGCTTGGCAAAATTGAGACGCCGGAACAAAAAGCAACCTTGAGGGAGATTCTGGATTCAGTCATTAATAAACAGGAGGCATTGAAAGATGCGTTTGAGAAATTGGATGTGAATCAAGCCGTGGATGCAACGCTCCGAAATTACATATTCCTCGCGGCTATGTTCGAGATCTCAGTGGATGCTCTTCGAAAGATTGAGGGTAAAGAGAAGGAGTCGCAACTTGGGATCGCGGCCTTTGATAACAAAAGTGGATTTGTGTTTGGCAAGAAGAGTAAAGAATTTGAGGACCGGCCTTTTGCTGATTTTTTCGGACGCGGAGATTCCTCTTTTCTCATAGCGGTCGGTCTGGAAAAGGGGTTTGACGTTTCGGCCGGAACTGGTATCGGAAAGACCCGGGGCGCGGTTCTTGCCGCCGCGTTTTATAACGCCAATCACAAGACAGGTGACGAAAAGGGTGTAGGGATCTTTCTGCAAAACGAGGACGCGGTCGCGAAGCATTTTGGATTGGAAATAGAAAAATTGGGTAATGTGGTGATCTACGAACAGATCGCCGCTTGCCTTGGAATTCGGATCATCAACGCCAATGATTATGTTGCCAACGGAAAAAACGAGTATGCGGCTCTTTTGAAAGTGCTTCGAGATAATCCAAACGCAGTTCTTATAATGGATATTATCACGAGAACTCACCTCGCCAATACGATCAAGGATAAGGATGGCAAGAAACTTCACAATTTTATTAAAAAGCTTGGCAGACAGATCCTCGATGAGGTTCAGATTCCTGCGTTTAGCATGGTCGAGGCGATTATTGCAGACGGAAATAGGCCAAAGTATGCGGGGCCTAAGGCAATTAGGAACGGGGTGAATTTCTACAGGCTAATCCAGGAAAAACGTGCGGCACCTGAGGAAATAATGGAGATGGAATATTCGGCTTTCCGGAATGAATTTGGGAAAGAGATCACGCCAACCACCATGAGGTTCGCGATCGCCGCTGATGGAACGGTCCATTACAGTAAAGCGTTGCGCATTTTTCTTGAAAGCAAGGGGGCAAAATTTGGGTTCGGGCGTTATGCTGATTTTTCATCCATTTTCCGTGTTCTTTTCGGATCAAAGCAACTGGCGGCGGAAACGATCATAAACGGTCTTGTCACCCACAAACCGACGGATGGAGAAACCTTGCAGGAACAGCAGCAGTCCAGCGATGTCGCGCTCCAGATTGCGGTGCTCTGTAAATTTCTGGAAGAAAATCGTGAGAAAGACCTTGCGGATATTCCCCGCTTGCAGGAAAAGGCTCAAGCGCTGGAGGGCGAGGCGGATGCAAATAAAACCCTTACAGGTGGAGAGGGAATACTTGAGAAGGGCAGTGCAGAAAACAAATGGAAAATCAGGAGAGATACAGAAGACAGGAAGTTAGGCAGGAAGTTCGCAGTGAACGAAGCGAATGGTGTGATATTTGACGCTAATGGAAGGGTCGAGTCGATTGATATCGACCTGGTTTCAAAGTGGTACGACATTCAAGGGATCGGTCGCCTCCGGACAAAAATGGGAACACCGATCCAGAGCAGTTTTGTGAAGGGGGTGGTTGGTCTTTCTGCGACGCTTCCCGAAGCGATCAGCCTTTTGACAGGAAACGTGCGCCTTGAACTTGGTCAAAGTATGGCAGATCTCCAGTATCTCTATACAAACCACCGGTTAGGTTTCGAGACTCTATATAGTGTCAAATCTTTGAAAAAGCCGGTACGACATGCTGATGATACAGAAGCTACTTATAAACTTAGAGATGATGTGATAAAAGTTATGGATCTCAGACAAAAAGCCATTGAAACCATTCAGGAGGATATTGCGAAACGTTTGGACGGTGTGGGTAAGAAGGATTCAAAGATAATGCCCGGGAATCTTTTCTTTCTCGCGACCGATGTCGTTTATGAAGATCTGATCAAGGATGCAATCAAACAGTTGATCGAGTCAAAAAATCCTAATGGTGAAATACTTCAGACTCTTTATTTGGAAAATAAAGGCATAGACGAGATTCTTACCGTTGAGCTGACGACTTCTGCAGATGTCAAAAGAAGTATTGAAAAAGCCTCAGAAAAAAGTCTCAAAATTGTTATCGGCGGTCTTCGTATTGCGACTGGCCATGATGCGGCGCGAGCGGATCTAGAGAAGATGACAACGGAAGTAAGAAGTCATTGGTCTCCAGGAGAGAGAGTACAAGCATTTCTCGACGTGGCGGGAAAATTTGAACGCGGGACAAAGGCAGTGACGCACATGTTTCTGATGGGATTTGATGATCAGCCCGCCGCTCTTGTGGCGCAGGCACTCGGTCGTGACCGTAGTAACGCGGGGATCGCGACGCTGTATTACAATAGCGAGATTGTTGTTCGCAATATTGTGAATGCTGCTCGTTTTCCTGACAGTCTTAAAGATTTTTTTGACAGGAAACTCGTTATAGCGGAAGCCAATCTGAAAATAGCCCGGGATAGACTTGCGGATCTGGATAATTTCGTGGACCAAGCAACGGATAAAGAGCGCTATGAGACGACCAAAAAGCGCTATGAGACGACCGTGAAAATTTACGAACAACGGGTCACGGACGCAAACCGTGATAGAGCGCTTGTAATCGAGATCAAGGGCGTTATGGCGGCGAAGGCTCATGATGTCAATCTGTTGACGAAGTTCATTCGCGGAAAAATAGCTGAGAAAGGTAACGAATCATTGATTGAATATCTCAATTTGAATCTTTCCTATAACGAAGCGGTCGTTCAGTCAAACGCGAATCGTTCGATCGTGACGACTCTTTTACGTAATGAGATTATGACCAAAGGGCTTCTGAAACTACTTGAGTGGAGCTCCGCCTACGGGATCCCGGGTGATATGAAGAAACTCGAAGATATTATTAGCGATTACAAAGACGGTCTTTTCTCTGATACCCACCCCGTAATCGATGAAAAAGGAATTGATGGAGAGGCTTTTGCCAAAAATGAGATCCAGCTTGTTTTTAATGAGCTTTTTGGAAAACTGGAGAAAGAGGGGGGACGCAGGATCGAGGCCGGTAGTCTTATCGAAAAGCTTGGGAAGGATGGAGCGGGATTTGATCTCGGAACCATTCGCCGGGCGTTCCGGCTTGATGAGGTAGAAATGATCGAGCGAGTTTTGGGGTCTGGGTCACCGGCGTTTAAATTAGATGCTCTTAAAGCAGAAGCGGTTAAGCTGGAAAATGCCGGGCGCTTTTCGATTGCCAATACGCAAGACGGTTCGATCTTCGATTTCGTGAAAACGATCATTCTTTTTGGGGATTATATTCTGAAATCAGAACAAACGCGCCAGGAATCTTCCGAAAAATCCGAAAAACAGCAGGTGCAGATGGCAGAACTGACCAATAATCCTGAAACGAGGGAAAAAGTGCTGGCCATCGATTCCAATATGGGTGCAGGAGCCGCCGGTAAATTTATCGACAGAGTGCTGAAGCCCACCGGATGGGGGACGACGGCTTCCAACCCGGGATTGGCAGCCATTGGAGCGACGGTTTCACAGACGGGTACTGGTAATACAGCGCAGCTGGTGATGGGAACCTTGAATAATATTCTGGCGTTGTTCTCGGTGAATACTTCTGGTTTAGATGCGGATAAGATCCGGGGGAACGTGACAGAGATTGCAAAATTTCTGACAGAAAACGGCCTTTTTGGAACAAATTACGCCAATCAGATCGCGGACCGCTTATCGCAGGTGGCGGCGATCTGGGGCACACTGAAGTGGCAGCTACCGCAGGGGACATCTTTGGATAATTCCGAAAAAGGTATGGAACTCCGTCGTCTGCTTACCTCGGACCATTTTGATGCAGATCTTGCGCGATTCCATATTGCAAATAGTGGTGCTAGCGACCAAAAAATTCTCATGGACAGGTATGCGCCTGTTTTTGCCAAAGAACGGCGCGAAACTGGTCTTGCCGATGCGCGTTATACGCAACAAAAAATTGTAAGTCTGCTTGAGGACAAGAAGATCAAGGATTTGCCGTTCCTGGAAAATAATCTGCGTGGATATGTGCGGCGTGCCTTCGCGTCCTCCTGGTGGAAATATCAATGGGTAGCTGCCCGTTTCGGCAATTTTAAGGAGGCTGATCCGAATACGGGGCAGACTGTGGCAATGTCCGTTGCGGCAGGGCTGGTGGCAGGCGGTCTGACTGTAGGGACGTTTTTAGCACTGGGAGCAGTCGCAGTACCAATCGTGGTTGTCTCCGGGCTCGTTGCGGCTCTTGCGAGTGGGTTGTCTGTGACAGCCAAACGATGGGGGCCCGCGATCCAGAGCTGGTGGTATGACACGGTTCTTGAAAATTGGATCTATCCGTCAGGGTTCGTGAAACGAGCGGATTCCGGTGCGAAAACAGTATCAGAAACGGCAGATGCCGATGCTGCGGTCCAAAGCTTGTCACAAGTGAAGGCATTGGATGCGGACGATGCCCTTAGCGTGAGAAACTATTGGGACGAAATGAAGGCTATTGCGCGCCTGCGGCGTCTTTCCGCGCGCCAGTTCGTCGATGTTGTGAAGGCCTATAAAGAAGAAATGAAAAAACAGAAGCTGGCCGATGTTCCCTCGAATTTGACTCAATCCGACAAAAAAGGCCTTTTGAACCGTGCCGTTGAGAAAACACTTGAACATGGGAAGTGGCGTTCGTGGTTTGCAGGCAAAGTGAATCAGAAAATGAGCGTCATAAAGATGATTGTTGCTGCAGTTAGTTTTGGCGCGTTGCTGCCGATGGTAGTGGCCCAGCGTAATTGGGGGAGGGCCCTTGGGATGGAGCTCGAAAAACTTGCAAAACGTATTGAGAAGGATGAAGATTTTGCCGGCTATGCAGCCGACATGCGGCGAACAAGTGTGAGAATGTCTGCCGGCGATAAGGTCGCAATAAAGAAGGCCCAAAAGATCTTGAAAGCTGCCAGCAGGAAAGATGATGGGGTCTTGCGCCAGATTCGCCTGCAAAAAGAATATGAAAAAAAAGGTCTTCTTGTTGCTGATGAGGTTCGTAATGAGCTCCAGCAGCTTTTTGACATGAATTATGTTCTGCTCCAGGAAAAAGCCGTACAGAAGACGAACCACTCCGGCATGCTTGCCGGGACGGTCGGAAAGCACGCCTCTGAAATGACCGGAAAACCCGAAGCGGAATTGACCGCTGTGGATATCGAAATAGCGATCAAAGCTTTGGATCCTGATATTCGAATGCCATCGGACACGTTAGTGACCGCGTTGGGCGGGATTGGCGTACTCAAAAATCTTTCCGTCAATCAGGTCAAGGAATTTCAGATCGCGGAAGATTGTCTTTACCTTGTGAACCGAAAAAATGGTTCAATTACCCTGGAGGATCTGAATAATGTTGCTAAAGAATTCTTATGGCTGAGCAATGTGAATTTTTTCGAAGCTCTCGCGCGGAGATTTGGTTTGAATAAAACTGACATAACATTGGGGAAATCAATGGGCGAATTTTCGCCACAAGCAGATCCGGAAACATCGGCGCGTCAAAGGATTCGTGAAGCTGTCGAATTAGGTGTTGGCGCCGCCCAAAATGAAGCCAGGGAAAAACTTTTAACTGCGGCATTGGCAGTGGCTTCGCGGTACGGGAAACAGGTCGCCGAAATTGAGTATGCGTTCGGGCTTGGTGTGGATAATAAGTTTATCGAATCAACAAGGGAGCTTACCAAAGAGGAGCTGCAAAAAAGAATTAAGGATCCGGAAACATCTGAAATCCAGAAAAATGTTTTTCGTTTTATTGAATCGCGACTTGGAAAATTGGAGATCCGGTTTGACCCGAACGCAGACACACAGGCGTATTTCAAGGGTGGAATTATGTATTATAATAAAACCCTGATCATGCAACTCAATATGATGCGTCGTGACGGTAAGCTGGCGGATCCGGATAAAGCGGTGCGGGCTGTGATCCGTGCGTTCATGCTCCATGAGACGACGGAAGCGGACATGGATAAGTTGAAAAGTGAGATGCTGGCATTCTCTAATGAGAAAGAGCTTGGAGAAGATATGAGAATGTGTAAACAGATCCTCGGGTGGTTGGAGAAAAGCGGCTCCGACGGGCAAGGGCAGATTTTCCGGGACTTTTTCGCGGAGTATGTCGCGGGCACTTATCTGTTGCGCGCCACGCAAGAAGAAAAAGACGCAGTTTATGAGGGTATGTATCGTGTCGCGGCTTACATGGGATCTTCATTTAAACAGAAGATGGGGTATTACTTGCATGTCACCCAGTCGGATTACAGGGATCCCTTCAAGGTGTGGGCTTCGTTGCAAGAGGATATCGAAAAGCTAGAAGAGAAGAAAGGAGTCGGTTCAGAGAGGAAACAACGACAGCAGCTTTTCGAACTTTGTCAGAAATACATTTCGATTTTTGAGTCCTCACAGTTCTATTTTTCGCAGATCGACGTATTTGCATTCTACTTCAAATTTATGGCTGCTGCCATGGTCGGAGATACGGATACGGCGCTCAAGATTTTGAATCATAAACGCAAAGAGAACAAGGAGAAAAAGGCGGATGAGGAGCAAAAGATTGGTGATGATGAATATCGAGAGCTTAAAGCGATTCTGGTGATGGGAAAACCCCTGGAGACACAAAAACTTGCGCTTGCTCACATCAAGAATTTTGTCCGAGGGTCACTCTTTTTGATCGGCTCATATGCAAATCCTGACATCCAGCAAGCAGCGGATGCTAGTACCCAGCGAGTTGAAAATGCTCAAAACGGAAGGAAAGAACCTCTGGGGAAAAAAGAGAAGCTCAGGATTATTAATTCCACTTTTTCGACACTGATCGCAAAATTTGTGAAATTGATCGTAGAGCAAAACAAAACGACTTTTGTGAATTTGGTCATCAATCCCCAAAAGCATTTTTCGCTAATCAGTGAACATATCGATACAGTCGATGCGCAAACATGGACCCATGATAGGATGTATGATGTAGGAGCGTTAATGACGGGTTTACCGATGTCGAAGAAAGTGGAGTTAATGGAAAAAATTTATGACAAACTTGATCAGTATTATGAAGCTCCGGATGCGGGTGTGGCGCAGACGGAAATACGGCTGATCCGCCAAGCCCAGGAAGTTCAGAAAAATGATACGGTTTATGACCAACTTTCGGTTCTTGATCAAAGAAGAATAAACCTTGTCGCGCGGACCGGTCCGAATGATAAGCTGCTTGCGCTTTTGGGTGCACAGGTTATCGGCGGAAAAAGCACAGGCATGGAACAAACCGTAATCATGCCGCTTGAGAAATCGCTTAATATTGGCGAAACGAAATGGACGCACTTAAGGTTTAAAGGCATTGTCGATGAGGTCCGCGCCGAGGATGCTCGAAAGCAATTCAAAATGGGTATGCTCGAAAAGGGTATGGAAACGGCCACCTCTAGGGAAGTTGTTACGTCAGAAAAAGTTTCGTTGCCGGTGTTTCGTACCGCGAATGTTTCGCCTGCAGTCAATTATGGCGTTTATCCAAGGACAGCGTCTTTGGGATATGTTATCTCTCTTGCGAATCAGGAATCGCTGATGGCGGAATTTCAGGCTAGAGAGTTTGAAATTGCGAAGGAACATATGGCCGAAACTGAAGCGGCTGGGATCGAGGTGACGGAATGGACTTCGGAGCCTATGGGGCCTGACAGCGACAGCTATGCGGAAATTCCATCAGACCAGATCAGGGAATTTTTCGAGCCATCCGGAAAATACTATTATGCGCTCTTAGGGGTCATGATGCGGGATCGGATCGAAGAGGCGAAACGGGCAGGAAAGACGATCACTGAGGAGGACGCGTGGCAGCAGGCAAGAGAATATATGAGCGAAAGTATCTATTCGAACTTGCGTGATGCGAAAAATCAGCATTTTATGGTCATAGTAGGAAGAAATGCTGCTGGAAGGGTCCAGTTACGAGGAGTGATATCGTTTATTTCTGCGGCAGATATGGAAACTACGGTTTGGTCAAAAAATCCATCCC
Organism: Candidatus Omnitrophota bacterium; assembly: GCA_041651495.1. GTDB lineage: Bacteria > Omnitrophota > Omnitrophia > Omnitrophales > Aquincolibacteriaceae > Aquincolibacterium. Next base: position 2,402 of record JBAZJC010000037.1, on the reverse strand, counting down.
TGAAGGGAAGACACCTCATCGGCCAAGGAGAAGCGGTAATCGATCCTCCGTTCAAAAACCTGCCGCTATTGGCTTCGGATATGTTTATACTAGATCGTGTTGTAGATCCGAACGCAAGAGGTCGAGGAATCGGAGCATCGCTGTACGCCAGAGCCTTCCAGACCCTGAAAGAAAAAGGTGTTACGGTTGTTCGTGGCACGACCTTAAAAGGATCGAAACTGTTGCGGAATGAAGTTGTAAATGCAACGGTCCTTTTAGGTAAGGAGATGGACGGATGGATACCGGATACAAAGGTGCAAAGTTATGCGGTTCTATTGAACCCCTCGACCGCGGTTGTTGCGGCCACGCGTTCGGAACTTCGGCCGGCGGGTGAGAAAAACGCGCGGACGGGGTTGATGCCCCTCCTTGATCAGACTCAAGAAAAGCCTTTTGTCCAGGATCTCAGCCAATTAGCGATTCCTTCTCGCGATGAGCTTCGGGAACGGGAAGCCGGTGTTTCAGTCAAATCTCTTGCAATGCCGCCCGTGAAACCGCTGGAGGAAGCCTTGGATCAGGTGCGGACGGGGAAGACTCTAGTGAGAGTTGCGCCAGTGATGCCGGCGGTCGTGTTTACTCCGGAAGCTTTTGCGCGGGAATACACAAAGATCATGAGTTTGTCGGTGGGTGAAAAACGGCAGAATGAAGCGATGTCTTATGCCGCGAGTGTGGCCGGAGAGATATCAGGGAAACCGGTTGATTGGAAAACATTCGATGTTCTCCAATCGAAGTTATTTGATGAGAATCCGGCCTATTACAACGAAACGAATAAGCAAAAGGCTATCAATCAGGATCTCTTTTCCGCGTTACAGGACGGAGCTAAGATTGAAGATTTTCGCAGCCTGGTTGGAACTCTTGTGAATGCAATGATCCATGAAGATGTCCATGCCCTGCAGGACCGTGAGGGTAAACTCGAGGATATGACCTATGCGGAAGCTGAGATCCTGCCCACTGCGCTTACAGTGGAGACGATGGAGAAGCTTGACAAGTTGTTATTTACGGATAACCCGCAATATGCTGGCCAAATCGATTTCGAGAGGCGTTTGCTTGCAATCTGGAAGAATCGTGTCCAGCTTGAGCGAGAAGGAAAGAGGGATGTGATCCAGATTGTGGATCAGATTCTGGCCAGTATGAGCGAAAAGATCCTGCCGGAAGATGTGAAGATCAGCCAGGTGATCACCGAGGTTATCGCCTATAAGGGAAAAGCGACCTTCGGAAGTATTTTAGGTATGACAAAGGTTCCCGATAATGTGAAGGATCTTAAGAGGGAAGCGAACCGTGTTGCGAATCCTCAGCATGGTTCAACCCTTGTGTCTCAGGATAACCTAAGGGAGGATGACCCGACGGATAAGGATTTGAAAAAGGAGCTGAATCGTCTTTCCGATAATAAAGGTTTCACGATTATTGTGCATACGCCGGCGGATCTCGCCGAGTTTGGCATTGAGAGAATATCCTGGCTGGCTTGGGTCGCAGCCGCTCTTACCAAAAAGCAATTTGTGAAGCTGTTTGGGGTCATTCCAGATAAAAACGGACAGTTCCTGGTATCGCAATGTTTCGCGAACCCGCTTGTTAAGCGATGGATGAACGAGATGATGGCACAAAAACAGGTTGAGGTCTCCGCATAATCCCGCATCGCAATTGCTTCAAACAGCCATTACCCAAAAAACTTTAGCAGTTTGCTTTTTAGCTAATCCTCGACACTTTTTTCTTCTTCCAGGGTGAAAAACTGTAGAACTGAGCTCGGGTTTTGGTTGATGTTTTTGTTCAAATTGTTCCGGTGTGAGGTACCTGAGTGACGAATGCGGATAATCCTGGTTGCAGTTTTGGATCCATTGTTTTAGCGCTCTTTTTAATAGTCCACCACAATTCTACGGGCGTAAGTCCGTAGATGAAGTAGTCCCGCGGTCTTCGTGGTTTGATATAGTGAAGCAGTATGGACTACCGTCAGTATCATTTAGTGTTCGTCAGCAAATATCGGCGCAAGATTTTCGACGAAGGTGCCCTAGCGTACCTGAAAGATATTCTGAGGCGGAGCACATTCATTTCTTAGTATCGATTCCACCGCAGTCAAGGAAACGAAGACAGCGGGCAAGCGAAGCTTGAATTCAAGTAATGCCACGGGCGTAAGCCCGTGGAAGTTTACTTCGAACGGGAAGTCTCACTCTCTTGGCCAGACAAGCTCCTCTGAGGGTGCGCATGACGCGTTCGGTATCGGCTTGCCCTTGGGATTTTGTTCCAAGAGGTGAAGATTTGCTTGATACTGAGAGCAGAGCAGGCTTTCATGAACGCTTCCGAGGTTGGTTGGTAGCCATTGTGTCTGAGATCAAAGCTGGTGGCCCTCGGCATCTGCGACACCTTGCGGGGAT
>JBAZJC010000036.1:0-14759 GCA_041651495.1 Candidatus Omnitrophota bacterium | reverse complement strand
TCCCGATGCCGACGTTGCCGGAGGTTGTGGCAAAATTGGAACCCTCCGTAGATTTTAAATTCTTGTACTCACCGTAAGGGGCGGGATAGTAAGTGGTGAGATCAACCCGCCCCGCAAAGGCGGTGGATGCAAATACAACGGTTGAAACAAATACAACGCCTAAAACAGTTCTTCGGAACATTTTTCACCTCGAGTCATGGGTTGCGAACAAATAAAAAACTGTGCAAGAAAAAATTTCTACGCATTCAAAGCGAAAAAAAACATGCCCGCGAGAGAAAAACTGAGAAATTCTTGCTTAAAAAAAGCACGGACCAAGCGGATTGCCATCCTGTTTGCAACATTACCGTCCTATTTTTACACCAGTCAGTGCGATCCACTGGGTCGGAGCATCCCATCAACTTGTCGGATGCGGGGTATCGGTCCCGGACTATGCACCGATCTGATTAAGAATGATTATTTTATATCACTGCTTCTACCGAGGACATTTAACAACTTCTCTGAAAACAATTCCATAGGTTTTTCGCTCGCAGCAAAATTTCGAATCTTCACTATTTTTCCTCTCGTATCATATGTAATATATTGTATGCATTGTCATTCATTCCGTAAAGCCTAAAATAATTCCCATGGCAGAAAAGAAAACCGATATGCTAACAGTTCGGCTTACTCCATCCGTCAAGAAAGCACTGGAAAAACGGGCAAAAGACGGATACCGGAGTCTTTCCCAGGAAGTCGAAATGATTATCTTAAAAGCCATTGGCGTCAAAAAGAGCTGATCTCGTCCTTTTTTATTATCTCCTCGACCCGCCGTTTGTACGCCGCTGAACTTTTTTGGACATGGTTTCAGGAATTAAGTTTGCACTTTAATTATGGTTCGGGTCACGATTGCTCATCTGCAGGCGTGGCATGGGGAAAGACTGAGATTTTACGTCAGGATGTTGTTTGCCAACCCCCTGCGGGGTCAGTATTTTTAGACGTTATCTTCGTCGTTGGATTCGGAATCGACGGAGGCGGCTTCGGAATAGTCGCCGACGGGATTCGGGAGGAGGATTTCGCGGGGCTTGGCGCCGTCCTGAGGGCCGATCACGCCCGCGGCTTCCAACTGGTCTACGACACGCGCCGCACGCGAATACCCAAGCCTTAAACGTCTCTGCAAATAGGAGGTCGAGGCCTGACGCGTGGTCAATACAATGCGCTTTGCCTCATCAAAGATCTCGTCCTTTTCGCCGGCGCCGCCCGGCATCGAGCTATTCTGTGCGGCCTGGATCTCAGTGTGATATTCCGGCTTCCCCTGCTGGGCTGAAAAAGCCACGAGGCGATTGATCTCTTCGTCTTCAATGAGCGGTGCTTGTCCCCGGATCATATTGTCGCTGCCGGGTTGTATGAAAAGCATATCCCCGCGTCCCAGCAATTTGTCAGCCCCCTTGTTGTCCAGGATGGTCCTGGAGTCTACGACCGAGGCGACCTTGAAGGCAACGCGGGCCGGGAAATTCGCTTTAATAACACCGGTGATCACGTCTACGGAGGGCCGCTGCGTCGCGAGGATCAAGTGGATGCCGACGGCTCGGGAAAGCTGCGCGAGTCGCGTGATGGCCGTCTCAACCTTCTCCTGGGCCACAAGCATGAGATCCGCAAGTTCGTCAATGATAACCACAATGTAAGGGATCGAGGCCGGAATCACATGCTCGGATTCCCCCGCCGCTTCGACCTGCTTCACGCCTTCTTCGGAAAGTTCGCGGGTGTTGAATCCCGCAATGTTCCTCACGCCGACCGTGGCAAAAAGCCTGTATCTTTTTTCCATTTCCATCACGACCCAATTCAGCGTGTTCGCCGCCTTGCGCACGTCCGTCACCACAGGGGAAAGCATGTGCGGTATCTTGTTGTAAACGGCAAGCTCGACCATTTTCGGATCGACCATGACCAGCTTCAACTGGGAAGGCGTACAGTGATAAAGAAATCCGGCAATAATGGAATTGATGCAAACGGTCTTGCCGCTTCCCGTGGTCCCGGCAATCAGAATGTGGGGCATGGCGGCCAGGTCCGCGATCATCGGCTTCCCGCCCGTGTCTTTCCCGAGGATCAGGGGCAACATGCATTTCTGCGAGCGGAAATCGGGGTTCTCGATCATTTCGCGCACAAGAATCGGCCTCGACACAGAATTAGGGACTTCGATACCGATCGTTTGCTTCCCCGGGATCGGAATGATCATCCGGATGCTCGTCGCCCTAAGCGCCATTGAGATATCATCTTCGTAAGCCGCGATCGAATTGGCACGGACACCGGGCGCCGGAAGGATCTCATAGAGCGTGATCTTCGGCCCCTGCTCCACCTCGACCACTTTCACTTCGATCTCGAATTCGGCAAGCGTCGCTTCAATAGCCTTGGAATTGGCCGCGAGATCGTCGCCTCCGCCGATCACATCCTCCTTCGGCCTTTTCAAGAGATCCACGGGCGGAAATTGATAGTTCGCATCCGCCTTGATCTGCGAGCCGATCACCCCTTTAAAAGAAGTCTCATCGCCGGATTCTGGCCCGGATTGTTTTTCCTTGTCAGAGGACTCCGTTCTGGTCGCTACAGGCTGAGATACCGGCTTTTTAACAGGCTCTTTTGGTTCCTCTTTCGGCTTCTTTTCAGCCCTCGTCTTGTCCTGGCATCTATTTTCTTCTGACTGAAGGTTGCCAGGACTAGTCCAATTAACCTTTAAATTTTTTGATTGAGAATTGGGCTTGTCATCAGCCATACCCGCCGTAGGTTGATAGGTTTTGATCTTGAGGGGAATGTCCGGAATTCGCGGCGCCGGCCTTTCTTTTTCTTTCTCCTTTTGTTTGAGTTCTTTAACTTGCCGCTCCTGCTCCTTCTTAAAAACAGCAACATTCCCGTTTTTTTTGGATCCGCGGGGAAACCATCCGGCGATTGTTCCGAAAACCGCCTGGCATTTTTCGACAATGGTCCGGAACAAGGGGTAGAGGAGAAAATCCGTGGCTAGAAGAAGCGAAAGCAAAAGCGCGGAACCGGCCAGGATATAACTTCCGAGACGACCGAAATAGCGCAGAAGATGGTTGCCGGCCACATACCCGAACGCGCCGCCATAAACGAAGCGTTGCTGGGGCCCTACGGTGATCGTGACAAGCGTCGCAATCGAAAGGAGCGCGATGGCAAGCCCGACAAATTTAAAAAGTTTCCGTTCCGGGACCTTCTGGAGAAAAAAACATTCCGCCCAGAGCAGAAAGACGAACGGGATCACGAAAGCGCTGATGCCAAAGACGAGGAGAAGTCCGAAGGCAAGATAAGCGCCAAAGACTCCTGTGTAATTCGCGACAGGAAACGTGGGACGGGACGAATAGAACGCGATATCTTCAGCGTGGTAGAAAAAAAGGCTCGCAAAAGCAAAAAGCCCGAGCAAAAGGAAAAAAACGCCCCAGATCTCGTTGATTCTTTCTTTTTTCATATACCTTTAGCGGCTTGCGTAAAGCGGAGAGCGCAGAGGAAAAATTCATAAACGTGGTGCATCCGCTCTAACTGTACGCCCCACGCTCTACGCTGGTTAGTGACCGGTATGGCCGAAACCGCCGGCACCCCGGCGCGTTCCATTGAGATTATCGACTACCTCAAGCTTCGCCTTAACTACCTCGGCAAGAACCATTTGAGCGATCCGCATGCCGCGCGTCACGATGAAAGGTTCCTTTGCATGATTGATCAAAATGACCTGGATCTCACCGCGATAATCGGAATCGATCGTACCGGGAGTATTGAGAAGCGTAATGCCGTGTTTGATCGCAAGACCGCTCCGGGGACGGATCTGGGCCTCGAGATGCTTGGGAAGGGCGATGATGATACCCGTGGGCACCAGAACACGGTCCCCCGGCTGAAGCGTCACAGGTTCCCGGCAGGCAGCCAAAAGATCAATGCCGCTCGCACCTTCGGTCATGTGCTGTGGAAGAGGCAGACCTTCGAAATGAGGTAAGGTTTTAACTTCGATGCTTATTTCGTTCATGGGGATAAAGTAAAAAGGTCAGGCACCTTTTTAAGGGTGCCTGACCCCCTAAATCCTAGCGACGAGGCCGGCCTCTTCCACCGCGATCATCACGATCGCGTCTGGGAGGCAACGCTTCGACAACTGTTCTTTGATCTTCGGGAAGTATCGGAAGGGGTTCTGTCATCGCCTGCTTGATGCTCAAACTCACTTTGCCTCGCTCGTCGATGCTGAGAACCTTCACTTTAATTTTATCACCCACGCGGAGATAGTCCCCGGCGCTCTTTACGAATCCTTCGGTGATCTCGGAAACATGGCAAAGCCCGTCCTTGCCCGGCAAAATTTCGCAGAACGCGCCAAACGGCATGAGCTTCTGGACCGTGCTCTCGTAGATCTTGCCGATCTCGGCATCTTCGGTCACAGCCTGAACGCGCGCGATGGCGGCTTGCGAGGACTCATTGCTCACCGCAGCGATAAAGACTCGGCCGTCATCTTCGATATCGATCTTGGCGCCGGTCTCTTCGACGATCTTCCGGATATTCTTACCGCCCGGCCCGATCAACATACCGATCTTTTCAGGATCGATCTTGAGGGTCGTAATACGCGGCGCGTATTCGGAAAGTTCTTTCGGCGTTTTGATGCAAGCCGCGATCATGTCCAAAATCTTGAAACGCGCCTGCTTGGCGTGATCGAACGCTTCCTTAAGCTGGGGTTCCGTAATGCCGTCGATTTTCATGTCCATCTGAAGTGCTGTAAGTCCCTCGCGAGTCCCCGCGGCCTTGAAATCCATGTCGCCCAAATGGTCTTCGATCCCGGCAATATCCGTCAGGACCTTCCAGCGGTTCTTGTCCGTCACAAGCCCGATCGCAATACCAGCAACCGGCGCCTTGATAGGCACCCCGGCATCCATCAACGCGAGTGTTCCGCCGCAAACCGTGGCCATGGAACTCGAGCCATTGGATTCCATGATCTCGGAAACGAGACGAATGGTGTAAGGAAAATCTTCCTGGGACGGGAGAATGGGCTCCAGCGCACGTGACGCGAGTGCTCCATGCCCGATCTCACGACGCCCTGTCCCGCGATTGGGGCCCACCTCGCCAACGCTGTAATGCGGAAAATTATAATGGAGCATGAAACGCTTGGAGTACTCTTTCTCAAGAGCGTCGATGGTCTGTTCATCATCACCCGTACCGAGCGTGGTCACACTCAAGCTCTGGGTCTGACCGCGGGTAAAAAGCGAAGACCCGTGGGTTCTCGGCAAAATGTCGATCTCACAGGTGATCTTACGAATGTCACGCTCTCCGCGTCCGTCCGGACGTTTTCCGGTGGAAAGAACAAAATCACGGATCTTTTCGTGTTCGAGCCGCGCGAACGCAATTTTCACGAGGGCTTCATCAAAACCTTCGGCCTTGGTGTCGCACTGGGCGAGGGCTTTTTCATAAAGACCATTCAGGAACGATTCCTGAGCATCTTTGCCCGGTTGGGAAAATAATTTCTCGAATTCATTCCCGATCGCGGTCTTGATCTTCTGTTCCATACCTGCCGGAAATTCGATCGTTTTCACAACTTTCTTAGTCTTGCCGGCCTTTACCACAAGGTCCAGCTGCAACTGCACAGCTTTCTTGACTGCTTCATGCCCGACCTTGAGCGCCTCGAGCATTTGCTCCTCAGAAATTTCCTTCGCTCCCGCTTCGATCATCACGATCTTTTCAAGAGTGCCGGCAACCACGAGGTCCAAAGCGCTCTTTTCAAGTTCCTGGTGTGTGGGATTCACGATAAATTCCCCGTCTACGAGCCCGACACGCGCGGCACCAAGGGCGGTCGTGTAGGGAATGTCCGAAATCATGAGCGCTGCCGAAGCCGCGTTCATCGCGAAAATCTCGGTCATGTTCTCGCCATCGATCGAAAGCACAGTCACTGTGACCTGCACTTCGTTGAGATAATCTTCCGGGAAAAGCGGACGGATGGGCCGGTCGATCAGACGCGAAGTCAGGATCTCCTTCTCGGAGGGACGCCCTTCACGCTTGAAAAAACCGCCGGGGATTTTGCCAGCAGCGTAAGTGCGTTCGCGGTAATCCACGGTAAGTGGAAAGAAATCGCGGATCTCTTTCTTGTCACCCGCGGCGACCACGGCCGCGAGGATCACGGTCCCGCCGCATTGAGCGAGCACGGCGCCATGGGCCTGTTTGGCCATGCGCCCGGTTTCCAGGGACACTTCGCGGCCCCCGATCTGAGTAGAAACTTTTTCGATATTTGTCATGTGAGGTTACACCTTTCGATTGTGAGGTTGGAACTTATTCAAGATAAGGACAGGACTAATTTTTTTCATATTTTTTATTAAGGTAATCAGACCAGCCCTTGTCAACCTTTGTGGAAATTAAAACAGAGACAAGGACAGACTGAAACGAGGAATTTATTTCCTCAGATCAAGGCGAGCAATGATCTGCTGGTATTTTTCAGGAGTCTCACTTTGAAGATGCTTCAGAAGCCTCTTACGGCGGCTGACCATCTTGATAAGCCCGTAACGTGAATGGTGATCCTTGACATTTTTTCCAAAATGCCCGGAAAGACCGTTGATGCGCTCTGTGAGAAGAGCGATCTGCACCTCATCGGACCCTGAATCGTTCTTACTAATCTTGTATTTTGAAATGATCTCTTTTTTCTTCGTTTTTGCTAATGCCATTTTCTTTCCTAACTCCTCGTCTTTGTTGGATTTACGTCTTTTTTTCAGTCTCTGAAAGTCTGCGAAGTATACCCTACCCCCCTTGCCTTGTCCAGATTTTTCGGCTCGGACGAGATTGTCAAAATCTCGCCGAAGCTGTCCCAATCCATTGGGGATTGGGATCGGACATCTACCGCTGCTTCCGGTAATAAAGCCTTGCAGCCAGAACATCCCGTTGGATCTGAATTTTAAGAGCTTCTTCCGTGAGGAATTTCTGCTCCGGACGAAGGAACCGGTGGAGAGCGATTTCCATCATCTCACCGTAAACTTGCCCTTTAAAATCCAGCAGGTGAAGTTCAAGAACCGGCCGCGGCGTTTCCTTTTTGGGATAGGTCGGGCGTTTCCCGAAATTCATGACACCGGGAAGCCACGCTGCTTTAAAAGCGTGCCCCCCTTCTCGTTTTCTCAAAAAAACAGAAGGGCTCGGTAAAAACCTCGCCGAAGCGATATAAACACCCAGCGGCAGCAGGATTTCGGAATGGATTTCGAGATTTGCAGTCGGGCACCCGAGATGAAGGCCGTGCCCTCTCCCTTTGATCACTTTGCCGAACATGCTGAAAGGCCGGCCGAGACACGCCTGAGCTTTCTCGACTTCCCCTTGCGTAAGAAGTTCGCGGACTCGGGAGCTTGAAACGGGTCTTCGGCCGATCATCACGGGCTTCATTTTCCTAAAAAGGAATCCGTTTGATCCGGCAAGCTGTTCCATCAAGCTTGTGTCCCCCTTCCGGCCGCGGCCAAAATGAGCGTCATACCCCATACATATCTCACGGATATGAAGTTTCTTTACAAGGATCTTTTCCACAAAATCCCGGGGCGGCATTTTCGCGAAGGCCGGAGTAAAAGACTGCAGAAAACAAAGATCGATCCCGGCCTGTGCCAGATAAAAAAGTTTTTGTTCGACGCTCATAAGCATCATGGGTTTGCGTTCCGGATGAAGAATGCTGTGCGGATGCTGGGGAAACGTCAGGACCGCCGCAAGGGCGTGCTCTCTTTTTGCTTGCCTGACTACATAACGCAGAAGCTTTTGATGGCCGAGATGGAACCCGTCGAAATTCCCAAGCGCAAGAACAATGGGCCGGGACGAGCGGGCTTTATATTCTTGAAGATTCGGAATGATTTGCATGGAGCGATGTGACGCTTAAGGGGATCACTTTTTCGCGAAGCTGAGCCTGGGTGAAGTTCTTCAGGGCCTCGACCGTGACACTCTGTTCCAGCTTGAATGTACCGCTCCGAAGACGGCGCAGGCGGGCCAGAGTCGCGTAACAGCCCAGAGCCTCGCCAAGATCGTTGACCAAGGTGCGGACATAAGTGCCTTTGGAAACATGCGCCAGAAATTCTACGGACTTTCCTTCTTTTTTTTCAAAACGAAATTCATGCACCGTGACCGGCCGTCCGTCACGCAGCACAGTTTTGCCCTGACGCGCGAGCTTGTAAAGACGGGTTCCTTCATGTTTGAGAGCCGAGACCATGGGCGGCACCTGAATGATGTCGCCGGTAAACTGCCGAGCGGCCTTGGCGCGGATCTCTTCCAGCGTAATGTGCTCCCAGGGCGCTTCTGCGGTTATCTTTCCGTGACGATCGTGAGAATCGGTCTGAATACCAAGTTCTAATGCTCCAAAATATTCTTTATCACAAGCGCTGAATTGTATGGAGTTTTTGGTCGACTTGCCGAGAAGAAGCACCAGAAGTCCCGTGGCAAGGGGGTCGAGGGTCCCTGCATGCCCGACTTTTTTGATCCCGAAACGCCGACGCACGAACGCGCACACGTCATGTGAGGTCCAGTTTTCGGGTTTGTCGACAAGCAGAACGCCGTCGATGGAATTCACATCCATCACACGGCCTTGTCCTGGCATCTATCCTGACTTTCATTTTCTTTTCCATTACGGCAGTCAGGATTGCCCCGATTTCCACTGCGTGGAAATTGAGTAGTATTAGGACTATTTTTTTTTGAAAGAAGGTCGCCAGGGCTAGTCCCATCTACCTTTAAATCTTTGGATGGAGGATGGGGCTTGTCCTTTTCTTCGATCTTGCGAATAACCTGTCCTATTTCAAAATCCTTGTCGAGCGAATCGTCCAGTTCAAATTGAAGCTTCGGCGTGTAACGCATCTTGATTGCCACGCCCACCTCATGCTGAAGGAACCCGGCCGCATGTTTGAGGACCTTGAGCGTTTCTTCTTTTTTCTTTTTATCCCCCATAACGCTTATGAATACCACGGCGGATTTGAGGTCCGGGGTGATCTTCGCGTGAGTAACAGTCACAAAACCCAAGCGCGGGTCCTTGATCCTTTCCAGGATGAGACTGCTAAGTTCCATTTGAAGAAGCGATGCCACACGTTCGGTTCGTTTCCCTTGCATAAAGCACCTCTTAATTAAAAAAGCGTTACTGAAAGCGCCGGAACCGGGGCTCGGCTTCCTTCATCAGTAACGCCTCCTAAATACTGTTTTGAATTTGAAATTTTACGGGTCAACAGCACTGATTCACATCTGATTTTAAAATCAAAAATCAGTACAGCCCCAACCAACCTTTTAAATAAGCTTGAGGGTTGGGACAATACCAGCGCTTTTAATCTATAATTTTTGTTATGAAGCGGCGCTTGGTCAATGATTATAATTTTGCGGCAAACTTATCAATGCGGTAAGATTCCAGCATGTCCCCTTCGCGAAGATCGTTAAAACCTTCCAGGGCGACCCCGCACTCATAACCCTCCGCGACTTCTTTGACGTCATCTTTGAAACGTTTAAGGGACGACAGCCGTCCGTCAAAAATTACGACATTGTCGCGTACAAGTCTCACGTGATGTTGTCGTGCAATGCGGCCTTTCATCACAATCGCGCCGCCGATATTTCCGACCCTGGAAGACTTGAATATCTGACGAATCCTGGTTTTGCCTTCAACCACTTCTTTGAGTTCCGGTTCGAGGATGCCTTCCATGGCCTTTCGGATTTTTTCGACCGCGTCATAGATAATGTTGTAAAAATGAATATCCACACCTTCTTTCTCTGCCAAAACCTGAGCCTTCGGGTCGGCTTTCACATGGAAACCGATAATGATCGCATCGGAAGCCGCTGCAAGCATCACGTCCGATTCGTTGATTCCTCCGACAATGCCATGGATCACGTGGAGCTGGCATTTTTCAGAACTGATCTTATCGAGCGACTGGGTGAGCGCCTCGATGGAACCTTGCATGTCCGCCTTAAGGATGATCTTAAGCTCCTTGAAATTTCCTTCCGAAAGTTTGGAGTAGAGGTTTTCAAGCGACAGGTGTTTCGGGGTCCCGCGCATCTGCCGCTCGCGAACCTCGAGGATTTTTTGTTCAGTGATCGTTTTGGCGATCTTCTCATCCGCCACCGCATAAACCGTTTCCCCGGCTTCGGGCACGCCGTTCAAGCCGCTTAACTCCACTGCATAGGCGGGCCCGGCCTCGCGTACTGTTTTGGCCCGGTCATTTTTCATCGCACGAACACGCCCTGTATATTGCCCGGCTACCACGATATCACCAAGCCTTAGGGTCCCTTTTTGTACGATCACACTCGCCACAGGCCCGCTGCCTTTGGAGATATGGCTTTCGATCACGACGCCCACGGCCAAACGGTTGGGGTTCGCTTTCAGCTCCAAGACTTCGGCCTCCAGAAGCAACATCGTAAGAAGATCTTCGACCCCTTTGCCGGTCTTTGCGGAAACTTTCACAACAATTGTTTTGCCGCCCCATTCCTCAGGTACAAGCCCGATCTTCTGAAGTTCGCCCATCACCTTTGCGGGATTGGCGACCGGGAGATCGATCTTGTTCATAGCCACTACGATCGGACAACCGGCCTCACGCGCATGGTCAATGGCCTCGATCGTCTGCGGCATTACGCCGTCATCGGCCGCCACCACCAATACGACCACGTCTGTCACATTCGCGCCCCGGGCACGCATGGCCGTAAAGGCTTCATGGCCCGGCGTATCCAGAAACGTCACATGCCCTTTGCCGGGGATATCAACGCCATAAGCGCCGATATGCTGGGTGATAAAGCCTTTTTCCTTGGCCGCCACGTTCGTACTGCGAATCGCGTCCAAAAGGGATGTTTTGCCATGATCAACATGGCCCATCATGGTCACAACCGGCGGTCGCGGTTTCAGTTTCGCAGGATCCTCTTCACTCCCACTTTCGATGATCTCCTTGGCCTCATCCGCCTTCTTATTGACTTCGATCCCAAGAGCTTCCCCGGCCGCATAAACGATCTCTTCGTTCAAAAGCTGGTTCACGTTCGCAAAAATGCCGATCCCCATAAGGGCCTTGATGACTTCCGGGATCCTCCGATTCATCTTTTGCGCCAAATCCCCGACTGTGATCGGAAAACGGATCTCAATCACTGGTTTCACGGGAGGGGACGGCGGAACGACCTCTTTGGGTGCCTGCATTACCGGAACTTCCACTTTCGTTTTGGGCGTTTCTACAACAGGCACTGCCTTGGGCTTCGAAACCTCCGGAACTTTGCTCTCAACGGATGTTGGCTCAGGCTTCTTTCTTTCCACAACAGGAACAACCGGAGATTCCTCTTTTTTGACGGACATAGCAGCGACTTTTTGAGTGACCGCTGTTACTGGTTCCGAAGCTGGCGCTTTCGCTTCCGGGACATGTTTTACTTCCGCGACGGATTGTTTAGCATAAGCTTTGCCTCCTGCGGAGGCTCTTGTTTTAGTTGAAGCTTTAACGGCAGATTTTTTTTCTTTAACTGATTTCGTTTCGACAGTTTTTGTGACAGCTTTTTTGTGTGCGTCTTTTTTTTCGGCGGGAGCCTTCGGGGCTTTTTTGATTATTTCTTTTTTTTCTTTGGTTTTCTCTTTCTTTTCAGCCATATCACGTACCCGCTTCTTCCCGCCCCTTTTCAGCATCAGGAGCCTTCTCTTTCGTTTCTTCCTCCGCAGCTTCCACCTCTGCCGGCTTCGCAGAAACCGTTTTTTCAATAGTCTTGTTTGCTGTGCTTTTTTTTGTCGCGGCTTCTTTGGCCGACGCTAGGATCTTTTCGGCTGTCTTGAGACCAATGCCCGGGATATCGGAAAGCTCTTCAACTGTTTTTTTAAGAAGCTCCCTGAGTCCCTGAATCCCAGCCTCTTTGAGAATCTCTTCCGTCTTTTCCCCAACGCCGTCCAGCGAACTGAGAGGGATCTTTTGCGTAGCGCTGCGCACGTCGAGCTCCCAGCCGATCAATTTTGACGCAAGACGCACGTTCTGTCCTTTTTTTCCGATCGCAAGCGACAATTGATCGTCCTCGACCAGGATCTCGGCGCTTTGCCGCTCCAGATTGAGCGTGATCTTTTTAAGTTCGGCGGGCGCCATGGCATTCCTGATGTAGGTCTCGATGTCGTCACTGTAACGGATGATATCGATCTTTTCACCTCCGAGCTCACGCACAATGCTTTTAACGCGCTGCCCGCGGACACCCACGCAGGAGCCGACACAGTCGATCTTCTCGTCGGACGAAGTCACGGCAATCTTGGTGCGGGACCCGGCCTCACGCGCCACGGCCTTGACTTTTACGAACCCGTCGTGGATCTCCGGTACTTCCATTTCAAAGAATTGCGTCACAAGATCCGGATGTGTTCTCGATAAAATAACTTCTGGTCCTTTGGACGTTTTTTTGACCTCCATCACGTACGCGCGCACTATATTTCCCTGTCGAAAACTGTCGAGCGGCGATTGTTCGCGCGCGGGCAAAATGCCCTCCGTCTTTCCAAAATCCACAATGATGGCTTTGGACTCGATGCGGTGAACGCTGCCGGAAACGATATCACCCTGTTTATGGCTGTATTCCATAAAAATGGATTCGCGCTCGGCTTCGCGGATCTTCTGAATAATAACCTGTTTGGCGGTTTGTGCAGCAATACGGCCGAAACGGGGATCGTTAATCTCCTTGCCATTTAGAAACATGGTAATGCGGAAAGTCTTGGGATCAATCTGGACGTCAAAGGCCTCTCCTTTTTCAGGCGAACCCTTGCGGCAGGCGGAGATCAGAGCGTGACGAAGCGCATCCAAAAGGACCTCTTTGGTGATCCCCTTCTCCTTTTCGATATATTCCAGCGAAGCCAGTAAATCCTGTGACATTTTGTCCCTAATCTCCTTCGTGTCCTGAGAAAAAAAAGAAGTGGGTTTGTGCGCCCACTTCTCCGCATTCCCAAAATTGATGGGCTTATTATATGAAGAATCCCATGAAAGTCAACGAGAGTATCTTGGACATGTTGTAAAGTATCTTGCTATAATTATTCATGATTCTCATTAGTCAAGAAATCAATAGGTAATCATGACTGTCCTTATTAACCACCAGAAAAATGAAAAAACAAGACAAGAGCCGCCATGGCCTTGATCAGCGTCATCATCCCCACTTATAACCGTAAAACGGTCCTGCCACGCGCAGTCGACTCTGTTCTTGCACAAAAAGGCGCGGAATTCGAACTTATCATCGTTGATGACGGCTCTACGGATGACACGGAACGAGTCATCTGCGGGACTCGCATCTCGCACCTCGGGATTCGTTCTTCTAAAAACGAGGCACGAGTCCCTAGCCCCGAGTCCCGTTTTTTTCGCCAAGAAAAAAACCTCGGCCCCGCCGCCGCTCGAAACCTCGGTATCAAAGAAGCGAAAGGCGAGTGGATCGCGTTCCTGGATTCGGATGATGAATGGAAGCCGGGTAAGCTCAAAGCCCAGCTGGAATTCTTCCGGAAAAATCCGGACTATCTCATTTGCCAGACCGAGGAGATCTGGATCAGGAACAGCAAGCGCGTCAACCCGATGAAAAAACACCAAAAATTCGGCGGTTATATTTTCGAAAAATGCCTGCCCCTTTGCGTTGTGAGTCCGTCGGCCGTCATGATGCACCGGAAGCTCTTCGATGAAATCGGGCTTTTCGACGAATCGCTTCCGGCTTGCGAAGATTATGATCTGTGGCTCAGGATCGCCTCAAAACATCTGATCGGTCTGATCGAAAAACCCTACATCATCAAATACGGCGGCCACGCCGATCAACGCTCCCGCGAATTTCCGGCCATGGATCAATTCCGTATTCGGTCCCTCGCCAAGATCCTTTCGCAAAACACTCTCATGCCCGAGCAAGCCGCTGCCGCGCGAAAAACACTGGAAGAAAAAGCGAAGATCTATATCGAAGGGGCGTTGAAACGAGGGAAAGAGAAAGAAGCTGCAGAAATTCAAAAACTTGTTCCTCGGGACTCGTCACTCGGGACTTGTTTTGGTTCCTCGTTTCTTACGAGTCCCTAGGCACGAATCCCGAGTCCCGATTTTTAAATTTTATTAAACATCCACCCCAGAAAAATAACCTGCGGCAGGCTGATTACAAGCATCCAGAGCGCGGTCCGGGGCCCCAGATTTTTCCACACAAGACCGATCTCGGTTACGTCTGTCACTACACCGCCCATCAGGAACGCGAACGCGTTGCCGAAGGCACCAGTCTGCTGATAGATCGTAAACGCAAGCGGCGAAGTCCCTTCCGAACAGACCTCCAGGAGCGTGGCCACCCCCATGGTCACCAGCAACCCCAAAAGCGTCGGCCCGAAATAGTGATGAAAAACATGCTCCGGCACAAAGGTGGTGACCAGACCCCCCAGTGCAATACCGACCAAGATCCACGGCAGCACCATTGCGGCAAGACTGATCGCGCCGCCGAACACCCCGTTGAACGCCTTCCGGAAGTTCTCATGACTGAACTCATGCTCCCGGAAACGCCGCAGAATATCCTGCCAGATCGAAAACCCTTCCTCTACCTCGACCGAGTGGCGGTTCTTCTCAATCCGCCCCGCGCGATCCAGGAACTGCATCAACAGTCCTGTGATCAAAGCGACTGCAATCGCCCCAAAAACGATCAAAAACGCCTTGATCCCAAAAAAACCAAAGAGAAGGATCGTGATAGGAAGGTTCGCCCAGGGACTTGCAAGAAGAAAGCTCACCACGGCAGGGCCTGAAGCGCCTTTTTTATGGATCTCCATCGAGATCGCGAGGATCCCGTGGCAGCAGGCGCTCATCAGGAATCCGAGTCCGACGGAATAAAAGATCGTCCTCTTTTTCGGGATC
>JBAZJC010000035.1:0-14843 GCA_041651495.1 Candidatus Omnitrophota bacterium | reverse complement strand
AGCTGTACCACTTCCCAGCATTCGTCCTTCGCTTCATCGATCCCGATCACATCCGAGAACTTGATATTGACCTGGTTGGCCTTGATGGTTTTTTTTCCCATTTTCGAAAATCCTCGGGTAAAAACCATCATGTACATATAGACGAAAATCACGGAATTGATGATGACCATGAGGATCTGAAGCGGCAATTGGGCCAAGGTGATATTCCGGTAATAACTTTCGAGTGAGGCCATGCCCCAGATTGACAAGATGACAAGGAGCACTGCTGCAAAAATAATGGCAGCCTTCACCCAGTGGTCCATCAGGAACAACCTCCAACGACGCCATTTATTCATTAAAAACCGCCTTTTTAGAGAAAAGGTTAATGGGAGTTACTCTTGGAAAACAGCACGAATTATACTCATTTTACCACAAAAAAACACTTGTTAGAGTTTCGACATTAATAAGAAGAGGCTTAAGAACTCTTTGGTATTTAGCCCATGAGAGACTTACCACCAATAATCATCCTCTTTGCCGGATGGGGCCTTCTCAGCCTCCGGCACAGCAACAGGTTGTTCCGCAGTTTCAGAATCCCGGACCTTTTCTGTTCCGGGCGAAGGCTCCGGTAGAGGTTCTGAGACCGTTTCATCTGTGATCGTTTCAGTGGGAGAAACCTCTTGTTGAGGAGCTATGGATTGCTCCTCCCACCAGCCTGCGGTATCCGAAGATAAAAGAGGGGTTTGCTCAGTCACGATCTCTTTAGAGGGGCTCTTTATTTCTTTCCAGAATGGAAGATCGATAAAAAAGGTTTCCCGAAGAAAGTTCATAACATGGTACAAAAGCGGTCCCTTTTTCCCGCCTTTTTCTTCTTCTTTTTTCTGTTCGTAGAGGATCGGATTGGTCTGCGTATCCCGGATAGGATCCTCCGCCTTCCGGACCGATCCCAGATTCAGACCTGTGAGCACAATTAAGATGAAAAATGTGATTTTTCTATTCATGCAATGTAGAGGATAGCTGAAAAGAAAGAAAACCGCCAGTACGGTGAAAAAATCAAAATAGCACGGCTCCGCCACTATACGCCGTACGCCTTACTCCTTATCAAGATATTGTTTCAAATACTTCCCCGTGTACGACTTTTCACAAGCCATCAAACCCGGAATATCCCCCTGATACACCACTTCCCCGCCTTTGTCGCCGCCTTCGGGTCCCAAGTCGATCACATGGTCTGCGAGCCGGATGACGCCCAAGTGATGTTCGATGACAAGTAGTGAGTGACCGCGATCCAGAAGTTCCTCGAAAGCCCCGATAAGATGACGCACATCATCCTCGTGAAGCCCGGTCGTCGGCTCATCCAGAAGATAAAGCGAAGGATCGGAGTTCCCGGAGGAAAGCTCAAAGGCTAGTTTCAATCGTTGTGCTTCTCCACCCGATAGCGTAAGTGTCGGCTGCCCGAGCCTTAAATACCCCAAGCCGATTTTTTTTAAAATAGATAGCTTTTCGAAAAGGTTTTTGCCATGTCCCATAAAATCCAGGACTTCGTCCACAGTCATGTTGAGCACTTCATCGATATTCCTGTCCCGATACCGGATCTCAAGGACTTCGGGCTTGAAACGTTTCCCGTGGCATTCTTCACATGGCACGAAAATATCCGCGAGAAAATGCATCTCCACTTTCACCGCCCCATCACCTTTGCAGACAGGACAGCGTCCTTTTTCGACGTTAAAAGAGAAATGCCCCGCATCGAACCCTTCGTGTCTGGCCTCGGGTGTTGCCGCGAATATCTTGCGAATATCCTCAAACGCCTTCATGTAGGTAACGGGATTGGAACGCGGCGAGCGTCCCAAAGGCGACTGGTCGATCAGCACTATATCTGCCAGATGTTCGAACCCGCGGATTTTTTCCACGTTCCCAAGTTCCTCCTGAGACACCGGATAACCTTTGTATTTCAGGAAATGGTTGTAGAGAATCTCATAAAGAAACGTGCTTTTTCCGGAACCGGAGACACCCGTTAGGACCGTAAATTGCCCGATCGGGATCTCAACATTGATATTTTTCAGATTGTGCGCCCTCGCGCCACGGACCACGATCTTATGTTTCGCCGGGCCCATTATACGGGACTTCCGTTCGATCGCACGCTTTCCGGCCAGATATTCCCCCGTGACCGAGCCAGGACACCGTTTGAGTTCTTCCACATTTCCCTGAAAAACAAGGTCTCCGCCTTTTGTGCCTCCTTCGGGCCCAAGGTCGATCACGCAATCTGCGGCACCAATCATGGTCCGATCGTGTTCTACGACCACAACCGTATTCCCAAGATCGCGAAGCTTGCGCAAGAGAGCGATCAGCATCTGATTATCGCGTTCATGCAGTCCGATGCTGGGTTCATCCAACACATAAAGTGTATCTACCAGAGCCGACCCCAACGAACTTGCCAGATGGATGCGCTCTACCTCTCCGCCCGAAAGCGTACGGGACATACGATCGAGCGTCAGATATCCGAGTCCGACGTCTTTTAAGAATCGTACGCGGCTGAGAAGCTCCGTCTGGACAGGCTCCACTTTCTCTTTTTCTTCCGAGGTAAATTCCAGCGTCTCAAGGAATTTCAAAAGCTCCTCGACGCTCAAGGCCTGGATCTCCGCGATGTTCTTTTCCCGGATCAAAAAATCCAGCGCCTCGGTTTTGAGGCGCGTCATGCGGCAAGTCTCACAGGGCGTATAACCACGATAGCGGTTGAGAAAAATCCGCACATGCATCTTGTAAGTTTTTTTGCCCATGTATTCAAAAAATTTCCGGACACTCACAAAATCGTCGCCGGGATAGCCTTCGAGAATCCATTTGCGGTACCGAGGCTTGAGTTTCGCCCATGGCACCCGGATCGGAATGCGCTTGCGCTGGCAGAAATCAAGGAATTGCCCCTGTTCCCAGCGGGTGCTGGCTTTGGCCCAGGGCTCGATGGCCCCGTCGCGGATCGACTTGGTGCCGTCCGGCACAACGAGGTCCCAATCGATCGTAATGACGCGGCCGAATCCCTGGCAGGACGGACACGCCCCGAGCGGACTATTGAAAGAGAAAAGGTTGGGCGACGGTTCTGGAAATGACCGTCCGCATGAAAAGCAGCGGGATTTTTCTGAAAATTTCAGGATCTTGCCCTGGCCTCCATTTTCTTTTCCTGAAAGGTTGCCAGGACTAGCCCCATTGACCTCTAATTCTTTTGATGGAGAATGGGACTTGCCGGCAACCCCCACCCGGATCTCGCCGCGTCCTAAACGGAATGCCTGCTCCAGAGAATCCGTAAGCCGTTCCTTATTCGCAGTGTCGATCTTCAAAAGATCCACACTTACCAGAAGCTCGTTTGGAATGACTTTTTTCCTGATGAGAGCCTTCGCGTCAAACCATGCGCCGGCATGGAAGAATTCGCTGAAACCTTGCCGCTCCAGTTCTTCCAGATTCTCGCGCAGATATTTCAGACTCTTCTTTCCAAGCGTCACTTGAAAAGCAACACGCGCTTCCTTGCCTGCGAACTCCGAAATGAGATACCCCGCCACTTGAGAGGGATCGTATTTAAAGACGGGGATTTGACATTTCGGACACCGTAAACGCCCCACGCGCGCAAACAGAACCCGTAAATGGTCATTGATCTCGGTCTGGGTCCCGACCGTGGAACGGGCATTCGTGATGGAGTTCTTTGCCTGAATGGCCAGAGCCGGCGGAATGCCGGTGGCGGATTCCAGGTCGGGTTTGGCCATTCTTTCGAGGAATTGACGCGCATAGGCGGAGACGGATTCGATATAACGACGCTGACCTTCAGCATAAAGTGTGTCAAAAGCCAGGGAGGATTTCCCGGAACCGGAGACGCCCGTGATGACGTAGAGTTTCCGGTGCGGAAGTTTAAGATCGAAGTTCTTTAAGTTGTGGGTTTTAACCCCACGGAGATGGATCGCATCCAAGGGAAGATCAGGACTTGATCTCACGGCCAAAGCTCCGCCAAAGAATTAGAACTTTCCGGTCATACGCACGAACGGTCCCTGACTCCGGGAACTGTTCGAATCGCGCAAATCGTCACTGAAGTCGGTGAAGTTATACCCCACTCCGAGTCGAACATATTCATAAAATTCGCGGTCCACTTCGACCAGGGCACCTTGCTTCAAGGTGTCCAGCGCCTCCGCCTGCATCAGGACCCGGTATTCCAGGGCCACATCCCATTTGCGCGTCACGTGGAAATTGATGCGATTTACTGAAAGGAACGTATTGACGGCAACCGTGTCGCCCACGGACGCATGGACCGAAGAATGCTTGAAGGCTAATTTCTCGACCAGACCGAAATAGCGGTTCACGTCATAACCGATATCCGTCGCGAGAATATGGGCCGATTGGTCGAACTGGTACCCATCATAATCATTATTGTTATATTGCTGACTGGCACCAAGGTCCTGGAGATAAGTGTAACGTGCCAGTAAATTCAACTTATCATTTTTGATAGGACGGTAGGCAAAGCCTGTACTGCATTCCACAAAGGTCGCGGGGGTATCGTTCGGATCGTACTGGCGGGTATTTCCATAATTAAAATAGGAAAGAAAGCCCAGGTCTTCAGTGAGCTGATAGCTGAGGGAATTACGCGTGACGATCTGTCCCATCTTCGGCGCATCTGCGTCGCGGCGCCATTCCCAATAGGTCCGCGCCCGGAATTTCTTGCCGCTCGCGTAGGCCAAGTTGGCACCGATTGTGTTGAAATCATTGGCGCGGGCAAGCGAATCCAGGGCCGCCTGATCGAGCAAACGCGTACTGGCATTCTTCAAATGACGGCGCTCATACTTGGCTCCGTAATCCCAGTGGTCCCCCGCCTTCCCTTCGTACCCTAGAATGTCCGCAAAACCATCGATACCCTGATAGGAAGAATATTCGCGTTCGGAATACAGGCGCGATTTTCCGGTGAGAGCAAACGAATTTCCGATGGCAGTCGCAAGCGTCTTGTCCCCGATCCCGCGGTCGATGGAACGGATGTTCGCGTAACTACGGGCACCGTTCCCGTGCTGGCGCTCAAACCCGAAATAAGTCGAATCCCCGAGGGGACCGACCATCTCCTCCAAATAAGCAAAAAGATTATTCACGATCTCATAACGGACCCCGCCGCCGAACTGATTGTCGCTCTTCCCGCCGATCGCGGTCTGGACCTTGATATACGGGAGCAGGCGCTCATTGAAGTGGTAGCCAAGCTTGCCTGAGACTCCGTTTTTGAAAGGAAGCTGATTGATAAGATCCGGCGTTAAATCCCCGATGTCATCAACCGCATCCAGATCGCGGCGCTGATATTCCAGTTCCGCGAGATATTTTCCGTCATCGTAAACGATCTGCGCTGTTTGGGTCTCAAGCGCCTTGAACGGCTCTTGGGTTTCCGTAACATTCAGCGGCATCAGTTGACTCATGACCGCGTTGTGATCGAAACGATACCGGACAGCCAAGCTGTTTGTAAACTTGTATCGCGTAGCCACGCCGTATTTTTCAAAACCTTCCTGATCCTGCATATAGCCGTTCGAAAAACCCGGATTCACGCCCTGGACATAGCCGGTCGTTTCCAGATTTTTCACAGGCTCGGAAGAAGCCCGGATGAGATAAGCACCGTTCTGGGCTCCCGTGTGCCTCCCGTGCAAAGGGCTAAGGTCCGCGTAACTGATCCCGCCGTCATATGAAATCGAGTTCTGCATCTGCTGGTTGATCGTCCTGGCGTACTCGGCCGTCACTTTCGTATTGCGTCCGAACTTCATCATAGCGTCCACGCCGACCATGTCATAATCCGAACCAGGGCGCTTTTCCATAACTCCGGTCGCGCCGATCCTCACGTGATCACCCAGCCAGGTGTACCCCCGCATGCCCTGGTCCTTGACCGAAGGATCCGCGGAATCGGGGCTATATTCATAATCGACAATCAAATAGACCGGACTGCCGTCCAAAATGTCGGTCGAAGTTAAAGTATCCGCTGCGGCTACCGAAGAAAGCGGCCGGGAAAGAAGGATGCGGCCTTCCTCGTAATTGATCTCATAATCCGCGCCTTCCTGAAGGTCATAACTCGTCACGGTCATGTTCTGGATCTTGTCGCGGACCTCAACCCGGATCTTTTCGCTTCCCTCGATGATGTTACGGTTACGCGTGTAGAAAAGCGAACCGCCGGTAGCATAAAGTTCGTTATGATCTGCCTTGTTCGTGGAATCTGCATAAAAAACCTTGAACCCGCGCTTCGGATCACCGTAGACCGTGCTCGAAACCGTGTCGAAATTCACCTTCAGCCCCGAAAGCGTGCGATTGTACGTGGCAAGCTCCGTATCGGTGAACTCGGTCTTGAAACTCCCCCATTGAACGTAAGAGCGGTCCATTTCGACAAGCATGAAAAGCCGCTGGGCCGTGTCCCGTGCCTCATAATCGCGCGTCGAATTGTCCCCGTAGATCGGATAGTAATCGTTCGGATTGAGGTTCGTAAAAAGCGCGGAACGTTTGTCCGAGGTGTCGTATTTGGCCTTCACGAGGAACTTCCCTTTGACCTTTCCTTTTAAAAAGAAGGCTGCGCGTCCCTCTGTACGAAATCCATCGCGATAAACTTCCGAATCTGCGGCCTCCATCGCGCCATTTGTCCAATTCGTGCCAAACTGCTCCTCTCCTAACGCCACCATAAAGAACGTGCTGTCCTTCACCTTGACTTTCTTGTTAAAACTTGTGGTCTCACCTTCCGGTGTTGTCGCAGAGATGGCCACGTTATATTCCCCGGGTTCCACGAAGAATTCCTTCTGGAACATGCCGTTCTCCCCATCCACGGCCACAGGGGTATCATTGATCTTGATCTTGTTCTTAGGCTTTGTTTTCCCCTGAACGCGGACCACAGGTTTCGCCACAAGCGGAATACTTTGTTTACCGTCCTTAAAGAGATTGAAATCGCCGACCGGCGGGATTTCGGGATGATAGTTGGCTTTCCCCTTCGGGTCCAGTTTGGTCATGACCTCGAAAAATTTGAGCGCGGTCCAGTCCTCGCGGTCCTTCGCATCACGAACTTTCAACTGGTAAGAATAAATACCCGGCTTGATCAAAAGACCCGATTCCGTGATCCCGGACCAGGTGACTTCCGGAGGCGGCTGGCCGATACCGTAACCGACCCATATCGGCTGCCCCATGGCATCACGGACTTCCACAATCCATTTTTTGATGAATTTCCCGTAGTTATTGTTGAACGTGAATACAGGTTCTTTTTCAAGGACCCCGACCCCGAGTTTCACAACATCCGGAGATATCTGGACATCCAGAGTCGGACGCGAAACATCCACACCCTGTGTGACCATCACCTTCAGGTCTTTCTGGAAGTTCTCGGGGATCCCGGACGGAGGCAACAGGACCGCGAAGTTGGCCTTGTTCATGATGCCCGCCGTGGTCTTCACGAGATAGGCTTCTTCGGTGATAAACTTCGTTCCGTCGGGAAGACTGTGCCCATCAATTTTCACCACGTGCCGGCCCGGATTCACGCCCGGTATGTGATAGAGACCGTTTTCGTCAGTCACGATGCCGATGCCTTCTTCAGTATAAAGCCGGACCCACGGGACCCCTTCTTCCCCCTTATCCTGAACGGTGTTCTGGTTAAGATCGTTAAAGACTTTTCCGATGATCGTCCCCTCTTCGAAAACCGGATCGCCCTGGACCATAAACTTCACGGTGGTCGTCTCCGAAAGATCACTGCTTCCCACGATGCTGAATTCCATGGAGTATTCTTTCCCGAGCTGGACCCCGCTTGTTACAAGCATTACAAAACTTGTAGTGAATGCCGAACCCGGAGCCATGGTCCCGACAGGAATGATCAAAGACCCTTCCCTGTAGGTGGCTTTTCTGCCGTTCACGCGGATCGACTTTGTAACATAATCAAAACCGTGCGGGATCTTTGCCCGCATTTCAACCCCCGTCAAAGTGTTCCCGGAGGCATTGTTGTAACGGGCATTGATTCCCACTGCGTCTCCCGGTGACACATTCCGTTTCGAGGCGGTTACGATCAATTTCGCAGGGTTTACTTCACCGTTCACCTCACTGAAAACAACATTCCCATAGGTTGCAGAACCTCCGGAGATCCCGTCTGCTTTGAGGGTGAATACCACTCTTGCTGTTCCGGCCGGCGCAACCGCCTGAGTAGAAAATGTAGTCCATGTCCCTTTGGGGGCCGTATTGATTTTGATTCCTGAACGTGTCTGGGTAGAAATCAAACCGTCTGAGCTGGTTTTAAACTCAATGTTGATCGAAGCACCCACCGTTTCGGAAGCTTTAATATCTGTTTGTGCTTTCGCCGAAAGAGTTACAAGATCTCCTGCTTTTACATCGTTCTTTAACTGAAAGGTATAAGAATTCCTGTAAAAACCGACGTCTTGATAATAGGCCTTCAAATGCAACGCATAGGTCCCGGACGAAGCCGCATAGCCGTTTGTTGCAAGCGTGGCGTTATCCCAACGATCCGGTAAAAAAACGCATGCGGCAGGCCATGCCGCCGGGGTACTTCCGTTACAAGGATTGTCAAAGTTCTGCTGCCAGTTACTTTCTGTTCCATTCCCCAACAACGAGTCAAAGTTGGAATTTCCAAGAACATTCGCAAATGCCGGCGGCACGCTAAAACTTGCCAGGCAGAAGAGAAAACAAACGAGCGGAAAGAAAGTCCTCACTCTTTTGTTGCTTTTTTGTTTTGTGGAAAATCGAATGTTCATAGGATCTCTATTGGGTTAGAAACGCCGGCTCGAGAACTTGACGCCGACGCGAAGGTCGTAATTGGGAACAACCCCCGGTGTTCCCTGTTGTTTCGCGCGCTGGGTGCCGCCGATACCATCGTATTCCACAAAGACCGCGGTCTTGGCAAGCCACTCGTTCTCTTTCCACTTATAAGCCATAAAGGGCATCCAGCGCAACCCTGCCCCCACAAAGTATTGATTCTGATACCAGTACGAAAAAGAGGCGTTATTGACGTGTTCGAAGCGCATGTACGGCATGAGGATGATCTGATCATTGATGTAGTTATGCGGGATCGGGATGCCGGGCAGTTTGATGCCCAGGGTGATCGTGGAATTTGCGATAAAGGCATTGAAACTTTTTTCGGAACCGAAGTCGGTTTTCGAAACATAGTAATTGCCGAAATATTCGCCCCAGACATACTGGCGGAGATAATCCGTAAATTTCTCCGGTTTCCCTTCGTTCAGGGCCGGCAATTCCGTACCCCATTCGTAGTAACACTGGACGCCCCAGATGAGATCGTAATCTTTACTGCCCGTGATCTCACCCTTGATATTGTAGCGATTGCCATACTTGATATAAAAACGGTAATTGCGCATCCACTCCAGAATCGGAATGCCTCCGAACGGCTGAAAATTCAAAAGCCAGGGATTGCGGGCCAGAGGCCGCCATTCCAGACCTACAAAATTCTGGAGATTGCTGGCGTAATCCGCGGAATCGGATTGCAGGGCAATCGTACTTTCGATGAAGGGATCTATGTTATGCAAAGGAAAACGAATCCCGCTGAAGACCAGGCGGTTGGTCCAGTAGCCGACCTGCGTGTCGAAATGATTCGCCGCAAGGTTGGTCAGGCGCCAGCTTGTTTCTCCGAAGGACTGCCATGTGATCGGCGTCCCGCAAGGGGGTCCCTGAAGAACTCCGTACATCTTTTCACCGATACCCAGCTGGTCGGTAAATTTGAGAACAAGTTCTTCTTCTTTTTTGAACTGCGCGGGTGTTTTGATCTCGATGGGTTTTTCTGCCTCAGGTACGTAGATCGGCGCGGCACGCACGGCTTCGGCAAAATCACCGCCCTGGGACTCCATCATCGACTTGGTCGCAATGATCGCGGTCATGGCCTCCTCAGCCGATGCAAACGCCCTCTCCCCGACCCAATAAAGTTCCGTGGCCTGGCCCTTCGCGTTAGGGATGGAAAGCTGGCGTATCTCGACGCCTTCAAAATTGGTGGTTTTGAGGTTCTTCTTGATGTGCTCGTCAACAGCCTTCATATCCTTAAGACCGGAAAGATGGCGGGACTTCACGATCCCTCCGCCAAAATCCGTCACGATGGAAAATTCGGCGTTTTGCTCGCGGGAGTGGCTCTTAAGAACCGGAAATCCGCGAACCTCACTTATCCCGTGATCGAGCTTTTGCGAAGCCGGGGCAAAAAAATGTTCGGCAAAAAGGTTGACGACAGGTTTGACCTTAGTCCCACCTTGGGCGGCAGGCTTTACTTCAATGGCCGGGTGGATCGCAGGTTCCGCTTCAGCAGCAGTATCCACTGTGGGTTTTGTTTCCGTAGCCGGATTGGCGGCAGGCTTTACTTCAATGGCCGGGTGAATCGCAGGTTCTGCCTCAGCGGCAGTATCGACTGTGGGTTTTGTTTCCGCAACAGGATTGGCGGCAGGCTTGGCCTCGGATGTGGAACCGGCCGCAGGTTTTACTTCAACGGCCGGAGTGTCTTCCTTGGCAAAAGAGGAAAAAGCTGCGGACAGAAAAAGGGCGACGAAGAATATTGAAAAGTTTTTGATTCTCATCGCCGATAAGTTTTTTCTTTTTGTTATAACGCATTGAAAAACTTAGGGAAAGGACCTATTGAATTAAGCTTAACACATTTTGCATATGATAAAGACCTTGCTTCTTTTTCGCAAGGAATTTTGCCGCCAAAAGAGCCCCCCGGGCGAAAGCCTCCCGCGAGGAGGCCTTGTGGACCAATTCGATCCTCTCCCCGTCCCCGAAAAAGGAGACCGTATGATCTCCGATGACATCGCCGCCCCGGAGCGCAAATACCCCGATCTTGCCCTTCTCACGGGCACCGGTCTCGCCTTCGCGCCCATAGATTACGTCCTTTTTGATGTCACGGCCCCGGGCCTCGAGCAGGATTTCCAGGAGCTTCATAGCCGTACCGCTCGGCGCGTCTTTTTTCATCCGGTGATGGATCTCTGTGATCTCGAGGTCATAGCTCTCGTCCAGCACTTTTCCCGCAAGCGCGGCCAGCTTAAAAAGCAGGTTCACGCCCACGCTCATATTGGGAGATTGCACGATCGGGATCTTACGGGAGGCGTTTTTGATCTGTCGAAGCATGGCCGCCGGGATCCCCGTGGTCCCGATCACATAGGCTGTGTGCGTTTTAACGGCGGCCTTGAGATTTTCAGGAAGTGCCGAAAAATGGCTGAAATCGATCAGGACATCCGCATGCTTCATCGTTGCGGTCGGGTCCTGCGTTACTTTCACTCCCATCAAGTCCTGGCCGATGATCGGCCCGAGGTCCTGGCCTAGAGCGGCATGCCCGCGTTCTTCAAGCCCGCCTACGATCCTGAACGCCTTGTCCTGGCTCGCCAGCCGAAGAATGGTCTTTCCCATCCGTCCTGAGGCACCCGCTATCACAAGCTGGATCATTTCACGACCCCCAGTTTTTTAAGGACTTCCGCAAGTTTTTTTTCGTTCTCTGGTCTCATTTCACAAAGCGGCATCCGGAATTCGGGCTTGATCATGCCCATCATTCCAAGCGCCGTTTTCACGGGGATCGGGTTCGTTTCAATGAAAACAGCTTTGGAGACCGGGTAAAGCGTCTTGTGGATCGAACGCGCTTCTTCCATGTTCCCGTTCAAAGCCGCGGCCACCATGTTTTTCACAAACCGCGGCACGATGTTCGCAACGACCGAGATCACACCGCGCGCACCGATCGTGATCAGGGGAAAATTCAGGGAATCCTCTCCCGAGAGAACCGGCATGTCGCAAAGTTGCATGATTTGGTCAGCCTGGTCCATACTCCCGCTCGCTTCTTTGATGGCGACGATCGTGTCGATCCTGGAAAGACGCGCTACGGTCTCGGGGGCGATGGAAACGCCCGTACGGCCCGGCACGTTGTAAAGCACCATCGGGATGTCCACGCGGCTGGCAAGGTATTGATAGTGGCGGAAAAGACCTTCCTGCGTCGGCTTGTTGTAATAAGGCGTCACAACGAGCACTCCGTCCGCCTTGATCTTTTTGGCGTGCTGCACCAGGCCGAGGGCCTCGGTCGTATTGTTCGAGCCGCAGCCGCAGATCACCGGAATGCGATGATGGATATACTCGACCACAAAGGACATGGTGGCGCGATGCTCGTCATGCGACATCGTTGCGGATTCGCCCGTAGTTCCGCACGGGACGATCACATCCGTGCCTTCCTTGAGGTGAAAATCCAGAAGACCCCTGAGCGCCTTTTCGTCCACCTTTCCGTTACGGAACGGCGTGACCAACGCAACCATCGAACCTTCGAAAACAGATTTCTTTTTTTTCATAAAAAATATTCCCCTTTGTAGACGAATTGGGCTTTGCCTTCTAAAAAGACTTTTGTGATTTCGTCGCCTTTTTTTTGTATATCGATCAGGAGCTTTTCACCGCTTTGGGTCAGCACGTTGACAGGCGGCTCCGTATTACCCTTGAGCACGCTTATGACCGCCGACGCCGTGGAACCGGTACCGCATGCGAGCGTTTCGTTCTCTACGCCCCGTTCGTACGTCCGGACCGCGATCTCTTTTTTGCTTTTCACTTCCACAAAATTTACGTTCGTACCGAACGGCTGGAAGTGCGTGTGATTCCGGATGGCCCTGCCAGTCTCAAAAACCTCGACCTTCTCCAGACCTTCTACGAAGATCACCACATGCGGTACGCCGGTATCAAGGAACGCGTAATGAAGTCGGTGCTTGCGCACTTCTAAAATACCGTCCATCTCAAAAACGCGCGGTTTGACAAGCTGAACCTTGATCTGGTCCTTCGGCCCGACCTCGGCTTCGATCAACCCGGACCCTGATTCAAAATTCATGCGCGAAGAATATTTTAGAATGTCATGGGCATAAAGCGCGATGCAACGGAACCCGTTCCCGCAGGCCGCCACTTCGGACCCGTCTGAATTGAGGATGCGCATTTTGAAATTCGCGCTCCTGGAGCTTTCAAAAAGCAGGAGCCCGTCAGCTCCGATGCCCTGGTGCAGACGACAGATCTTCCTTGCAAAGGCAGTCGCATCCTTCACGACCCTGCGTCGGTTGTCCACCACGACGAAGTCGTTCCCCGAAGCGACCATTTTATAAAAAGGAATAGAGTTTTTCATAGTCCCAATACCTGTTAATTTCCGCAAAGCGGAAATGGGGGCAGTCCCACTTCCAACCAATCAAAGCAAAGCTGAGATTGGGGCTGTCCTGATTACCATTTATGTAAAAAAATTCAAAGTTGGGATAGGTAACTGCTTGCCAATCTTCCAGCCACAAGCGGGCGTATTGTATCAAAGAACCGGGAAACGGGGAAAGGGAAAAGCCTTCTCCCAACGAGGGCTCGTCTCTCAGGACTAGGGACTCGTCTCTCGATACTAGAGCTGGTTTCATAAGTATCTCTAACCCCTTTTGCTGTAATGTCATTGCGACCTTGCTGCTGTCTTGCGACAGCAAGACGCAAGGGAAGTAATCTCGTTCTTGTAGAGAGAGATTGCCGCGCACTTGTCCTTGTTTATTTTTTAAATAAATGGTTGGACAAGTACAGCGCTGGATTTCAATATAAAAATTAAAATAAGATCCAGGCGTCGCCCCTGTGGGACTCCTCGCAATGACATGCTGTTATTGAAGTTACGCGGACTTATAAAACTGCTTCTAGAGACTCATAAATGCTTCTTTTAGCGAGCCACGAGTCCTGCTAAAATCAAACAAGGATTATTTTAGCGGGCTCAAATCCGTTGAAGTTGGGGACGGCGCTGGCAGAGGAATAGGCGCCTATCTGCTTGGCATAGACCACGTCGCCGGCGTAAAGTTCGGGCAGTTCTTCGCTGGTGGAAAGGATGTCCAGGGAATCGCAGGTGGGTCCCGAAAGCGCGCTCATATACTTGGGCCCGCGGCGCAGGGTCTTGAACTCGTATTTACAGTGATCGAAGACCATGCCCGAGAAATCCTGATAAACGCCGTCATTCAGATAATAAAAGTTCTTGTTGTCGCGGAACGCGCGTCCGATCACCTGCGTCACGAGAATTCCCGCGGGGCCGGCAAAAAAACGGCCCGGCTCTGCGATAAACTCAACCTGTTTTGAAAAAAGCGCTTTCATCTGCTTGCGGATCCCGGCGGCCATACGCTCGAAATTGATGCCGATCTCGTTTTCAAAATGCTGGATCGGAAACCCGCCTCCGATATCCACGATCTTGAGTAACATGTCGTTTTCCTTCGCTTCCCGGAAAATGTTCGCCGTGAGCTCCAGCGCCTGAAGATAATTCTCCACGTTCGTGGATTGCGACCCGACATGGAAGCTCACACCTTTAGGCACAAGCCCGAGGTTCTTTGCTTTCCGCAGAAGGTAGAAAGCCTGGTCCGGCTCCGCGCCGAATTTGAGCGACAACTGAACCACGCTCCCCCGGTTCGCGACCTTGATGCGAACGATCACATGCGCTTTTGGAAAATTCTCCGCGATTTTGTAGAGCTCGGCCTCGTTATCGAAGGTCATCAATCGCACCCGCCTCCGGCGGGCCGTGATGAGATCTTCCCTGGATTTGATGGTATTGGCGAAAATGATGCGACTTGGGGACACGTTATGTTTCATGACCGATTTCATTTCCGCGGCACTCGCCACGTCGAAGTTGGCGCCAAGTTCCGCGAAGGTTTTCACGATCTTCGGGTGCGGGTTGGCCTTGATGGCGTAATAAGGGGTGACTTCCGGAAGGGCCTTTTTGAAACGGGCGAATTGCTTCTCAAGCACGCTTTTGCGGATGAGCATAAAAGGGGTCTTATGCTTCTTGAGCATTGTACGGATGAGGTTCTCGACCCCGGAGATCTCGGCCGGTTTGAGTTTGAGTAAAGGGGTCTGACCACTGCCGTTCAGGACGGGTTGTTTCATCGGATGTTGATCAATGC
>JBAZJC010000034.1:0-14905 GCA_041651495.1 Candidatus Omnitrophota bacterium | reverse complement strand
CCAAAGCTGTCAGTGTTTTCTGGGAACCCGAGGCCATTTCCCCGATCGCAAAACCATTGGGATTGGAAGGTGCAGCCGTCCAGCCGGAAGGAACATCAAAAAGTGTTGAAATGATCTGCAGCGGATTTAAATTAACCGTCACGGTTTTCCAAAATGCGTTGTTATGCAACGCCCTGACAGTCAAAGTCTGTCCATTCAATTCCACGGACTGAACGTTCCCGCTAAACGTGACCCGGCTTGAGGCATCACGAAGTTTCTGAACATAGATCGTATCTCCGATCCCATAAACAACGATGTCCCCGTTGGAGAGAATATCCGAAAAACTTTGGGCGCTTGACCCCTCCGGTATTGTCGCAATCTTGATCAGTTCCCCTGTTGTCCGGTCCAAAGCTACCAACATCTCTTCAGAGCCCACCGTCACCTTTCCGATCGCGAAACCATCAGGATTCGAAGGTGCGGCCTTCCAACCTGGAGGAACATCATAAAATGTCGAGTCAATGCTCCCCTCCAACAGGTCAACCCTGACGATTTTTGTGAAAGTAATTTTCAGGAGGTCATTGTATTCCGCGACAGGGATGTTCACGATCCGCTGCCCGTCAAAACTTCCCGGAGGATCGAATATGAAAAAACCATTAAATGAAATAAGTTTCCCTAAAGATGTTTCTGCGTAAATCGTATTTACGCCGTTCGCGTCTCTCGCGCCAAGAACAACTCCGGCCACTTGCTCTGAAGTATAAAAGTCCGAACTGTCTTGAAGCCGCCACGAGATGGGTATGTCTCCCAATGTGTAAATTTCTTTTTTGCTTATTTGAAACAATACCACCCGAGCTGTATTGGGATTTCCGGGGACTAACACAGCCCCCACTACGAAATCGGGATTCGAAGGCGTGATCATCCATCCTTCTGGAGTTTCTGAAAAAACCTGAAGCGGGTAAATGCCGAATGTCGCGGTTTCCAGGATCCCGCCAGCTTGAATGAAGGCTGTCGCAACCGGTCCGTTAAAGCTGAGGGAGCGGAGCCTGAGATCCGGGAACTTTATTGTTTGGCCGTACTCATTCATCATATAAGTTGTATAAAAACCGTTTGCATCCTCAACACCAAAAAGGATCGTTGCCACTGTCCCACGAGGCGAAACATCCACGATGGCCCCGTAACGCGATGTATCGGGGATTCGCATAATGTCGACTTGCACGCCGCTTCTTAGATCCAGGACCATCGCTACGATTTCGGAGCCTTCGATCCTCGTCGCTACTTTAAAATCCGGATTCGAGGGCGCAAACATCCAGTTGGAAGTTTCTAATGTTTGATTCAAGTCGAAATTTTGTTCGGTCAGTCCAAGAAGCGTGCTGAAGTTTTCAACCGTTTCGACATTCGAGAAAAGCGGCCCATCCGCGGGAATAAAATGACTTGATTCAGCGGCTCTGGCAAGGAACGCGGAAAGTCCCATCATTGCCGCAATAGCTATTGTTTTGAGAGCCAACTTAAACGATGCGCCTCGCCGATGTCCTTTTGAAGAAGTCAAAAAACCCGAACGATAAACTGAAGAGGAAGCACTAAAAACAGCCTGTTTCTTTTGCTCATCAATACTTGCCCGGCGGACTTCGGGACTGGGTGTTTCGACATCTTTTGACCTCACGGCAACGCCTTTCGGCGGCTCGTTTGTTACCGGAACATCTGTTTCCGATTCAATCTCCCCTGTTTTTTGCCCCCTCACCTCCGCACGCTGGGTAAGAGTAGTAACATCTTTACCTGATTCGTAAACCGTTTGGACAGGCTCTTCGGGTCTTTGAACATTTGTCAAATGATCCAAGCCGTTGAAGCTGACTCCCTCCCGACCAACCTTGAGCGGCAGGTACCCGCGCAGTGTATGTTCACCTGAGACTTCTCCGCGGACGATCTTGCGAGCTTCAATTTCGTCAAAAACAGAAATGCCGTATTCGGCAAAGAACTTTTCAATGTCTTCTTCGTTTTCCGCAATGGCAATCATGTTTGCGCTCGGACCGCCGGCGCCCAAAGGCATGATCGCGATCTCTCGTTTGCGTGCGGCATCGATCAAACGGCGTCCGTCTTCAACGCTCTCAGGATCCAGACTCTGAGTATAAAGGCTGATCTCTGCCAATTTCTCGCCAAACTTTGCGTGATACTGTCGTAGCACTTCATCCGTCACAAGGCCCCTGGCATACTTCTCGGCATTGGCACGCAATTGAGCCCCATCAAAGGCAGTTTTTTCGATCCCAAGCTCCGTAATTTCTTGCTGTGTCATTTCAATCGCATTTTCGGGATGCATCGCAAGCCGAAGCCACCGGCGTTGGAGCGCGTCCCGAATATCCACATAAGCGTTGACCGTCTCAATCACGGTCTTCATTTCCTTGCGGCTGAGCGCTTCGACATACCGTTGTGCCAATACAAGTTTTTGGGAATGCAGAAAAAACCCAACGGGGTCTCCATCTTCAAGAAGATCTGTCCACATATTGTTGATCAGAGCCGCAGTACGGTTGACCATGGGTTTGCCGTCTTTATACTTCTTACCGGCTTGCACAAGCGCCATCCGTTTTTCGACGAACTGAATACCTTCTTCGCCCAAAAATGGCACGGAAAAAGCACCGTATGGATTGATCGTTTCCCCGAACGCATCCTTGATCCCCGAGATCCAGACGTTAAGCATCGCGCCACCGAGGATCGAAGACACATGCCCCTGGCCGCCGGTCAATCCTTTGAAAGTTTTGTTCTCAAGTTCCACCGCAACTTGGAAAATGTCCGCCCACGAAAGATTGATCCCGGAAAGCATGCTAGCCGCAGCAAGAACCGCCACATTGAACGCATTCGAACTTTCCATGCCGCCGGCCATCGCTATGACCGGCATTTCTTCAAGTTCAATGCGCACACCACGGATCTTGAAAAGATTGCTGAAAATATATTGCGGGCCGTTCTTCTGAGAAGTTGTGCCGTTCTCAAGCTTGACGTCTCCTACGATCACGTGTGGTTTTTCCGCCGGAATCCCATAGTCCGGGGCTACATATTCCACCGCGTTAGGGTTCGCGGCACGCTTGATCCTGACTGTGACATAGAAATTGCTCGCCAGAGTCGGCGTGGAGGTCACTTCGCTCAGATTCTTGGCGCCTTTTTTCGTCAATAAGAGTTGGAAACGCGGCAGGTCAAGACTTGAACCTGGGCCGTCCAGTCCGCGTAACGGCAGCCGGATCCAAAGATCGAGACCTTGAGCTTCGGCTTCATCAAGAAGTTGCCGGACACGATCGGAGGAATCTTGACCGTTTGTCTTTTGGATCAATTTTTGAAGGTCGACCGTAGGATAAAAAAGCTTCCCCACTGTTCTTACTTCCGCTCTTGTGGACACAGGCGTTAAAAAAAATCGGGACAGGGCAGATGAAAGCATTGGGCGGTCAGAAATGGCCTCAGAATTGATCATGTCACGAATAATCCGGAGTTCCGCACGAACAACAGCTTCGGCACCCTTTTCCCCCAGGACATGTTGCATCGCCGGACGATCTATCCCCGACACTTTGTCCATCTGGGAAGTTTCAAAATCGCGGGACTTGTCCTGAGCCGAGTCGAAGGAGCCAAAGATCGAACGAAGATAGATCTCGTGATCGCGCTTTGAGACTTCGTTAATATGCGGAGTGATCTGAAGATAAGAACAGTTTTTCGAAGCCGCGAGTTTTTTCAAGCCTTCCGCATGAAATCCGCCGGTCACGATCACGGCGCGATTTTGTTTTTGTTTTTCCATTCGCGCAAGAGCGTTAGTGAACATGTGTTGTTCACGAATAATAGCCGTTTGATAAAACGCCATTGCGGCCACGAATAACGCCTTCGCTTCGGGACGAGGGACGAGGGGTTCGAGACTCGTTTTGGTTCCTTGCGAGGTGCGAGTCTCAAGCTGCGAGTCCCGTTGAGTCTTCAGTTCTTCATATTCAGCACGTGTGAGTTCCAGCGAAAACAGCCGTCTCAGTAAGTAGAGCTTGCGTGCGACCGCAAGGTATTCTTTTTCATCCAAAGTTTTGGCTAGTACATTCTGGATTTTATCTTTCAGACGGGAGGTCTCTTCATGAAGACCTTTACCCTCCATTTCCTGCATCAGAATAATGTATTGGGCATACAGGGTCCAGCTTGACCACGGATCCATGGAAAAATCTTTGGGAAGTTTCTCAAAAGCAAGATCGAATGCGCGACGCAGGGTGGAGTAACCGTCTGCGGTACGGCTGACATTTTTCAGAAGGTCTGTTTCGGGTAATTGTAGCAAGGCCTTGAAATTTCCGAGGATCTCCCCGGAAGTCTTGAGACGAGTAAGTTCGTTCAGAAAAGATTTTGCTTCCTGGCGTGCTTTTGCACGATCGATCTTGGAACCAATCTTTTGTAAACGGAAGTAACGGATAAGAAAAGGGTATTGGCCTTGATAAAAGGCATCTGAGAGATCCGTTTTAAGGTGTCTCTTGCTTGCCTCACCAAGAACCTTGAGCCAACCTTCAAAAGAAACGGTCCCGGAGTCAAATGCCTCTTCCTGACGGGCGAGTCTCAAAAGCTCTTTATTTAGTTTTGCGGCAAAAGATTTCTCGATTGCGGCCCGCTGGGATCCTAGGAATCTTTCCGCGTTTTTTTCCTCTTTAACAACCGAGATGAACGCATCGCGATCCTTTTTGTACGCTTCAAGGTCTTCGATACCGAATGCTTCTACCGACATGTTGTTGTACGGCATACAATTGATCAAAAAAGATTCAGGACCTGTGAGAAAACCTTCCTGCATGAGCTTGTCTACAACTTTGCGGTTAAAATCCGGATGATCGGAAAAAATACGGAAAAGTTCGGGTTGAAGTTTGTTTGCCGCGCCCTCAAGAAGCATAAGGCGGACAGAAGAATTTTTCTCGATATGGCCGAGGAGTTTTTCGATGTTTTTTTCAGCCTCGTAACTTCCGTGTGCGGACTGGATGTGGATGAACGCAGGGGCAGAAGGATCGCCGGTGATCATATCTGTCACCTGGCCTAATTCGGCCGGAATTTCTATCATTTTGAACGGCGAGACCGGTAATTCTGCCCGCACGCCAATGCTTTGCGGCATGGATGCGTTCGCGTAGGCAACGGGATTCATGCCGGACGCTATAAAAGTGAACAACACGGCGCCGGCAATAAGTCTTAAAAGCTTGAAATTCATTAGGAAGTTTTCCTTTAAAAACGGATTTTTAAACACTTAACGAAGGTTTATATAATTTATAACACTTTTTAGGGGAATAGCAATGGAGGCTGGTCAAAATTCATTAAATTTTTGATTATTTACGCTAGCTATTGCTCTAAATAAGGCTCAAAAGATACGGAAATAGGCCACAAGGCTGCCATCGAAATGCCTAACCGGCAAGGGTAGATCGACCCAGAATGCGTGCATCAAGGGTTTTAAACTTTGCAGTGGTACCGTCGCAGGGAGAGGTTCATCTCATTTGTGGAACGGCGGAGGCGTTCTTTGACTATGGGGCGAGACAAAAAAGGCGCGGAACGGCATTGCCACCCCACGCCTTGGAAAGCATGGTTACTTCCACTAAAAGGCCTAACCCTTCAGGAGGGAGACCTTAACGATCTTGCCGATCTTTCCGAAGTTGATATTATTCTCGCGGGCAAGCCAGCCGATAGCCTGGTTGAAAAGGGCTTCATCTGTCCCGACCTCCCTGAGGAGCTTCGCCAGGGTCATTTCTCCTTTTTGTTCCAATGTTTTATAAATCTTTCCTGCTGTTTCGCCGATCCCGTAATACTGTTCCTGCATATTTATTTCCTCTCTGATTTAAGATGATGTAAACAAGAATCCCTAAAAAACCTCGTGATCCAGATCTGGGAAGATGTTGTCCTTCCCTTCCAGCTCCCTGAGCCAGCCTTCATCAAGACGGTTATTCATAAGATCGTCATAAATTCTCGTGAAATTAAGAAGATGTTCTTTCGTCCGCTTCACTGCATAAGGTACCACCGTACCCGTGTGCATGATAAAAGCCCAGTCGCTTGATTGCGCGAGAAAGAGTTCGCGCGCGGCCTGTTTGAGCGCTCGACCAACAGTCCCGTTCTGTCCACGGAATTTTTGGGTTATCTCGCTCATACGAAGCGATGCCTTGTGAAGATGACGGTAAATCCAGTCGTTTGCACCAGAGAGCCAGGTCTCACTATACCCCTTCCAGCCCCAGCTTGAAAAACACGGCGTGGAAACCTGATTGACGGGATATTCCCTGAAATAATCTGACGGTGCGATCAGACGAAACATCTTTTGATCGAAGGCAGTCTTGCGCATAAAAAAATTCAGAAATTCCGGGCCTTCATACCACCAGTGTCCGTAAAGTTCCGCGTCGTACGGGGCCACGATGAGAGGTTTCCGGCCCATAAAATCATGAAGGTATTCTACTTGCTTCTCGCGATTGAACATGAAATTTGCGGCATGGCTCGTGGCCTTTCGCATGGCCCAGCCGCGTACATACGGTTGTTTCTCTTCGGTGTTGCCTGTGATGCGATGGTATTTGATACCGGTGTTAACACGCAGGCCGTCGGGAGAGATATAAGGACGGATATATTCAAAATCCAGTTCGAAACCAATGTCGCGATAGAATTCGCGATAATCCGGATCGCCCGGATATCCTTCAATAGCCGACCAAACCTGTTTGGAAGATTCCACATCACGGCCAAACGCGGCCACCCCGCTCGGACAAAAGATCGGTGCAAAGACCCCGTACTTCGGACGCGGCGAGGCATGAAGAATGCCGTGGGTGTCGGTCAGAAAATAGCGAATGCCCTGTTCTTTGAGGTATTTATCCACACCCGGGTAATAACCGCACTCAGGCAACCAAATGCCGATCGGACGACGGCCGAGTACTTTTTCATAAAGTTCCACCGCGGTTTTGATCTGACCACGAACGGTTCCTTCATTACGGCTAATCAAGGGAAGAAAACCGTGCGTCGCAGCGCAGGTAATGATCTCAAGATGCCCGTGATCCTGGAATTTCCGGAAAGCCTGCGTCAGATCCTTGTGATAGCGATTCGCGAACGTATCTCTCGCACGTGTGAACTCCCAATAATAATGGAGCGCGGTTTCATGAAACTCAGGCTGGAAACGCGTGCGCTCTATCTCCTTGTTGGCCAATTCGATCATCTTGTCCAGATGCCGCAAGTAACGGTTCTGTAAAAGCTCGTCCTGTAGCATAGACATAAGCGAAGGCGTCAAGGACATCGTGAGCCGCCAGGGAACGCGGTCCCGTTCTAAACCCTCGAATATATGGATGAGTGGAATATAGGTTTCGGTGATGGCCTCGTAAAGCCAAGCCTCTTCCAGGAAATATTCGTGCTCAGGATGACGGATAAACGGCAGATGTGCGTGGAGTACTATGGAAAGAAAACCTTTTTCCATAGTTAGGGATGCTTTCCTGTCTTGATGACAGGCGCGGGCCTTTCTGTGTTACGGCTCACGATCGGAGTAATCACTCTTTCCTCGACGCCGTCCGAAGACTCGGCGTGACAATCAAAGACAAATCTCCCGTCCGGGAGTCCGTAGCGAAGCGTGAAGGTGCCGTCCGGCCGGAGCTGAACGGGTCTTCCCTGCATGGTCACCTTAGCGTCAGGTTCTGTACCGCCGTAAATAATGAGTTCACACTCAAGCCAAAAACGGAAACCGCGTTGCTTAATCTTGACCGGACTGGATAAACTGGAAACAGCTCCGGCCCCAGAGCCTGATGTGATCGCATTTTTGAGGCGTTCTTCCATGAGCCTGCGAAGCTCGGCAGAACTTTTGCCGACCTGGAACCCCCCCGAAAGAGCATACATTTTGTCAAAATCAATCGACATCCACTGGTCATCAATGATCTCGGACATCCCGGACCTTGGCGTGGTCACATAATTGGAGCGGACGAGACAAAGGAAGCGGCCGTCACGATGCAGGAGCCCTATCTCGACGAAATAGCTGTGGTTGGGCTGGGTGTTAATGTACCAGCACTTGCTCATATTCTGGAGCACAATATCAGAAAAAGAGGGGGTCTTCTTTTCTTCCGTGGTGTCATAAACACGAAGAACGGAATCAACACTCTCCCAGCTTCCGCCGAGCTTTGCAAGATGGCACCGCTGGTGGTCCTCCTGAACCTCCCAGTAGGCATAGATCCAGTGAGGATCGCGAACGAGCAGGTAGATTTGATTGTCCCCGTAGTTGTCTGGAAGTTCGCGCGGTATTTCCTGGTAAACCCGCGCCGCAGCCCCGGAAGGCACAACTGCATCCTCAGGAATGGGCTTTGAGGACTGCTTTTGGGAAAGAACCGAGGCAGATCGTCTTATGACGGGGACCCGTTTGAGAGTTGGCGCGACCGGTCCGGTCGCTGTTTTTCTTACAGAGATAACACTATGCTTCTTTTTAGGAGATTCTTTTTTTACTTTCCGAGTTTTCTTTCGTGGCGACAAGGCCATCTATCCGATCCTTTTTTAAGATCATTCCCGCTCGAAAAAATGATATTTTTACTTCTACACGCTAGCTCATGAATAAAAAAACTATAAACAAAAAAAGACAGACAACAACAGCGCTAAAACTATTCTAGATGCTCAAGAAAACCGGCCAAGGAACGGCTGATAATATACCAAAAGGACGGTAGCCTGGCAACAGGCGTTTTTTCGATCCTTTTCTGAAGGGCTTCGACCGCCTTTTGGGAACGTCAAGCAGCATTCAAGGGTCAACAACGTCAGGAAAACCTGAATTTTTCAAAAAAAATCAGATAAAGGGCCACTAGGACGAGCGCCCCAGAGGAAAGTTTGGAAATAAAGGAGTGATTTTTCTCACTCCAACGATTTAATCTCTTTAAAAAAATAAACGCAAGCGGAACAAACCAAAGCATAGCGCCGATCAGGAAGCCCCCGAGGAAAAACTCTTTGAACCATGTCTCACGCGCATCGGGAAAATGAGCCCTGATAAAACCCACGATCCCCACCCACATCAGAAAGACCACGGGATTCGTGATAACCACCAAAAATCCGACGAGAAAGTTTTTTGTCGGATTCCTTTTGCTAACCTCCTCGACCTGCTTGTGGGGCTTGCCATGGCCCCAAAAGCCACGTGCCGCCAACACTAAAATCACACCAATCCCGACCCACCGAATAATCCCCCACCATTCCGGATGGTCCAGAAGAGGCTGAGTCCCCGTGAATGCAACTGAAAGAAATATTATATCCGCCAGGATTGCCCCGCAACCTACCCAAAAAGCCGCCATGCGCCCCCGCTTGAGCCCGCGCTGGATCGCAATCAGATCGATTTGCCATCCGAAACAGGACACCAAAAAACCGACAAGAATCCCCAGCAGCATTAAACGCACCCTCCTTCGTCAGGAACATCCTCTTCTGAGACCTTATGAGATGACACACAGTAGAACGGGGAAAGAACAATAAACGTCAAAAAAATCGAGGCGATAGCACTCTCGATGTTAAGATAAAAAAATACCGCAAAAAACGTGACTACCTTCACAATAAATAGGATTCGCCAGGAACGAAATTTGATAGCTGAGACCTTCGGATAAGGAATATCACTTACCATAAGAAAGCTAAGTGCTGTCATCAAAAACACTACGCTAATCAAGGAGAAAGACCGATCGGTCCACAAGTTCTTGTGAAAGGCCAGCATCGTCATCATGAGCGTCAGGGCTGCGGCCGGCGTCGGAAGTCCTTCGAAACACCCTCCGCGGGTTGGGTTCACGTTGAATCTCGCCAGGCGAAAGACTCCGGCGCAAAGATAGAGCACGATAACCAGAAGAAGTGCCATGGGGGAATTCTGAAAGAAAGCCCTGTAAACAAGCATACAGGGCGCCACAACGAAAGAAACCGCATCAGCCAGCGAATCCAGTTCTCGTCCGAATTCCGTTTCATTCCCGAAAATCCTGGCTACATGACCATCCAGGGAATCGAGAATGAGAGCGAGGAAAACAAGCCAGACGGCATATTCATACCTTTCCTGGACACTCATCAGGATCGAAAAAAAACCCGCCACAAGATTGAGCATCGTGATCATGTTGGGAAAGGCGGCACTCGTAAAATAAAAACGCTTTTTCATTTTCTTAATCCTCTTCGTTCCATGCCCCGAGGATCGTCACCCCTCCGAAGACATGCTGCCCGACTTGGACATTCGCCTGAAACATCCTCCGGGGGATACAGACCTCAACTCCGGAGCCGTAGCAGATCATGCCAAGCTTTTCCCCGCGTCCCATCACCTGCCCGACCACGACGTCGGAATAGATGCGCCGCGCAACCGCGCCAGTCAATTGACGTACCAGAATCCGCCGCGCGCGGTTCTCGATCCCGATCCAGTTGGATTCGTTGTGGTCGAAGGCATCCTTGCGCAGTGCGTTCAGGAACTTTCCCTTCACATAATTTTGATATTTGATGATACCGGCTAAAGGTGCTCGTGTGGTATGTACGTCAAAAATTGAAAGAAAAATCCGAATACGTACCGCTTGCTCATGAAGAAACCGATCCTCAAAAATTTCATCGACTTTGACCACCGTCCCGTCTGCAGGCGCAAGGAGTCCATGCTCCCTTGGCGGTTCCCGCTGTGGATCCCTAAAAAAAAGAAGATGTGCCACAAGAAGAAGAATAAACACCGGAACCGCGTATGGGATGTGCCAGATTCTT
This sequence comes from Candidatus Omnitrophota bacterium, assembly GCA_041651495.1. GTDB lineage: Bacteria > Omnitrophota > Omnitrophia > Omnitrophales > Aquincolibacteriaceae > Aquincolibacterium. The sequence continues at coordinate 4,273 of JBAZJC010000034.1, read as the reverse complement.
TCCAGGATCATGAGAATACCCAGAAGCACAACGCCGGGCCACACTCGCTTGTCGAGAGGAATCTTGCTTGTTATCTTCATCATCATGCTACCGCCGCGGGAGATTGGTCAATTGGGGTCGACTTCATTTTTGGGTCCTTAAAATCTCCAACTTCTTCAAAAGGCGGTTTCTTCGGGTCCTGCCCTTCAGGGACTCCCTGAGTTTCGGTCACATATTTGCGAAAAGCCCGGTGTGTCGCGATCCAACGGAAAAATTCCAGCCATTTGCTCACGGAGAACGGCCCACCCCTGGCGACGCGCCAAAAAGTGCCGGTAAAAAATTTCATACGCTCCCAATCGAGGGTCAAGAGATAATAGGCCAAAAGTTTGAACAAAAGATAAGTAAATTTAAAATCCAGAGACGCCCGCTTGTGCTCCGGGTTGAGATTTCTGAAACGGCTCAAGGCCGTTACCAGCCTGTCCCCGTAACTATCATAGCGGTAAAGGCATCGGCTCAGCCAGTTGTAACCTTGATGAAGTTCTTTGAGTGTCATGTTCTTCGGAATGAAGTTGCAATCGGAAGAACCGTGCCCGTTCATTTCAGTCCATTCCAGGTCCAAGAGACGGCCCTCCACTTTAAGCCGCTTTATCAAAGGTGTGTTGGGGAGTGCCATGAGCGTTCCACAGGTCGTGAACGGAATCCCAAGTTCCTGCAGGAAATCATAATGTTCTTTAAATATCTTTTTGTCATCTGCGTCGAACCCCACGATCATTCCGGCTACGACCGTGATGTGATAAGAGTGGATGCGTTTGATATCTTCTAGAACATTTTCGCGGGTGTTCTGCACCTTGCCTGACTCCATAAGACTCGCACGACGTGGCGTTTCGATCCCGACAAAAACCGAATAAAAATTTGCCGCTTGAAGCAATTCCAGAAGATCGGGATGATGTGCTACATTGATCGTCAGTTCGCAGGAGAATTCTATGGGGTAACCATTCTTTTTCGAATAATCCGCCAGGGCTTTGAGGAGTTCCCGGGCAAACGGAATATTACCGATGAAGTTCGCGTCACCAAAAACAATATAGTGAGCGCCTTGCTTTACGCAATGATCAACCTCCGCGAGCACCTGCACGACCGTCTTCGTGCGTGGCACGCGCCCGTCCATCACGATAATATCACAGAACTCGCAATTGAAAGGACAGCCTCGGCTCGTCTGGAGTGAGAACATGTTGTACCGGTCGCCCCGGATGAGATCATAGCGCGGAACCGGACTTTTTCGGACATCGACCTTGGCGACAGCCTTATAAAGTTCCCGGGGCGTTCCTTGCTCAAAATCGCGGAGAAATTCGGACCATATCTCTTCAGCTTCACCAACAATCCGGTAATCGCATTTTCCCTCGAATGCTTCCGGGAAAAGGCTGTTGTAGGGCCCGCCGACAGCGATCTTCTTGCCGCGTTTCCTGAATTCCATGATGATCTCAAGCGCCCGGTGATACTGAACATTGAAAGCGCTGATCGCGATCAGATCCGCAGGATTTTCGAAATTGATGTCTTCGACATTCTCATCGGCAATTTCGACTTCCCAAGGCTTGGGCGTGAGAGCGGCAACGGTGGCTAGCCCGAGGGGCGTGGTAGAAAAGCGAGTTCCGGTAAGCGGCTGGAGCCCCTCAAAGGACCATATCGTCGGCTGAAAACGGGGATTGATAAGATAGACTTTCAAGATCGGTTTGCGCTTTCTCTCACGGAAGTCGTTATGCAGGTGATCATATTTTTAATGTTTCCGCAAAAAGATCCCGGAAATGAAAATGGAAAGAATGAACCGGACGAACAAAATCGACTCCTCAACTGTTGCAAAAAAAATGCGTATATAGTTGATCCGCAACACATCCCCCCGTCGCCAGGAAACCCGGACATTGTCCCAAAATCTCTGGAGGGGTTCGCGTGTAAAAGTCAACCGAAGCGAAAAAAGATTTTGCTTGTTCATCCAGATCTGGAACCGCGACGGGATTCGGAGTCTGTAAATATTCTTTTTCTCAAGCGCTGCGGCGGCTTTCTGATAAAGGTGCAAAAGCTCCGAGGTCCGGAGATCCCGCCATTTCTTTGCGCACTGGGTCAGTCGCGCGATTTCAGAGATTACTTTCTGCTCAAGCGGCCCGCGATGGCGCGTCGCAAGCCAAACCTCTTCAAGCTCGAGCGTCAGCTTCCACCGGCCTTTCATACAGCGCAGGATATCCCAAAATCTCCGTTTAAAATAGACTCCACGACTCTCGATCGGATATCCCGGGCGACGTTCCAAACGTTCCTTCAAGCGGAAAAATCCACTGATCATCGGGTGCCCGCCTTCCACATCGATAGAATTCTTGTACCACATAAAGTTTGAAAAAATGCCCCAGTAATTGTCTCCCTTGAGGTCCCGGGCCAAGATTTTCTTCATGTTCTCCGTACTGTAAAAGGTCTTCCAGGCAGCCTCGTAAGCAGCAAGCCACTCCCCCGGTTTCATCCGCGGATGACGATGCGTTTCATGAAACGTGTCATAATTATTGAGGTCCGCATCCAGCAACATTCCCTTTGCAAGGGCATTTTTATAATCCATGGCGCCCGGAAGCGGCGTCATCATAAAAAACGACGCCTGCCCCGCGCCAAACGACATCAGCTTTTCAATGTCCCGCTTGACCGATTCCTGCGTGTCTAAAGGAAACCCGATAATATAGGCTAAGTGGCAAACGATCCCCACCTCATGAAAAGAATCCACCAGTTTTTTGAAATCCTCGATATCGTTCTGGTTCTTTTTCACCGCCTTGAGATTCTCCTGGTTCAAGCTTTCCATCCCGATAAAAACTTGCCGGCAACCGGCCCGAGCGGCTTTTTCCACGAAATTCGGCACCGTATGGGCCTGAGTGTCCAGCTGCATCATGAAATGGAACGGTATACCCTCTTTTTCTTTCAACTCGATCAACCGGTCTAGGATTGTTTCCCAATTTTTGTGGCGACAGAAATTATCATCTGTGAAAAAATAATGGGAGATCTGGTGGAGACGATAACCTTCGCGGACCGTTTCGATCAAGAGCTCGACATCGCGGAACCGCATCTTGCGCCCCTGGACATTGATGACGGTGCAGAAACTGCACCCAAAAGGACACCCGCGGCCGCAGTCAAGCGTCCCGAAATGCTGAAGCGCGTAATGTTTCTGATGTTTGGGATTGATGCGCGGAAACGGGGCCTTGGAAATATCCGGAATATCGTTCAGAAAATTATAAACGGGTTTGAGACGGTCATGCATCGCATCTCTCAGCATTTGTTCCCAGTGTCCCCCCTCGGCTTCGCCCGCCGAAAGGCTCACACCCGCGTTACGGAGTGTCACAAGTTCCGGAGAAAGATCGGGTAAAGTCGCCATCACGCCACTCACATGAAACCCGCCCATCATAACGTCAATCCCCGCTTTCCGGAATTTCATTGCAATGTTCGCGGCACGTGGCAGTTGATTGGATTGGACCCCAGCCAAGCAGATCACGGTCTTGGTCCCAGCCAGGCGATTTTCCTTTATGATCTTTTTATAAGGAATCCCTTGGACTGTATCATCAATGAGCGAAATCTCCCAATCCAGGTCTTTGCCTAAAACCCCACGTCGGCGGACATCTTCGCTAAGACCGTTCAGACAGGAAAGCGTATTACTCGGTAAAACGCCCTTCCAATAGCGGATCACATAACCTTCATCATCGTATTTGGAGGGCTTGATCAGAAAGAGATGGAGGCGTTTGTATTTGTGAGAACAGGTCTTGGCAGAATCCGCGCCTTGGGCTTCCGAGGAAGCCCCCAAAGAGCAACAAGGTTCATGGAGTACGGGATTTTCTTGAATTTGCATGGGGTAAAATTATACCCTATCTTGAGGAGGACTACTAGGAATGGTTTCTAAAACGGAAATCGAAGACTGGAAACCACGCTCTTGGCCTGGCGAATACAATCTGTGATGCCAAATCCTCGGAATCCGTTCCCCGCGAAAAAAAGACCGGGATATTGAAAACCTTCTTTTTCGATCTGCGACACACGCTTAAAATGTCCCGTCTCGTATTGAGGCAACGCGCTGGGGTAGCGTTTGACATCGATAAACAGCGGCTTGGCTTGAACGCCAAAGAAATCATTTAAAAAAAATAGAATTTCTTGTTTGAGCGCTTCGTCGCTCTTACCAAAAATCTTGGGGACCATCATTTCGGACAAAAACGCACGCAATAAAAGACGCTTCCCATCCGCGCTCTTACCGAGCCATTTGAGACTTGAAAAAGGATATCGCTCGCCA
>JBAZJC010000033.1:0-15185 GCA_041651495.1 Candidatus Omnitrophota bacterium | reverse complement strand
ACCCAAGGAAGCGGGAATCTCCTGTGACGTTATACGAACTTTCAGCGGCAAAGTCCCGATCCTGGGTGTCTGTTTGGGCCATCAATCGATCGGCTACGTATTTGGCGGCAAGGTCATTCGCGCGGCTAACATCATGCATGGCAAGACTTCCAAGGTCTATCACAACAAGGATCTGCTCTTTAAAGACATCCCGAACCCGTTCGTTGCAACACGTTATCATTCGCTTCTCGTCGAAAAAAAAACACTGCCGGACACGCTCAAGATCACGGCTTGGACCCGGGAGCAGGAGATCATGGGACTAAAACATAGGTCCCATCCGACCTGGGGTGTTCAATTTCATCCTGAATCCATCATGACCGCCTCCGGCATGCAGCTTCTTAAGAACTTCCTGGATCTTTCCAAGTGATCAAGAAAGCCGAACGGAAGAACCAATACTGGTCTAACGGGCTTCTCACCCGGCTCATCATGGGCCGGTCTCTGTCGCTTACGGATGCCCGAAAATTCTTCAACTTGCTTTTTACCGGTGCCATTCCCCTCACAAAAGCTAAAAGTTTTTTACTTCTGCTCGCGCAAAAAGGGGAGACTGCCGATGAGCTTCTCGGTTGTCTCCAAGCGCTCCAAACTCTCGAAAAGCCTATCGCGCCAAAGATCCCCGGACTCATGGACACGTGCGGCACCGGCGGTGATGGCCGGCAAACGATCAATATTTCAACCTTGGTAGCCCTGGTCATCGCAGGAGCGGGCGGAAAGATCGCCAAGCATGGTAACCGCGCGATCTCCTCAAAATCCGGGAGCTCGGATCTCCTGGAAGCTTTCGGCGTCAAACTCGACACAGCCCCCAAAAAAGTGATCGATGCGATCAAGCACTCCGGCCTCGGCTATTTTCACGCTCCGTTTTATCACCCAGTCTTCTCCAGAATGCAGCCTCTGCGTAAAATGCTGAAACGGCGAACCATCCTGAACCTCCTCGGACCTTTAGTGAACCCGATGCGGCTGGATCATCAGCTTGTGGGCGTTTCCGAAAAGCGCCTGATCCCGCTTTACGCCAAGGTCCTTTCAAAATTGGGGCGAAAAACCGCCCTTGTATGCCATAGCGCCGATGGAATGGACGAGATTTCCACTTCGGTACCTACAACCGTCGCTTGGGTGAAGCCGAACAAAGTACGGATGTCTGTAATTCGGCCAGGAGTTTATGGCCTAAAAAAAGCGTCCCTGAAACATCTTTCAGTCAATTCTATCGGGAAAAGCAGGATTCGGGCCAAGAATATCCTGTCTGGAAAAGAAAAAGGCCCTGCTCATGACACGATTATCTTAAATGCCGCCTACGGACTTTTGCTTTGTGGCAAGGCAGGTACCGTCCAAAAGGGTATCACACTCGCCAAAGAATCCCTCGACTCGGGCAAAGCATGGATGGCTCTGAAACAACTTAAGGCACGGACGAATTAATATGATCCTGAACAATATTCTTCTCCAGAAACGGAAAGACCTCGACGAACTGAAACAACGGATACCGCTGGCGCGCCTTCAGCGTATTATTGAAAAAACTGAACGGCCAAAGCCCCGGTCTTTCCGCAATGCAATCTTAGCCACGCGGCACCTCAACATCATCGCCGAACTCAAGAAGGCATCACCTTCGGAAGGCGTGTTGCGCGAGAATTTTCAACCTCTTCGTATTGCAAGCCTGTATGAATATGCCGGTGCTTGTGCTATCTCGGTACTCACCGAGCCGCATTTTTTCAAGGGCCGTCCCAGTTATCTTAAGACCGTCCGCCAGGTTACCCGGCTGCCGCTTTTGAGAAAAGATTTCATCTTTGACCGTTTTCAGATTTATGAGACTGCTCTCCTGGAGGCCGACGCGTTCCTTTTGATCGCCTCGATCCTGAGCGAAGAAGAACTGAAAGATCTGATCGGCCTGGGAAAAGAACTCCAGATGGACGTCTTGGTCGAGGTCCATTCGGACGCGGAACTCAAGAAAGCCGTAGAGGCCGGAGCCACGGTCATCGGAATCAATAACCGGGACCTTAAAACGCTCAAGGTCGATCCTGAACGCGCCAGGCAACTTATCCCGCACGTCCCGAAGGGGACCGCCATCGTGGTGGAAAGCGGCCTCAGCACGCACGACGAGCTGATGATGTACAAAAGCCTCGGTGCACACGCTTTCCTCATCGGCTCAACACTGATGAAATCCCCGGATATCGCCGCCACGCTTCAGAAGCTTCTTGGAAAAAGGGATGTTTCTATCGCGGAGAAACCCCTATGACACGCGTCAAGATCTGCGGCAACACAAATTACGAACAGGCACGGCTGGCCGTGGATCTCGGAGCAGACTATCTTGGTTTTATCTTCGTGCCCTCGAGCAAGCGCGTCCTCACGGTCGAAAAAACGGAGGGGATTCTCGCAAAACTTGCGGATTTTAAAAATATCGTCGGGGTTTTTTGCAATCAACCCAAAAAAGAAGTCGAAGCGGTCGCCCAGAGACTCCGGCTCAAATTTCTCCAGTTCCATGGAGAAGAAACCGCGCTTTACTGCGATTCTTTCATGCAAAAGGGCTATGAGATCATCAAAACCTTTCACGTGAAAGACGCCATGAGTCTAAAGCGAATCGCCGAATACAATGTCAGCGCGTTTCTTTTCGACACCTATTCACATTCCGAGAAAGGCGGCTCTGGTATCCCGTTCGACTGGAGCATCATCGAAGACAAGCCTTATGTTCACGACAAACTTTTTCTGGCCGGAGGGCTCAACTCACTCAATGTCGCGGAAGCGATTGAGAAGGTTCGCCCATTCGCCGTGGATGTCGCGAGCGGTGTCGAATCCAGTCCCGGCACAAAAGACCCCCAATTGCTCCGGGCTTTTATTGAGAATGCCAAGAAAGTGGAAGAAAGCCATGAGCGAAAAGCTTGATTTCGTAAAACGGCTAAAGCCCCGCCTTCCGCAAATCGAAAAAGATTCTCTCTATTTAAAACTCCTCGAAGCGGCACAGGAGAATCTCCAGCTCGAAGAAGTATGCCAAAATCTGGAAGAGGGGATCGTTATCACGGACGCGAAAGGATATCCGGTTTTCGTCAACCGGAGAGCTGAAGACTGGCTCGGAGGTGTCCGTACCGCTATAAAACAACCTGTCTGGAATCAAACTCAGGATCCCTCCTTCGCAGCTTTTCTGAAAGAGAATGTCGTGACCGCCGAGGTCCGCACCGTCCATGACCTCAGGATCCTTTCCCCCCGGGAAATGCAACTGCGCATCACGATCCTCCCGCAAGAAGAGGACGGAAAAACAAATTTCGTCATACTCTTTTCGGATATCACATCACGCACGGAACAGGAATTCGAGGCTGCCATGCTTTCACGCATGGAAAGTCTGGTACGGCTTGCAGGCGGCATCGCTCATGAGATCGGCAATCCGCTTAACGCCATCACGATCCATCTGGAACTTTTAAAAAAACGCCTCGCCGGACTTCCTAGCGACAAGCGAAAGGAAATCGCCGACTCGTTAAGCGACATTCAGAATGAGACCCGGCGACTCGACCGAATCATCCGGAATTTTCTCAAAGCCACACGCAAGCCGCCGCTCCGTTTTCGGGTGGATGACCTGCACAGAGTGATCGACGACGCGATCTCTTTTCTAAAACCTCAGTTGGATGCCGCCAAAATCGCCGTAAAATTCACAAAAGACAAAGGACTTCCGGGATTCCTTATGGATCGGGAACGTCTTTACTACGCTTTTATGAACCTGATCAAGAACGCCCTGGAAGCCATGCCTGCCGGGGGCTCTGTCAAGATCGCACTTACGCATAAACAGCATTGCGCCACCGTAACGATTGCGGACACGGGCTACGGCATTGCCGAAAAAGATCTCGCCAGAATCTTTGACATCTATTACACCACCAAACCGGAGGGAGCGGGGCTCGGTCTTATGATGGTCTATGACGCAGTCGCCGAACACGGCGGAAAGATCGAAGTTGCGAGCAAATTGAACAGAGGAACCACCTTCAAAATCCTGTTGCCGATCCGGGAACCCCAACTGCAATTGCCGCATTACTATCCATCGAAGGGAGGTTGATCGTCATGTTTGAAAGCATCCTGCTTGTCGAAGATGAAGCCAATGCCCGAAAAGGCATGACCCAATTCCTTCAAGGTCTGGACTATGATGTTATGATTGCCTCAAACGGCAAGGAGGCCCTCGATCTTTTCAAAAAAGAGAACCCCGACCTTGTGATCTCGGATATCCGGATGCCAGAAATGGACGGCATCGCGCTCCTGGAATCGATCAAAACCGAAGCCCCTTCCGCAAAAGTTATTCTTCTTACTGCCTACGGCTCCGTGGAAGACGCGGTCAAAGCCATGAAAAAAGGGGCCTTCTACTATCTGACCAAGCCCGTCAATCTTGAAGAGCTTGAATTCCTCGTCAAAAAAGCGTTCTCGAGTCATCAACTGGAAGAGGAGAACAAGGAACTCAAACAGGAACTTTTCAGGGAGCGCTATGACCAGGGCCGGCTTATCGCGCAATCGCAAAAGATGAAGGAACTCTTGAAGACCGTTGATAAAATCGCGGTCTCGAACGCGTCCGTGCTGATCGAAGGGGAAAGCGGCACAGGCAAAGAGCTCATCGCGCGGCGCATTCACGATCTCAGCCCGCGGAAACAGCATCCTTTTATCGCGGTACACTGCGCGGCCTTAACCGAAACGCTCCTCTCGAGCGAACTTTTCGGCCATGAAAAAGGCTCTTTCACCGGCGCCACCGACCGAAAAAAAGGACGGTTCGAACGTGCGGACCAGGGAAGTCTGTTCCTGGATGAGATTGGTGAGATCACCAAAGACACGCAGGTCAAACTCCTCCGCGTACTTCAGGAAGGCGAATTCGAACGCGTGGGCGGGACCAAAGCGATCAAGGTTGATGTCCGGCTCATTGCCGCAACCAACAAGACTCTCCTGGACGAAGTGCAGCAACAAAAATTCCGTGAAGACCTCTACTACCGCATCAATGTCATTTATCTGAAAGTCCCGCCGCTCCGGGAACGCAAAGAGGATATCCCCCCGCTTGTGGATGCCTTTATCCGCCAATACGCCATCCTGAACGATAAAAAGATCCTGGGAATCGAGAAAGAAGCTCTCGAAACCCTCGTGCAATACGATTGGCCCGGAAATATCCGGGAACTCAAGAACATCGTGGAACGAATGATCGTCTTGAGTTCCGGAGACCAACTGACCTTGGAACAGATTCCTGAAGATATCCGGCAGGGAAGACCCCAAGCCACCGGAACGAATGGCAGTGTTGCGCTTCAAGGCATTACGAAGATCACCGACGCTGAAAAAGAACTCATCCAAAAAGCTCTTCAGGAGACCCGAGGCAACAAATCCACCGCCGCAGAAAAACTCGGCATCTCCCGACGAACGCTCTACAGGAAGCTGGAAGAATATAAGATCACCCAGATGTTGCGTTGACGTTTGGTTACAAATTATTGAGTCTTTATGACTCACTCGACTGGGTTGATTTCAGATTCTAAAACTTGATAAATGTAACATATTGTAATTAATGGAGTTATGATTTCATATTTTTTGGCATAATGGCATGATAATTGAAGAATAAAAGGTGAAGTGTCGTAATTAACGAACATAAAAAGGAGAAACGAACATGGCAAAGATCTTAGGAATTGACTTAGGAACGACTAATTCGTGTATGGCGATCATCGAAGGAACAGATCCCAAGGTCATCGAAAACAAGGAAGGCAACCGCACGACGCCCTCCGTAGTTGCTTTTACAAAGACCGGTGAACAGTTGGTCGGACAGACGGCCAAGCGTCAGGCGATTACAAATCCGGAAAACACGATTTTCAGCGCCAAGCGCTTCATTGGACGGCGTCAGGAAGAAGCAACCCACGAAAGTCAGCTGGTCCCGTTCAAGGTGAAAGCAGGCAAACACGGTGAGGCGGTCTTCAACATCCCGCAGGAAAAACGGGATTACACGCCACCGGAGATCTCCGCAAAGGTCCTTCAGAAACTCAAAGCTGACGCAGAAATGTATCTCGGCGAACCCATTACGCAGGCTGTAATCACCGTGCCCGCGTATTTCAATGACTCCCAGCGCCAAGCCACTAAAGACGCGGGACAGATTGCCGGACTGGAAGTTCTGCGCATCATTAATGAACCGACTGCTGCAGCTCTCGCGTACGGCCTGGACAAGAAAAAAGATGAGACGATCGCGGTCTACGACCTCGGCGGTGGAACATTCGATATTTCCATTCTCGAGATCGGTGAGGGTGTCTTCGAAGTAAAGGCCACGAACGGCGATACGCACTTGGGCGGCGATGACTTCGATCAAAAAGTCATCGATTGGCTTATCGCGGAATTCAAGAAAACTGACGGCATTGATCTCTCAAAGGACCGTATGGCTATTCAGCGGCTCAAAGAAGCCGCGGAAAAAGCCAAATGCGAACTTTCCACGGCCCAAAGCACGGAGATCAATCTGCCGTTCATCACAGCCGATGCGTCCGGGCCGAAGCATCTGCTTTTGACACTGACCCGCGCGAAACTCGAGCAGTTAGTCGCCGATTTAATCGAGCGTACGGTCAGTCCTTGTCTGAAGGCCATGAAAGACGCTGGCGTGAAACCCGAGGATATCGATGAAGTGATCATGGTAGGTGGCATGACCCGTATGCCGGCTGTGGTCCAGAAAGCGAAAGACCTTTTCAAGAAAGTCCCGCATCAGGGCGTCAACCCGGATGAAGTTGTGGCGGTCGGCGCCGCAATCCAGGGAGGCGTCTTAAAAGGGGACGTAAAAGACATCCTGCTTCTCGACGTGACCCCGCTTTCACTCGGCATCGAAACCTTGGGTGGCGTCATGACGAAGCTGATCGAACGCAACACCACGATCCCGACCCGGAAATCCGAGATCTTCTCGACCGCTGCGGACAATCAGACCGCCGTAACCGTGAAAGTTCTCCAGGGAGAACGCGAAATGGCCGCAAACAACCGCGTGCTCGGGAACTTCAATCTGGAAGGCATCCCGCCCGCGCCGCGTGGTATGCCGCAGGTCGAGGTGACCTTTGATATCGACGCGAACGGCATTGTCCACGTGTCGGCCAAAGATCTCGGGACGGGGAAGGAACAAAAGATCCGCATCGAATCTTCGTCCGGACTTTCAAAGGACGAGGTCGAGAAACTCGTTAAGGAAGGCCAGGCCCATGCAGACGAAGATAAAGAAAAGCATGAGGTCATCACGGCCCGCAACCAACTCGACAGTCTCATCTATGCGACCGAGAAGACCCTGAAAGAACACGGTGACAAGGTCTCGGAAGATGAGAAAAAGAAAGTCGAAGAAGCCCTGAAGGAAGCGAAAACTTCGCTCACGAGTGAATCCAAGGACGAGCTGGAAAAAGCCGGCCAGAAACTGGGGACGGCATCTCATACCATCGCCCAGAAAATGTATGAAGAAGCTGCCAAGAAAGCAGGGAACAAGGGGGCAACCACTCCTGGAGCTGAAACTGGTGGAAAAAAGGACGACGGTGTTGTAGACGCGGATTATGAAGTCGTCGATGACGAGGAAAAGAAGAAGAAAAAAGAGTAAAAAGCTCAGGGAACGGGGAACGTTCAGCATCGAGCCAGAGCGTTCCCCGTTCTGTGTTTTTCACCATAGGCACAGCTCAAAAGGAATTTCATGCCCCACATGAAACGCATTCTCATCTATTTCATCCTCATGTTGGGCCTTCTGCTGCCTCTAGGCTTTGCAGCCCCACGCCTCAAGATCGAACCTCTCGCCAAGCAAATCGCCACCGACCAGAGCGTGATCTTGAAGATTCGACTCGAGTGGCCTCAGACCGAAGACCCTTATGAAGTAAATTGCCTGGAGCCGAAGCTTGAAAACCTGACGCTCGAAAATCAGAACCAATCTCAGGAAACTGGCGCAACTGTTTCCCAGACTTTTCTCTATGAATTCCGTCCTCTTAAAGCCGGAACGGCGGTTATCTATCCTTTTGAGATCAGCTACCGCAAGACCGAAACGGAACCGTGGATCCCTCTCCTCGTCCCGGAACAAAAGATCAAAGTCGTTTCAAACCTTCCTTTAAAAGCAACCCTGATCTGTCTGGGTATCGTGGCAGGCCTTTCTGCCGCGGCTTTTGCCGGCATCAAGCTATGGGGATTTTTTAAAAACCAGACAGCCGCCAAAAACGTTCCGCCGCCTGCCCCGAAGCAACGTGTTTATGCAAAAGCAGAGGAGTCCATTGCGACTTTTACCTCTCCGAATTCCAAGGGAAAACTGGCCCACTGGTCCAATCAACTGCGAACCGTCATCGTGACCTATTATGATGTCTCCTCCAAAACCGCTACCAATGCCGAGGTTCTTTCATTTCTGAAAGCCAAGGGGCTTCCAACGGGGGAGTGGAACGAGATTTCCAGGCTTTTTGGACAACTGACCGAAATGCAATTCTCGCAACAAGATATCCCGGCATACGATCTCGACCGGATGCAAAAGACCCTCTTGCAATATGTAAAAGGCAAGATTATCATTGGAAATTCGAACTCTTAACATCTCAAAAGGAGATCCTTATGGACAGCTCGATTCAAGAAGTGAACGCCAAGATCCGTGAAGCCAGCGCATCCCTGAAAGATCTCATTCGAGAGATCGGAAAGGTCATCGTCGGCCAGCAATATCTCGTGGACCGGCTCCTCATGGCCCTTTTAGCGGATGGACATATCCTGATCGAAGGCGTCCCGGGACTTGCCAAGACACTTTCCGTTAGGACTCTCTCCCAGGCCATTGCGGCCAAATTTCAGCGCATCCAGTTCACCCCAGACCTTCTGCCGGCTGACGTAGTCGGGACCTTGGTCTATAACCCCAAGGATGGCAATTTTACGACCAAAAAGGGACCTATTTTCACGAATATCGTCCTGGCTGATGAGATCAACCGGGCACCTTCCAAGGTCCAAAGCGCGCTTTTGGAAGCCATGCAAGAACGCCAGGTCACGATCGGGAACGAGACCTTTGCTTTACCGGTTCCTTTCCTTGTCCTCGCCACCCAAAATCCCATCGAACAAGAGGGGACTTATCCTCTTCCTGAAGCCCAAGTTGACCGTTTTATGCTAAAACTTGTCGTGAGCTACCCGAGCAAAAAGGAAGAAAAAGAGATCCTGGAGCGCATGGCGATCGGAAAAATCATCAAAGTCGATCCCGTGCTGGATATTGACCGCATCATGGCCTTGCGCCAACTGATGCATCAGATTTACATCGACGAAAAAGTGAAAGACTATATCCTCGACCTTGTTTTCGCGACGCGCAGCCCCCAGGATTACAAACTTGAAGACCTGAAACCCCTCATTTCTTATGGTGCTTCGCCGCGCGCGAGCATCATGTTGACGTTGGCAGCCAAAGCCAACGCTTTTCTCCAGGGCCGCGGTTACGTGACCCCGGATGACGTCAAGCAGATCGGATCGGATGTTTTACGGCATCGCGTGCTTGTGACCTACGAAGCGGAGGCCGAAGACATCACATCCGACGATATTGTCAAAAAGATTTTTGATCAGGTTGAAGTCCCGTAGCCCCGTTTGAATTTAAAAAAACATGGTATGGGCACAAGCATATTTTCCTTGAGAGAGTGTTCGCTTATGTATGATTGTTACTGACCGAATGGCCAAAGTTCCACTGGGACAAGCATTATGAACCTCGCAGCACTCTTGAAGAAGGTCCGGAAGATCGAAATTCGCACCACTCGACTTGTCAATGACCTCTTCGGAGGAGAGTACGAATCCGTCTTTAAGGGCCAGGGGATTGAGTTCTCAGACGTCCGCGAATACGTGCCGGGCGATGATATCCGGACGATCGACTGGAACGTCACTGCGCGTTCGCAGCACCCCTTTGTTAAAAAATTTGTCGAGACCCGTGAGCTCACGGTGCTTTTTGCCGTCGACATGTCCGGGTCGCAATATTTTGGATCGACGGACAAACTTAAATCCGAGATTGCGGCGGAAATTACGGCCATTCTTGCTTTTTCCGCCGTTAAAAACAACGACAAAACCGGACTCCTCATCGCCACCGAAGGCGTTGAAAAGTTCATCCCGGTCAAAAAGGGAAGGAATCACGCCCTTCGCGTCATTCGCGAAGTCCTCGGATACCAACCCAAGAAAAAGAAGACCAGGCTTGCCGGGGCCCTGGAATATCTCTACCGGATCCAGACACGAACCTCCGTCATTTTTCTGATCTCCGATTTCATGGATGAGGGCTATGAAAAAGCCTTAAAGATCCTCAGCCAGAAACATGACGTCATTGCCATCCATCTCCATGATCCGCTCGAGCAAGAATTTCCAAAGGTCGGATTGGTGGAACTGGAGGACCGGGAAACCGGACAAATCCTGCTCGTCGACACGACCTCGGCCCAGTTCCAAAAAAGGTTCCGCCAAACGGCTGATGAAAAGCAGACCGCCCTCGAAAAGCTCTTTAAACGCCTTCAGATCGATTGCATCGATATCCCGGCCAACACCTCTTACATCGAACCGCTTTTCAAGTTCTTCAAGGGCAGGGAACGCAAATGAAGAAGTCTTTTTTCTTCGCGCTCCTGCTGATCGCGGTTTTCTGCAACCCGTGTCTTGCAACGGATACGGACGACATTCACGTCAAGGCCGCGGTCGATAAAGCATTTCTCACGATCGGAGATCCGGTTACCTACACTGTTACGATCGAACACTCTCCGGACATCCAGATCCTTTCCGATATCCCGGCGCCTTCTTCGGATATCCTTGAGATCAAGAAAATCGAGGACATCCACAAAAAGCAAAAGAAAAAAGTCATCACAGGCCGCAAATTCATCCTCACGTGCTACCGGCTCGGTGAATTCATCCTCGACCCTGTGACAATTAAATACCGCAAAAACGGACAGCCCGAGAAGAGCATTCAAACGAACAAACTCTACTTGACCGTCAAGAGCATCACGGGGGGAGAAGCCCAGGAAGATATCCGCGACGTCAAATCCGTCGTTCCGTACAAACTACGTATAGGAAAACTCCTTTGGACACTTCTTGCCCTGGTACTTCTTACGGCCTGTTACTTCCTCTATCATGTGTTCCGCAAAAGAAAGAACATGTTTCAACCCGCGCCATCACCATTGACCCCTGAAGAGGAAGCTCTCCTGCATCTAGGAGAACTTTTCGAATCCGATCTTTTCAAGCGCGGGCTCATCAAGATGTACTACTTGCGCCTTTCCGAGATTCTGAGGATTTATTTCGAAAAACGCTACGCGATCCTTGCTGTGGAATCGACTACGGTCGAAATCCTGCGCGCTCTCCGTCCCCAGCATCTTGAGACCGGCCTTTATCAGAAGATCCAGTACGTCCTCGAGGCCTCGGATCTCGCAAAATTTGCAAAATGGATTCCCACTACCCCCGAGGTCGTCCAGATCAACAAGAAAACCGAAGAGATCATCAAAGAATCCGTTCCGGTCCCGGAACTGCCACAGGCGGAGACATCCCATGGTGTTTAGGTACCCGGCGTTCTTCCTTCTTTCGTTGCTCTTGCCTCTGATCTTCTTTTGGGCCAAACGGCGAGAGAGACTCGAATTCGCGTTTTCGTCTTTTGAACTTCTCAAGGACCGGCCCACAACGCCGCGAATGCTCCTGTTAAAAGCTCTTCCGTTCCTGCGCGCCGTCATGTTCCTGCTTTTGATCGCTGCGCTGGCACGCCCGTCCAGCATTTCAAGTGACAAGGAATATCAGACGCACGGAGTGGATATCATGATTGCGCTCGACATCTCGGGTTCCATGCTCGCCGAAGATTTTCAACCTGAAAACCGTGTTTATGTTGCCAAACAGGAAGCTATCAAGTTTATCAAAGGCCGCGAGAACGACCGCGTCGGGCTTGTGGTGTTCGCCAAAAAAGCGTTCACACAGTGCCCGTTGACCCTCGATTATCGTATCCTGATCGAATTGCTTTCCGAAATCCGGGTCGGCATGATCGCGGACGGCACCGCCATCGGCATGGGCATTGCAACCGCGGTGAATCGTCTCCGGGATAGCAACGCCAAAAGCAAGGTCATCATCCTGATCACGGACGGTGAAAATAATTCCGGCAATATCGATCCGATCACTGCCGCGGAACTTGCCAAAAGCTTCGGCATCAAGGTCTATACGATCGGAGTCGGCAGGGGCGGCATGGTGCCATTTCCGGTCGATGATCCTCTTTTTGGCAAACGTTATGTTCAAGCTAACGTAGAAATCGACGAAACGACCCTGAAACGCATCGCCGATATCACGGGCGGCCTTTTCTTCCGGGCCCGCGATCCTGTGGCACTTTCCGAGATCTATGAGCGGATCAACAAACTTGAAAAAAGCGAAGTCAAGGTCAAGGAATACCGGAGTTATAATGAGATGTTTCCGTTATTCCTGTTTCCCGCGCTTTTTTTGCTTCTTCTTGAAATCTTTTTACGCAGAACCATGCTTTTAAAGGTGCCCTGATGCAATTCTTCAGACCCGAATATTTTCTCTATTTGTGGTTGGTTCCGGCGGTTCTGGTATTCTATATTTTTTCGCACAAACTCTGGCAGAAACGGATCCACCGGTTGGTCCCGGATGAAACGCTTCTTTCGAAACTGGTCGCAGGACACCGGAAAAATGAATGGCTTATCCGCGCGATCCTTTCGACGCTTGCCGTACTTTGTTTCGTTCTCGCGCTCGCGCGTCCACAATGGGGAGATGAAAAACGAACGGCGCAGCGCAAAGGCGTGGACATTATTTTCATGGTTGACACATCTCTCAGCATGCTCGCCGAAGACATCAAACCCAACCGCCTCGAAAAGGCCAAGTTCGAGATCGAAACATTTATCCGTAACCTCCGCGGCGATCGTGTTGGCATGGTCACCTTCGCGGGCTCAGGATTTCTTCAAACACCGCTGACGCTCGATCATGCAGCATTCCTCCTGTTTCTGGATGCCGTCCAGGTTGGATTTCTTCCAGATCCTGGGACATCGCTCGTCCAAGCCATCCATTTGGCCATTCGTGCCTTTCCTCAGAAGGAACTTAAATATAAAGCCCTGATCCTCTTTACGGACGGGGAAGACCATGAAGGCGGCATTGAAAAAGCTATCGAAGAGGCCAAACAGGCTAATGTCAGGATCTATTGTATAGGCCTTGGAAGCGCGGAAGGGGAGCCCATTCCTCTCAAGAACGAAAAAAAGGAGCGCTCGGGATTCAAGAAGGACCGCAACGGACAAATGGTGCTCACACGGCTCAACCAGTCGCTTTTGGAGCGGCTTGCCAAAGAAACGGGCGGGATATACCTTCCCGCGACACCGGGCGAAAAAGAGGTCGACGTTATCATGAAGCACCTTCGGGGGTGGGGGGAGCAGCAGTTTGCCGAAAAAATGATCGTGGAACGCGAAGATCAGTACCAAGTATTTCTGATCCTCGCGCTGATCTTTCTGGTCTCCGAAATGCTTATCCGCCGCAAGAACAGAAAAAGTCCGGCCTTGATGGCATGCCTCGCCGCTTTTTTCCTTTTTACAGGATTTATTGGGACTTCGCAAAATGCGGTCAAAAAGGGAAACGAACATTTTCAGAACAAGCGGTATCAATCCGCCCTCGAGGCCTATCGCAAGGTCCAAGTCAAGAACCCTGACGCGCCGGAGGTACTCTATGATCTTGGAACGGCCCTTTACAAAGTCGATTCTTTCCAGGAATCGGCCCAGGATCTCGAAGCTGCTTCCAAAAAAACCAAGGACCCCCAGTTGAAGGCCCGCGCCCTCTACAATACCGGGAACGTCCAGTACCGACTCGGGAACTTTGAAGAGGCGATTGATTCCTATAAGAAAGCTCTCGCACTGGATCCGAGCGACAAAGACGCCAAGTACAATCTTGAATTCCTGCAGAAACAGAAGAATAAAATCGATAAAAAAGATCAGGAACAAAAGAAAGAAGATAAGAAGAAGGACGAACAAAAGAAAGATCAGCAGAAGAACAAGAAGGACCAGCAGCAGAGCCAGGGACAGGACCAGAAGGATCAGAAAAATCAGGGGCAAGGCAAAGACCAGAAAGATCAAGACCAGCAGAATAAGAATCAAAAAGATCAGCAAAATCAAAACCAACAGAACAAGGACCAAAAGGATCAGCAACAACAGCCCAAGCCCCAAGATCAGCAAAATCAAAACCAGCAGAACAAGGACCAAAAGGATCAGCCGCAACAGAAGGAGCAGGAGCAAAAGGACAAAGAAAAACAAGAACAGCAACAGAAGGAACAAGAACAAAAAGACAAAGAAAAACAAGAGCAAGAGCAGCAACAAAAAGAGCAACAGCAGAAGGAACAGGAAGAACAGCAAAACCAACAGGAGCAGAAGAAAAGCGCTCAAGACGAACAACGCCAGGGACAACAAAAGCGTCCACTCCAAGGGCAAATGAGCATGGAAAACGCCCTGAACCTTCTGGACGCTCTGAAAGAATCCGAGAAGGAGCTCCAGGATCTTCGCCGACCACCAGTTAACAAAAACCAGCCTCCAGTAGAAAAAGACTGGTAGACTCGCACATCCGAGAAACATTGAACGTAGAGCCTTTAATTTTATAAAATATAAAGACAACCAAGGAGCAAAAACATGAGTTTGGCAGAACAGATCGAAAAGGATGTTATTGTGGCTATGAAGGCTAAAGATGCCGTTAAGGTTTCGACCCTGCGAATGCTCAAAAGCGCCCTTGGAAATTACTTGATCCAGGTCAAAAAGGACAAAGCCGAGGATCCGGAGGTTCTCGGGATCATCGCGAAACAGGCCAAACAGCGCCGGGAAAGTGTGGAAAGCTTTGAGAAAGCGGGCCGCAAAGACCTGTCGGAAAAGGAAAAGGCCGAGCTTGCAATCCTCGAATCCTATTTGCCTAAACAACTGACGGACGACGAACTCAGAACAGCAGTCCTAAATGCTATTGCTACGTCAGGCGCCAAAGATCCCGCTGACATGGGAAAACTCATGAAGGCCCTGATGCCTTCCATTCAAGGCAAGGCTGATGGCAAACGAGTCCAAGAAACCGTAAAAACCCTCCTGAAATAAGGCCTTCAAAGCCGCGCTTCGCGAACCCAATCTTGGGCTTGCTTCCCCATAGATTACTTTACATAAGATACATTATGGGACGTATTGTGCCCAGCGTTAAACACTCGGCAAGCGCTTCTAGTGGCATCATTTAGATTAGGCGGAGACGACAATGCGCTGAAATAGCTGCAAAAG
>JBAZJC010000032.1:0-15289 GCA_041651495.1 Candidatus Omnitrophota bacterium | reverse complement strand
GATATTGAAACGCAAGGAAAATGCCCCGGCGCGCCCGTTCCTCGATCGCCATTTCAAAAAGGTTTTTGCCCTCGTAAGTCGCGCTTCCGCGCGTCACGATATACGACGGATGACCGGCCAGCACGCGCGCAAGCGTGCTTTTCCCCGAACCGTTCGGGCCCATGACGGCATGTACCTCCCCGGTTTTGACCGAAAGATTGATCCCTTTCAGAATCTCCACTCCCTCGATGCTGACATGCAAATCCTTGATCTCTAACATTTATTCCTCCATTTAAACCCGTGGAACGGGGAACGGGAAACGTAAAAGCATTTCGGTTGTATTCCTCGTTCGCCTCTCCCCGATCTTTTACCCGACACTTCCTTCCAAGCTCACACTCATCAGCCGCTGTGCCTCGACGGCGAATTCCATTGGAAGATTCTTGAACACCTCCTTGCAAAACCCGTGAACGATCATGGAGATGGCATTCTCCGCAGACATACCGCGCTGTCGGCAGTAAAAAAGCTGGTCCTCGCTGATCCTTGAGGTCGTGGCTTCATGTTCGGCCCGCGAGGTCCGGTTATTGACTTCAAGCGTTGGGAACGTATTTGCACTCGACCGGTCACCCATCAAAAGCGAATCGCATTGAGTGTAATTACGCGAGCCGGCAGCACGCGGCACCATTTTCACGAGCCCGCGGTAAGTGTTCTTGCCGAAACGCGCGGAAATCCCTTTGGAAATAATCGTGCTTTTCGTATGTTGCCCGAGATGGATCATCTTGGTCCCGGTGTCGGCCTGCTGGTGGTTGTTGACCACAGCCACTGAATAAAACTCTCCGACCGAATGATCGCCCTTCAAAATACAACCCGGGTATTTCCATGTGATTGCCGAACCTGTTTCCACCTGCGTCCACGAGATCCTGGAATAAGCTCCCTCACAAAGCCCGCGTTTGGTGACAAAATTATAGATACCGCCCTTGCCTTCCTTATCTCCTGCATACCAATTCTGCACGGTCGAATATTTGATCGAGGCCCTTTCGTGCGCCACAAGTTCGACCACTGCGGCATGAAGCTGGTTTTTGTCGCGGATCGGCGCGGTACAGCCCTCGAGGTAACTTACAAAACTTCCTTCGTCCGCCACGATCAGGGTCCGTTCGAACTGGCCCGTGTCCATGGCGTTGATACGGAAGTATGTGGAAAGTTCCATCGGACAGCGCACGCCTTTGGGAATATAGCAAAAAGAGCCGTCACTGAAGACCGCGGAATTGAGCGCCGAGAAAAAATTATCCTTTACCGGCACCACAGAACCCAGATATTTTTTTACCAGCTCCGGATGCTCGCGCACCGCCTCCGAAAAGGAGCAAAAAACAATCCCGTATTCCTTGAGTTTTGCCTTGTAGGTCGTCGCAACCGACACGCTGTCAAAGACCGCGTCTACGGCCACCCCCGCAAGCACTTTCTGCTCCTCAAGCGGTATCCCGAGTTTCTCATAGGTTTTGAGGATTTCCTGATCCACGTCTGCAAGACTTTGGGGACCCTCCTTTTTTTTCTTCGGCGCGGAGTAATAGATAATGTCCTGATAATCGATCTTGGGATAACGGACACTCGACCAGTCGGGCTCTTCCATCTTGAGCCACTCGCGGTAGGCCTTAAGCCGCCACTCGAGCAGGAAGGCCGGTTCATTCTTTTTTTGGGAAATGAAACGGATCGTATCTTCATTAAGGCCGCGCGGTGCGGCATCCGATTCAACCGGGGTCACAAACCCGTAGGCGTAGTCCTTGTGGATAAAAGATCCCTCATCTTTCTTCATGACCTCGTCCTCGGGACAAACGCAAGCTCTGGTTTCTGTGCCAAACCCATCATATCTTCAGCGATCATCTTCAGTGTGATGGTCTGATAAAGTTCATCCAGGGTTTTTTGTGTCTGGTACCAAACCGGTTTCAATTTGCACAACGAAAAATGAGTACAAACAATGCTTTTCCGGTGTTTAATGTCGCAAAAAGCCTCAAAGGTGCTTCCTTCCAAAGCCTCGATGATCTCTTTGAGAGTGATCTCGGTGGAGGGACGGGTCAAGCTCCATCCGCCTTTGTTTCCCTGCTGGGAAGTGGTGATGCCGGCCCGCCTCAACCCCTGCAAGATCTTCTCCGTAAAGGTCACGGAAAATCCTTCGTGCTCGGCGATCTCTTTGGCAATACTAGCTCCAGGCCAAGGCTTCTTGGCCATATGCGCCAGACAAATCACTCCGTATTCTGTCTTAGTGGTGTATCGCATGACCTTCTATCTCCAGGTTCTGATCAGCAATGCGCGGATTATAACAAACCAGACTGTTTTTGTCCAGTTCAGGCGCTTTAATATTTCCCGCTCTGAAGATCACGGTCCCAAAATACTCCTCCATTTGCGTGTGTAACTCTTCGATTCTTATTGGTTGGATCTTGGCGAGAAAATCCCGGCGGGTTATGTCGGTTTTCGTTGAGATGTCGGTAGTTTCGGCGCATCAAACCGAAGCGTGCGGATAACGGCAAGGAACGCCGGATAGGTTAAAGCAAATCCATCTTCCGTATCCTTGAACGTGATAGAAAAAAGTTTACCTTGGTGAATCAGGACATAATTGATGTATTTGGCCGGGAGCTTACCTTCCATGGTTTTTTTGAACGCGCCAGGTTTCAGCGTATAAACACAAAACCTCGCTTTTTCCCCGCCCAGAAGTGTCGTGTTCTGTGTACGGATATCAATCGATTTGAATTCCGGGCTGAAGAGATCTTCCCATTTCAGCTGATCAACCGTTTGGGTCCCATCGAGATTTCTCTCGGTAATATGGAACGTGGCCAAAGTCCCTTTTTTCCCGTAAGAGACCACCACGCCCTGAAACGGAAGTGGCAATTCGATCCAATCCTGCGAGGGTTTGATCGAGAATCCTTTCGATGAGGATTCAACTTTCGCCGCATGGAGAAAGTTCATGGGGAATATTACAAGCAAAACGATCGATAAAATGAGCGTTTTCCGTAACAATTTAATCAATTTCATTAATAGAAACGATGCGGTCAAAAAGCGACCCGATATAGGACCGTCCGTTCAGTTCCAAATCGGAGACAACCACCTGGTTGATCCGGTTCTTCTCGTCCGCCAACCGGTCGTCGCCGGTACGCTCGGCCCAGGTCGAATGAATCACATAGAACTGGTTGTTTACGATCCCGAGATAGATCATCTGGTGGTGAGGCATCTTAAGCAGAGTAATTCCGGGCCTCGCGGACTTCAAGGCCGCTTTTCTTTCCGCGTCGTTCTGAAAAGGTTCAAAATATCCGAGCTGCGTCCCGACCATGGCCTGCTGTTTGGAATCGCGCGGCAGGTCAACACCCAAGCTCAGGAAAACATCATGTGTAAATCCCGAACAGTCGCGGCCGTTATACATCCCGCCCCAGCCGTAGCGTGCGCCTAGAAGCTTAAACGCCTGCCGGATCACGTTCGCCTGACTGTACACCGGAAAGCCCTTGGTCACATCGCTTTTCCGGCTGATGTAACATCTTGTAAGGCCTACATCCCCGCCCTCTTTGCGATACGGCATCCAGACCGGGTAAGGTCCGTCGGAAAATTTGGAGGACGCCATCGGGATCATGGTCCCCATACTTAGCCGTTGAAAAACGTCTTTCAGGGACGCGTCGCGGAACACGCGGACACTTTCACCCGTGACCACAAGAAAACTTCCGGATTTGAGGCGGGTCTTCAGTTCCTCCCGATCCGGAAAGATCGCAATATCCTTCGCTTTCACCCATCCCCGGACGTACGGCGCTTGGAGATAGAGCCATTTTCCATCGCTGGATTCATGATAAATCGCCACGGGTGTCCAAAGCTTGATCAATGTGAATTGCAACTGGTCGAATTCGACATCCCCCTTACCTTCGATCATTTTCACCATCGTCGGGATCGCGCGTACCGAAGTTGCCCGCGTCGCCACACCCCATTTCACCTTAATCTTGGAAGGCACCTGGTCGATCTGCATGATAGGCCTGACCTTTTCCTCAAAAAAACTTTGTGACACTGTTTTATCGTTCGCGTCAAAAAGCTTGCGGTTCTTGAGCGTACTGTACTCCAGCTGGAGCTGATCGATGACCGCCTTGCCCGGGCGACTCTTGTCGACTTTAAGCACATCGATATTTTCGGGCACCATGTTTTTGATCTCATCATTGAAATGTTTCATTTGATCCATGGTTTTGATGGGCTTTTCAGCGCCGGGAATGCGTTTGATCCAGTATTCTGGTGATTGCATCGCAGGAGTAGCACTCGTGAGGATCATCGGACTCTTGGGGAGCGGCGGAAGTTCTTCGTCAGCATAGGCCGCGGGAAAGATAAAAAGGAATGCGAGCAGAAATAAAATATTCTTCCTCATAGAAAACCCCATTTTAAATTGTTGAATGCGGAACGATATGACATAACCTATTCAGAAAAATCGTTTGTGCCTATGAAATTTATATTTCTTTTAACGACTGGAACACGATCAGACTTGATGGGTGTGGAACTTCTGGAGTATCGCCCTTCCAACCACGGTACCACTCGCCCAGGTCCACTGGAAATTGAAACCGCCGATACGTCCATCCACGTCCAGGACCTCTCCGGCAAAAAAAAGTCCGGCACATAAATTTGACTCCAGAGTTTTCGCGTCCACTTCCGCAAGGTCTATTCCGCCGGCAGTCACTTCGGCTTTTTCATACCCCTGAGAGCCTGTCACTTTGACCGGACAACGGAAAAACGAATGAACGAATGACTCTCTTTCCTTTTTGGAAATTTGATCAAGTCGTTTCCTGGGATCGATGCCGCATTTTCCAAGAAGGACCTCCACAAGTCGCTCCGGGAAATAGGTCCTGAGAAACCGTTTCCAGCTCCGGTCGGCATGCGCCGCGACCCAACGGGTGACTTCAACGACGATATCTGCCTCACGGCATGCAGGAAGGAAATTCACAATGAGTTCTTTTTGTTTCGCATCGCAACAAAGCCACGGCCCGCTGATATCCAGCACCGCAGGCCCGCTGAATCCGACATGCGTAAAAAGCAATGCGCCTTCGCTTTCGGCGATCTTTTTTCCATCTGCAACGACGGAGAGCTCTGCCGTCAACGTGATCCCCGAAAGACTTTTCCAGCCGGGATCATTCGTCAGAAGCGGGACAAGTGCGGGAGTGGTCGGAATGATTCTATGCTCCAAAGACTTCGCGAGAGAGTAGCCTGAGCCATCGCTCCCGGTCCCCGGGTACGATAAACCGCCGGTCGCGATCACGAGCGTTTTGGCGAGATATTCGAAACCTTCTCCGGAAGCATAGAAAATTTCACGCTCCTTGGAAACAGTCTTGACTTTCTTCCCTGTCTCGATCACGACGCCAGCACGACGGGAAGCTTGAAGTAAAGCTTGAAGCACGACTTTCGCGGACTGTCCCTTTCTTTCATTTCTTTTCTTTAACGGTGAAAGGGACTGCCCCAATTTCCACTCAGCGGAAATTGATGGGTATTGGGACTGTTCTTTGGGAAAGTATTTCGTCCCTTCCTCGATGGCCATCTCCACACCGAGTTCTTTGAAGAACGCAAGAGTACGATCAGGGGGAAAAGCCCGCAGAATGTTGCGCACGGTCCGCGGTTCGCCGGTCTGATAATCCTTTTCGCTGACCTTGAGGTTGGTCACATTGCAGCGGCCGCCGCCTGAGAGGAGAAGTTTGGCCCCAATCGTTTTTTGGGAATCAAGAACCAGGGTCCGGAGTTTGCCCCTGGCGCAGACGATCGCGGCCATAAGACCCGCCGGCCCCGCCCCGATGATCACGACATCCCAGGATTCTTCCAACATGACCATCCCCACTAAAAAGGAATGGGCTCCCAAACAGAGATGGGAACCGTCCCTTTTAAAAAAATTACTTTGAAAGGACGACGACTTTATTGATCGCGATCTTTTCGACCGGTTTGTCTTGGCGATCCCGAGGCACCTTGCTGATCGCAAGCACCACATCCATCCCTTCGGTCACTTGCCCGAAGACGGAATGCTTGTCATCCAGCCAAGGCGTCGCAACTTCGGTGATGAAGAACTGACTGCCGTTCGTGTTCGGCCCGGAATTCGCCATGGAGAGCATGCCCGCTTTGTCATGGCGCAATTTTTTCGAGAACTCATCCTTGAATTGGTACCCCGGCCCGCCCATGCCTGTTCCCGTCGGATCGCCGGTCTGGATCATGAAATCCGGAATGACGCGGTGAAAAATGATCCCGTCGTAAAAACCTTTCTTGGCGAGCGTCACGAAATTCTCCACCGTCTTCGGCGCTTCAGCTTCGTATAGATCCGCGTAAATATCTCCCTTGGTGGTCTCGATCTTGATTTTCACGATAGTGTCATCCTTTACTGTTTCAGGGGTTGGGGTGGAAGTAAGGGGCGTTGGAACAGGTGCCGCAACAGGCATGACCTTGGGAGCTTGCGACGCGCATCCTGCGAGAAGAAGACAATAAGAAAGCAGGAACCATTTTTTCATTGTGACCCCTTTCATTGAGTTAGAGTTTAGCTATGACGAACCAAGTTTCTTGCCCACGGCCACACGCGCCATGGCCTTGCGTTCGTTCTCGGTCAGATATCTTTTACGTAACCGGATATTCTTCGGCGTGATCTCCACAAGCTCGTCCTCTTCGATAAACTCCAGGGCAAACTCAAGCGTCATTTCTCTGGGGGTGATCAACTGGATCGCTTCATCGGCTCCGGATGAACGCATATTGGTCTGTTTTTTCTCGCGGATCGCATTCACGACTAAATCGTGCCCCTTATTGTTCACGCCAATGATCATCCCCTCGTAGAGAATAGTGCCCGGCTGAACAAAGATCTCCCCTCGCTCCTGAAGACCCCAAAGCGAATAGGCGACCGCTTTCCCGTCCAATTGGGAGATTTGCACCCCGGATTGACGCTCGGGCATTTCACCTTTGAACGGTTGGTATTCGAAAAAATTCTGGTACATCATGCCTGTCCCGCGCGTCATGACCATGAATTCATTGCGAAAACCCAGGAGTGCGCGCGATGCGACCAGGAATTCCATGCGGACTGTCCCGCCCACTGCGCTCATGTTCATGTGCTTCATCTCGGCGCGACGTTTGCCCAAAGCTTCGATAACAGCACCCTGGTAGCCGGGATCCACTTCAATAGTAACTTCTTCCACGGGCTCGTAGGGTTCCCCGTCGATCATTTTTAAAATAACTTTCGGTGGCGAAACCTCCAACTCATAGCCTTCGCGTCGCATCGTTTCGATCAGGATCGCAAGATGCAACTCCCCGCGGCCGGAAACCTTGAAACGTTCCCCGCCTTCCACCTCTTCCACCTTGACTCCGACATTCATCATGGCTTCATGCGCAAGCCGCTCACGGATGTGGCGGGAGGTCAGAAACCGGCCGCCGTCTTTCCCGGCGAGCGGGCTGGTATTGTGAGAAAAATTCATGGAGATCGTAGGTTCATCGATCTTCAAGGTCGGTAACGCTTCGGGTTTTTCCGGAGAAGCCAATGTTTCCCCCACCTTGACTTCATCGATCCCGCTGATCGAAATAATATCCCCGGCCATCGCATCCTGGACTTCGACCCGTTTGAGCCCCTGATACTTCAGGATCTTGGTCACTTTTCCCCTCACGATTTCGCCACTGTGTTTCACCACGACCATGGGATCGCCATAACGGATCTGTCCGTGAGAAATACGGCCGATCGCAATACACCCCACATAATTATCATGGTCGAGCATGGTAACAAGCATCTGGAACGGCTGCTCGGGGTCCGCAATCGGCGGAAGAACGCGGTGCAAAATGGTCTCGAGAAGAGGTGTCATATCTTTGCGTTCATCCTCAAGATCCAGTGCGGCCCATCCTTCCCGACCCGAGGCATACACTACGGGAAAATCCAGTTGCTCGTCCGTGGCATTCAACTCGCAAAAAAGATCAAACGTCATGTCCATAACTTCATGAGGCCGGCAATTCGGACGATCTACTTTATTAACCACTAAAATGGGCTTCAAATGCAAGGCGAGGGATTTTTTGAGCACGAACTTGGTCTGAGGCATCGGCCCGTCGTAGGCATCGACCAGGAGCAGGACACCGTCAACCATCTTGAGAATCCGCTCGACTTCACTGCCGAAATCCGCGTGGCCCGGCGTGTCAACAATGTTGAACTGCACGTCCTTGTAACGGAATGAGGCATTTTTGGAAAAAATCGTGATCCCGCGCTCGCGCTCCAGATCGTTCGAATCCATGATGGTGGATTCTCCAGCCTCGAACTTGTAGGCACCACTTTGTTTCAAAAGGGCGTCCACAAGCGTGGTTTTTCCGTGGTCGACGTGAGCAACGATTGCGACATTCCGGACATCTTTACGTCTTTTCTGGGCTGGCATAGATCCTTAATGAGAAAGCCGGGACACGGGCCCCGGCTTTTCAGGAAAATTCTGAATGAAAACTGGAGGAATTTGGTTCTTAAAAAACCAGGGCAATACTGAGTATTCTTCGTTCAAAAATATATAAGAGCTCAGTTAGTCCTGGTTATCCTTATAGATCGATAAAAAACCAGGGCCCGGTTTTAAGACCGGGCCCGTGGCTTTACAGATTTTTAAACTTTAACAACGTTGACCGCTTGATCGCCCTTGGGACCTTGGGTGATCTCGAACTCAACGGCCTGACCTTCTTCCAAAGACTTGTAGCCTTCGCCCTGGATCGCAGTGTGATGGACAAACACATCGGCGCCATTCTCAGGCGTGATGAATCCATAACCTTTTTGATTATTGAACCACTTTACTTTACCTTTTGCCATTACAGTGAATCTCCTTGTTATGCTGCACGCCCCCCGGGACAAAGCGTCCCAGAGGAGGACATCATTTTTGATGGCGTACTATACGTTAAATCCCTCCCTTTTGCACCCTATTTCTATGCCCCTCTGCTCCAGAGCCGCCTCCAGGCTTTCAAACAACTTCGGATGCCTCTTTAATAGAAGTTCGGAAAAGCATACATGGTTCGTTTCAATTTCAGATATCATGACCTTCCCCTCTAGCAACCCTTTCGACTACTCGTATGAAAGTGCTGAAATTTTTGGCCAGAATACTTAAATCCTTATCGTGGGCAAAAGCGTCCTTCATTTCTCTCAGGAAATTCTCATCCTTGTATATATCAAGTATGGTGCTTCGCTCCTTCGCCTGCGGCGTAAAACAACGCTCTATCGCCATGCAAGAGACTATGGCCATTATGCTGATGATTTCATGGGCTGCGCCGCGCACCTTCTTTTGCTTCTTAACGGCATGTGTTTTCTTCATGAGACCTCCTGTTTGGGTGTAATTTCATGAGGGGTTTATGAGCATGGAATTTTGAGATTCGCAGGAATGCGAAGCATTAATAGTCATACTACAGATTATACGCGGAGGGTGCGACAACATTGTGTCGCATATATGGATATTTTTTCGCTACACTAGACGTTCTTTAGCAACATGCCTTTTACTTTTTCCCCAATAGCTGCCCCTATCGTAATGAAATCCTGCTCGTTTTGAAAAATATCTGATTTGGCATTATTACAAATATAACAACACAGGGTGCAATTGTCTGGGCTATACTCATTATTGTCAGAGCTACTGTTTCTTCTCTCGATCTCTAAGTGCCGCCCCCTAGTCACAGCTCTTTTGGATTTTGATAGATCAACGACTAGTTTTTTTATATCCCCCTCTGGGGTACCACAATATTTGCAAGCACCCCCAAGGTCATTGTATGTATTTTTATACCATCTATAGAATTCTTCGAACGATCTAAATTTGAACTCATTTTTATAAATTTTTCTCTTATTATTAAATAGACCCTTTAATCGTTTGATATCACCCAGCACATTTCTATTATCTGGATTATTTCTAAAACCATCTACCGCTTCTTTAACAACCTGGGTTCTTTTAATTCCTAGATTATCAGCTATCTCATCATATGTTGGGGTGCTATCGCTTAAAAAAAGTTTATTAAATATTTGCCCTTTTAGCGATTCCATACTCTTGCTCCTTTCTATTCCCTTGCCATCGGTACGATATTTATTTTTTATGACAATGATTCGAAAAACGATCAAATGCGGATGTTACCCGACTCCAAAAAAATAAGATAAAAACTGGCGCAGTGATCCGACTAATCAGGGCCAACAAAGCCAGAAATGCATTGTTATGCCTAAACGACTGAACGGCATTCCAAATAATCCAGAGTGAAAACCAAATTAGTAAAAAAACCTGGATATCTTGGTAGCTAAAATTGATTCCATACATGTGCCCATTTTCTGAACACAAATCTCCGATTAAAACAATAATTCCCCCCAAAATAGGAATTCCAACATATAACACCAAATCCAATATGCTAGAAAATACGACCACACTGCCAAAGCAAGCGCAAATAAACCCCACGAGACCCACAAGAAGCAATATACCTGCTGCTAATAAAATGTTTATGAATCTTTGGTCATTTTTTACCGATTCCGCTTGTGTTTTTTGCCTATTTAAAGAAATTTGCTCAGCAACCTGATCCAGCTGATCATCTACTACTCTCCCTTGAAAATAAAAATGAGGAGCTCCTTCTCTTCCGCTGTTTACCGCACATCTAATTACTTGACCTTGTCTTTCTAAACTCCACTGGATACAAGTCTCAACTTCATATACAGCAATCTGCATTCCTTTAGTGCAATCTTCGTATTGAAAAAAGTAGTTGGGATTTTGTTTAGAACGGTAAGTTTCATAATAATTCATAGCAAAAGCCAAAGTCGGGAACAAAACTAAAGCCCAAAAATACAGTCGAAATATTTTAAGGTTTTTGGATTTGCTCACCTGCCCCAACAAATTTTTTATTATTTTTCCCATAAACTTGTTTTTCACTTTCCCTCCACCAATTTGAGCGTTTTGATAATTAGGAGCACCCTTTGGTTTCTGGTAATTCATATTGAATTATTAAAAGTTTCTCGTTCGCTTAAGTTTTTCTTTTAAATCTGGCCTTAAATCTATATCCACGATCATCTCCTCAATATTGTTTTCCCCGCTAATTCCCATAAATTCCCGATAAAATCTTATTTTATTTATTTCAACTTCTTCTAACTGCCACTTACCATACATTGCATTCAACTCTTGGTCATCCACATGGTCTAAAAACTCACTGTTGGACATCGTTTTATTTACATAGTCTTCAGGATTTTTCCAAGTTATTTTAATCTTACCCCAAAGAGATATCCTTAATAACCACGCTTCTAAAGTACCGTCATGCTCGTAGGGCATAGCACAGGGTTCAGCTAACAGAGCGTCTACTTCTTTTTTTTCCGCAGTAGATAATTTTGGTAATTTTGTATTTTTATGTTTATCAGAGCATTCTTTATAGACATCAGTATCAAAAATACTACCTTTAGAGACTTCACCACTTCGGTTGGAGTTATTATCAGACGCGGATTTTTCTGATAGAAATTCTCCACAAAACCTACATTTTATGGCTTCATCCTGGATTTCCTCTGCGCAGAAAGGACATTTTTTCATGTTCACCTCTTTTTAGTCAGTACTGGCCCACCGCTTTTATTTAAAAATGGTTTCGCATCTTCCGAATTCATCGGGATTTCTTTTTCCCAACAAAGAGATGCCGTCGTAATTAAAATCTTATGTTTCTTAGTATGGGTTCCGTGAGAAAACTCATAGGTAAATCTTTTCAAATCTTTCGGAAATCCTAAATATCCCGCAAAATTATCGAAAGATGTAAGATCCCGGACTTCTAGGTGCGTCCCCCAGAAGTTAAAGGCCATATGGGCGTACAGCTCGATCTTGAAATTCTTAATATACTTATTGGGAAGATACGTAATAATTTGAAACTCCCTTTTACTCTCATGGTTTGAAAAATCGAATTTATCTATCTCGCTTTTAAAATAGGCTTTGGGTATTCGGATCGTTGCTGCAGGCTTGCCATTTTCGTATTTTTTGGCGGTCTTGAACTCTATAGCGACTTCATCTCTGACGCTAAGACCACGTAATTTCTGTTTGGCTGTTTCGAAATATTCATCTATCTTTTTAATAAAAGATTCGGGATATGGTGTATTTTCTAAGCGGACAGCCAATTGATTGGAGAAATCACTAACTTCTTTTTTGATAATCTCCACAGCACTTTGGTCAAATGACTGTTCCGGGGCATATGAAGCTGATAACACTTTATCTAAAAGATTTTTTGCGGTTGATCCGAATGGTTGGCCGGCTTTGCTAAATAGCTTATAAAAAAGCGTTAGAAGGAGTTTCTCGTCCAGTGTAACATCAATTTTTCGTAAGGAAAAATTTTCTTCGAATTTATAGACATCATTATCGATATATATTGGAAACCCCATGCCTGGGTCCATTAGAAGCATTAGATCTCTTTGAATCGTTCGTTTTGTAATTCCAAACTGCTTAGCTAGTCCGGCTGTTGTCACTGTTTCCCTATTAGCCAATTGACTCAATACGTTCATGAGCCTGTACATCCGCTTCTCTTCAAACGGCTTTTCTTTCTTCTTTTTCCCATGGTTTTTAATAAATAAATAGGGTTTATCCATTCGAGTGTCTTTTTGCCATTATTTGAGGTAGTAAGTGTTGTCCTTTTGCTTTATGAACTAAGCGCATTATACATACCCCCTGCGACGACATTATGTCGCTTGGAAAATATTTTTTACTGGACGCAGCTGGGTAGCGCGGAAAATCCCCCCACCTAGCGATAAACACCGCCCTTCGAGAAACAATTTGACCATATGCTCCCTTATTCCGTATATCTTTTAAGCTATACGGCAATCTTCCACCTCAATCCAATTGAATGCAAATCTTCCTGCCAAGCGACTTGGCGACGCGTTCGAGGAACTCCACGGAAGGGTTCTGGATCCCCCGCTCAAGCCGGGAGATGTTAGCTTGCCGTGTCTTGGCGTGGCGAGCCAACTCTTGCTGCGTCATCCCCACAGCCCGTCTTGTCCGGGCAACCTCTTCACCAATCTTACGCTGAATGCTCATGTTCATCTTTATAGCTTATAAGCTATACGGCCATTCTTCAACCATTTTATTCTCTCACCCGCACAGCGTAGCCGTTCTCGAGCAAACAATTATTCAAGTATTGCTGCTTACCTGCTTTATCTAAATAAAAAATATCCCCCAGGTATCTGTCGTATTTATCTGACCTGACGGTCTTGAGGGTAATGTATTTTATGTCCCGTAATGCATTTTCGACGAATTTTTTTGAGGCAACACCCTCCTTGGTACCCATCTCCGGGCAATCGATGCCTTTGAGACGGATATACTGGCGGGTACGGACATTAAAACCGAGGTCCACAATAACGCGCAGAGTGTCACCGTCCACAATCTTTTCAACGATTGCACTGTACGTAAATAGCTCATCTGCTGTTTTGTCAGTTTTTTGTAACTTGTACTGGCCGTCCCCGGTTTTCACGGATCCGATGATGTCCAACGGCTGGAATGTCCTGCTAGTAACAGCGTCGAGATCGCGGCAGGAAGAGAACCCAAGGTCGACCAAGAGAAGCCCTGGTTCTTTGGGTTGGACGGTCTTCGGATCGAGAATACGGTATGTAAAAAAAGGCCCGAGTTTGGGCACTGGCAATAGCGACAGCGGTTTGCCGCCCGAAGCCGTAGTGCGCTCATCCCAAAGGAGATTGCGAACCTCGATCTCAAGGTCGCGCGAGGACCATTCCCCTTTCGCGGCCTGGTCCGCCAGCGCAAGGCGCTTCTTTTCGTCCGGCACCGCGATCAGCGCCCGGTAATGCGCCCAAGACAACTTTCTCCGCGTGGAGAAAGTCGGGAAAGAC
Organism: Candidatus Omnitrophota bacterium; assembly: GCA_041651495.1. Lineage (GTDB taxonomy): Bacteria > Omnitrophota > Omnitrophia > Omnitrophales > Aquincolibacteriaceae > Aquincolibacterium. Next base: position 1,518 of record JBAZJC010000032.1, on the reverse strand, counting down.
TCGACAAAACGCATGCAACAGTAGAGAACCTTTTCCCCGAATCCCAGGTCTTTTGCAAGTTTGGCTATGATTTTTTTGCCGTGTTCCTGGTTCGGGTTCTCGGACTTGCGGAGGTATTCATTGATAAGCCTACCGGTCTCCCAGTAGGTGCGGACCTTGGCTTCTTCGATCTTTCGCTGGCCGAGAAGAAGAGTCTCCTCGACCTTTTTGCGGAGTGCGACGTAGGTAGCAACGGAGAGGGCTCCCATGCTGGAAATTATAACGGAAACAGGGACTATTTCAACTTGTCCGCATTAAACGGTGGCAGGAAGTACGTCGTTAGATCTTTTCCCAATGGAGGACTTCGGAGAGGGTGCGGCGTTTCCGTTGCTTGGGTTCACGAACGGCCCAACCGATAGAGATCAGGCTGATGAGCTTCAGGTGTCCGGGTGCGCCGAGAAGCTTCGAGACTTCTTCGCAATATTCTTTTTTATCACCCGCAATCCAGCAGGTGCCAAGGCCCAGGTCCGTGGCCGCGAGAAGAATGTTCTCGGTCGCCGCTGAACCGTCTTCGAGATAGTATTTGGTGTCCTGACAGAAGACTACAATGCAGGCGGTCGCCTGTTTCAAGAAAACACCGGTACTGATGGTCCCCCCAAGCTTATCGAGCATCGCACGTTCCGTGATCACCACGAATTCCCAGGGCTCCACGGCCCGGGCACTCGGCGCACGCCGGCCCGCATCCACGAGCTTTTCCAGCATGTCGTTGGGAACCGGCTGGTTCATATAATCGCGAACGCTGGCGCGTTTCGTGAGAGCATCAAAAGTTTCCATGAGAACTCCCTCCCGATTTATGTGGTTTTCACAAGACGGGCGAAGGCGCGACCGAACTCGAAACAGCGTTCCAACCCCTCAGCATCGGGCGCGTACTGGATCGCCAAGGAAGGTTGTTTCTGTTCAATCCCCGTCTCCTGAAGAATGGTTTCGAGTTGTTTGAGAGCAAGCCCGGACCAACCATAAGAACCGAACGCCGACCCAATACGGTTCTTGGGCTTGAGACCTTTGAGAAAATCCAAGAATGAAACCATGTTTGGTAAAAGGCCGCTGTCATGATTTGAAGAGCCAAACAAATATCCTTTGGCGCTGAACAAGGCATAGACCACTTCCGTACGGTCCGATTCCGCAACATCAAAAAGTTGCACGGGAACACCTTCGTCTGTGATTCCCTCTACGATCTTGCGCGCCATTTTTTCAGTCGAACCCCACATGGTCTCATAAGCGACAACAATCTTCGGGAGGGTTTCATTCGCGGCCCATTTCCCGTACGCGGAAATGATCTGCCCGGGGTTTTTGCGCCAGCTGATCCCATGAGCAGTCGCGATCATTTTGACTGGAATTTTGAGCTGCGTAATCTCATCCAGTTTTCTCGTGATCAGATGACTGAACGGCCACAGGATATTGGCATAATATTTGGCAGCCTCCTCCATCAGAATGGCATTCGGGACTTCATCATCGAAATGCTCGCTTGTGGCGTAATGC
>JBAZJC010000031.1:0-15296 GCA_041651495.1 Candidatus Omnitrophota bacterium | reverse complement strand
CTTTTTCATGGCCGGAAATTTTATCACAGGGAGGCAAAAAAGGTGTGCTATATTACCGTCCAAGTCTTTATTTTAGTTTCACAAAAGACGACTTGGACGGCCCCAAGTTCAACTTTGTTGAAACTAAAAATATTGGGACCGCCCATGAACCCCGTTAGAAACAGGAAACGCTTCTGGAGCATTCCCGTGAGTGGTGGTGAATCGGTTGTTTTGATCTTAACTTTCGATGTGACTTTGCGGGAGGAGGGACATGATTTTGAAAGTCTCTAACGGGGTGAACAAATCCGAGTGGTTTCCTCTTGCGATTGTTTTCGCTTCGGTTTATTTCTTTTCCATGAACGGCCTCGGGGCCTTGCCGGCTTTGGCGATCAACTTTTTGCTGAAGGACCAGGTTCGTTTAACGCCGGAGAAAATGGCTTATTTTCAGGCCGTCACATTGATCGCATGGGTTGTCAAGCCGCTTTGGGGTCTTGTCTCGGACCTTTTCCCGATCTTTGGTTCCCGTCGCAAGTCCTATCTTATTCTTACATCACTTTTCGCGGCGGCGGCATGGCTTGTCTTTGCTTTCCTGCCCAATTACAGCGTCGCCGGGCCGCTCTTGTTTCTTATGACGCTGATCTACATGTCTTATGCGTTCCAGGATGTGGTGTCGGATGGCCTTATGGTCGAAACCGGCCAGCCGCTCAATATGACCGGACAATTCCAGTCGATCCAATGGGCTGCTGTCTACATAGCCATGATCGTCACTTCGTTCACCGGCGGCTTGATCGCCGAGCTTGCGCAGAAGGGTGTGTGGACCTATCGGAGTATTTTCGCGATGACTGCCGTGTTCCCGGTTTTGACGGCCGGGATCGTGTTCTTTCTGGTCCGGGAGCCCGCGCAGATCCATCCGGAACGTGCGGCCCAACTCGGGCTCCGGGATGTTTTTCATCACCGGAACATCTGGATTCTTGCGGCTTTTCTTTTCCTGTGGAATTTTTCCCCCTCATTCGGGGCTCCTTTTTTTTACTACTCTGTGGATACGCTAAAATTCAGCGCTTCTTTTCTCGGCATTCTCCAGGCGGTCGCAAGTGCAGGGGCGCTTCTGGGGAGCGTGCTCTATGGTCTGGTTTTTGCCAAATTTCCGGTCCGGAAATTCCTGTGGGCCGCGGTTTTTGTCGGCGTAGTCTCGACCCTCTCCTATTTTATTTATTTCGTCCCATGGTTTATTGCCCACACGGTTGTTCTTAAAAGCCTGGCGCTTGCCATGAACGTTTTTCTCGGGATCGCGAGCGCTGTGATCTTTTTGACGCTGTTGAATCTGGCAGCCCGGACCTCGCCCCAGTATGCGGGTGGAACGATCTTTGCTTTATTGATGTCCTTTTATAATCTGGGCCAAATGGGTTCAAGTGCTCTCGGAGGATTTTTATTCCCGCGGATCGGCCTCGAGCCGCTCATCCTGCTTTCCGCGGCGTTTTCACTTTTGGTGCTTTTCCTGATCCCTCATCTTCCGGTGCATGCGGGGGAGTTGGCATCTTCTGCGGAGGGAACATGATCGAGGAAAAGATTTTTTTAAACACGCCGGAGTGTAGCGGAACTACGAAGGGTAGAAAGCCGGGGAATAAAATCCTTCTTGTGATCACGAAGATCGTTTTCATCCTGATTTTCGCAGCGATCGCGTGGAAAGCGTACGATGTCTTTTGGGACCGTTACTGCTATTTGATCACGGCCTATTGCGATTGTCCGGTCTGTATCAATATAGCGGAATTTCGTGATGGGAAGTTCGCCAGCCAGCGTCCCATCTACTGGGGAGGTGTTGCGACGGACAAGTCGATCTCTTTTGGCTCGGACGTGGAATTGGTCCCGGTCATGCCCCGCGATTGGCTGGCGGTGTATAATTTTTTAGATGGCAGGCGCCATTTTACAGCCGAAGACCGAGGCGGCAAAATCCATGGCCGGCATATCGATATTTTTTTTCCGCAATCCCGGGGCGGTCATCAGGCCGCCTTACATTGGGGCGTCCGCCGCATGCGCGTCAAGGTCAACGGACAGCTTATGAGCTGAAGTCTGCCGGTATCGGCGTGTTTCAAGGGATGAGCCTCCTGTTTTGGCTTAAAACCGCTTTGGGTATAGAGGAGAATTAGGTATACTAAGGCCTCAAAATTATCCAGGAGTGGCTCTTGACCCAAACCGATCCGACGAGCCTTGACGCTCAAACAAAACTTACGCCTATGATGGAGCAGTATCGCTCCATCAAAAAAACGCTTCCCACGGACACCATCCTGTTCTTTCGCCTCGGGGATTTCTACGAGATGTTCTTCGAGGATGCGATCCGGTCATCCGATATTCTGAATATCACGCTTACGGGCCGCGAGGGCGGAGAGGCAGGCCGGGTGCCGATGTGCGGTTTTCCTTATCATGCTTTTCAGGGCTATGTTAGGACGCTGCTTGATAACAATCTCAAAGTCGCCATTTGTGAGCAGATCGGTGACCCGGCGCAGGCCAAAGGTCTCGTGGAACGCAAGGTGACGCGCATCATCACGCCGGCCACCTATCTGGACGATGAAACGCCTGAGAAAAATCTTCAGTACATGGCGGCAATTCTCGCGGGGAAGAACTCCGCAGTCCTGGCTTATCTTGAACTGAGTACCGGGGAATTCTATGTCCGTGAGATCACCCAAGACCGGTTGCTTGATGAATTGACGCTTCTTTGGCCGCGCGAAGTCGTGATGCCAAAGATGCTGGAATCCCGTGAAGATCTTGCGAATTTTATCAAAGAAAATCTCAGGGCCACACTCACCGTCTATGAGGACTGGATCTTCGAGTCCGAGGATTCCATGCGGCTTCTTCTTGAGATCTTCAAGCTGGGTTCCGCTCAGGGCATTTCCTTCCATGATCATCCGCTTGCGGTCGGGGCCTGTGGCGCCATTTTATATTATCTCAAAGACCATTTTCACAGCGCTCTGGAGCATGTTCAAAAGCCCCGGCTATTTAATGCTGCCCAATTCATGGTGCTCGACCGGCAGGCCCAACGCAGTTTGGAACTGGTGGCATCCCAAAGCGGTCGTAAGGACTGCGGTACGCTTTTTTCGGTCGTGGACCGGACGCTCACGGCGATGGGTGCGCGGCATCTCTATCATTGGCTTACGCATCCGCTTTTGGACATTACCGAGATCCACAAACGCCAGGAATCGGTTATGGAGCTCATCAAAGAACTTCATCACACGGAGAACATGGGCCGACTCCTCAAGGGCGTGAAAGATATGGAACGGACCCTGAGCCGCCTGAATTACGGCGTGGCAAATGCCCGGGACCTTGCGAACCTGAAAGCGTTCTTGGACCGCGTGCCGGAGATCCGTAATATCCTGGGTGCGTTCGATGCGGATCTGATACGCGATCTCCAGAAGCAGGTCCAGCCGTTTCCGAAGCTTAGCGAACTTATCGCTCGTTCGATCGTAGAAGAGCCGCCGCTTGGCGTCAAAGACGGCGGCTTGATCCGTGACCGATATTCCGAGGAACTGGATGATCTTCGCAATATCTCCCGAAAAGGGAAACAGTGGATCCTGGAATTTCAACAGCGTGAGATCGAGCGCACGGGGATCAAATCACTTAAAGTGAAATATTCGGGGGTATTTGGTTACACGCTTGAGGTAAGCCGTTCGTATCTCGGCCAGGTCCCTGAAAATTACATTCGACGGCAGACGCTTGCCAATGCCGAACGATTTATCGTACCGGAGCTTAAGGAATGGGATGAGAAGATCTCCGGCGCTCAGGACAAGATCAAGATGCTGGAATATCAGATCTTTCTCGAGATCCGCGCGAAAGTGCTGGAAGATCTCGCACTGCTTCAAAATATGGCGAAGGCCGTCGGGATGTTGGACGCTCTCATGTCGCTTTCGAGGGTCGCTCTTGAGAAAAAATGGGTAAGGCCGGAGGTGAGCGATGACAAGATACTTTCCATCCACGGAGGCAGGCATCCGGTCGTGGAGAGCATGCTGCCGGCCGGGAAATTCGTTGAAAATGACGGATTACTGGATGGCGACAAAAATCAGCTGGTCATATTGACCGGGCCGAACATGGCTGGAAAATCGACTTATATCCGTCAGACGGCACATATCGTGCTTTTGGCACAGATGGGCTCCTTCGTGCCTGCCAAAACTGCGCATATCGGACTTGTCGATCGGATCTTTACGCGCATCGGTGCTTCGGACGATCTTGCACGTGGGGAAAGTACGTTCATGGTGGAGATGCTCGAGACTGCAAATATTCTGCAGGAAGCTACGGACCGGAGTCTTTTGATCCTGGATGAAGTAGGGCGCGGGACTTCAACCTTTGACGGGGTGAGCATCGCCTGGGCGGTTTGTGAATTTCTGGCGCAGGGGAAGACCAGGCCGCGCACGCTTTTCGCGACGCATTATCATGAATTAACACAGTTGGAAGACCACTTCCCGGGCATCAAGAATTACAAAATGACGGTAAAAGAAACGAAGGACGGGATCGTATTCTTAAGGAAGGTTGCCCGAGGGGCCTCGGAACGGAGTTATGGAATCCATGTGGCAGAGCTGGCCGGGATTCCGGGCGATGTGACCCGGCGCGCGAAAGAGATCCTGACGATCCTTGAGAGTGAAAATACCGAAGCGACGCAGATCATTGAGTCCCAAAAAACGAAAAGCTCCAGAAAAATCGCGGAAACCGGCCCCACGCTTTTTGACATCGCACAACCGAAACCGAGTATTGTGGAGGAAGAACTGAAAAAACTGGATGCGGACCGGTTGACGCCGATGGAGGCGTTGCAAAAGATCTCAACTTGGAAATCAAATCTGGACCAAGGGAAAAAATAAATATGGGAAAGATACACGTACTTTCCGAGCATGTGGCCAACAAGATCGCGGCCGGGGAAGTGATCGAAAGACCGGCTTCCATCGTAAAGGAACTTGTCGAGAATTCTCTGGATGCTGCTGCTGACCGGATTGAGATCGAGATTAAACACGGCGGTAAAAGCCTGATTCGTGTAGCTGACAACGGTTCCGGGATGACAGTTGAAGATGCCCAACTTGCGCTTCAGAGACACGCGACAAGTAAGATCGAAAAAGCCGAAGATCTTGACCGTATTGCAAGTTTCGGGTTCCGGGGAGAAGCCCTTCCAAGTATTGCTGCGGTATCACGGTTTACTCTTCAAACGCGAACGGCGGATACCGCGACCGGCACCGAACTTGTGATAGAAGGCGGGAGTCTTGTGAAAGCGAAAGAATGTCCCACGGCTGCGGGGACAGTGATTGAAGTTCGCGACCTTTTTTTTAACACGCCTGCCCGTCGAAAATTCCTGAAGCAGGATACGACCGAATTTGGACATATCCTGGATATCGTGACCTGTTTGGCCTTGGCGAATCTTCATGTCCGGTTCGTTTTAAGCTCCGGCGGCAAAGTCATCCTGGATCTTGTGCCGACCCAGAAACTTTCAGTCCGAGCGGCCGCTATTTTGGGCAATGATTGGGCCGGGCAAACTTTGCCAATCCAAAGTGAGATCCCGTACGCGAAGCTTTCAGGGTTGATCGGGAAACCTTCTTTGGCCTCGGGCAACCGGGCCCAGCAATTTTTTTTCATCAACCACCGGTGGGTCAAGGCCTACGGCTTGAGCTACGGACTTCAGGCGGGGTATCACGGGCTTTTGATGCAGCATCAATTTCCTGCGGCAATCCTCTTCCTTGAACTAAATCCGCAGTATGTAGATGTAAATGTTCATCCGACGAAGCAGCAGGTCCGGCTTTCGCATGAGACAGTGATCAAAGCCATGATCGAAAAGACCGTGGCCGAGACTCTCAAAGAAAGCGGCGATCTGGTGCCCTCCTTCCGCGAAAAAGCTGAAAGACCTTTTGTTGCTTTCCAAGAGGCGAGATTCCCGGATTCGAGTTTCAAATTCGAAGAGCACATGGCTTCTCACAGTGCGCCGCTTAAGGTTGCGGAGACTGCGGTGACAGATGTAGTGACGCAAAAAGCAGATGCTTTTCAACCGCTTGAGATCGGAAAAGAACTCAGGATCACGCGTGTGCTCGGGCAGGTTCACCGCACTTATATCTTGGCCGAGACAGAAGAAGGGTATGTGGTTGTGGACCAGCACGCGGCACATGAACGGGTGATGTTCGAAACGCTCATGAAAAATTTTGAGTCGGAGCGTCCCGCAAGCCAGGGACTTTTAATGGAAGAAGTTCTGGAGTTGCACCCGCGTCAGGTCGAGATCCTGAGGAAAAAACTTTCTTTTCTTAGCAAGCTGGGCTTTGAAATAGAATTGTTTGGCGAGAGAGCTTTTGTGGTGCGCGGGCTTCCCGCCATTTTGAAGGATGAAAATCCAGTGACAATTATCAAGCAATTTGTCGATGAGGAAGAGGCCGGCAAGACACAGACCCGGCTTAAGGGGGTAGCGGAGGACATAGCTGCCATGATCGCTTGCAAGCGAAAATCCGTGAAGGCTGCGGATCCGTTAACACTTCCGGCCATGCAGGGTCTTCTGGAGCAGCTGGCGCGTTGCAGGAATCCGTTCAACTGCCCGCATGGGCGTCCCAGCATCATGAAGTATTCTCTCACGGACCTTGAAAAACAATTCAAACGGAAACCATAAAAATGGGTCCTTTTTAAAGAAGAATCATGACGTCCTCGTTATCAATAGATATTTTGAATTGAAAACGAGGACAGCCATGATTTCCAGTTTACTTTTTAATTAAGGAGAATCATGACGAACGAGGGAATAGAACAATACATGAAGCAGGCCCGGCAGGCGATCATTCTGTCCGTGGGGACGGCTCTACTTTTAACCGTTGTAAAGTTCTCGGCCGGGCTTATGACGCATTCCATGGCGATCATGGCCTCGGCCCTGGATTCCACGCTGGATATGCTAATGTCCGCACTGAATTTTTTTGCATTCCGGGAAGCGTCGAAGCCGCCCGATGTTGAGCACGCGTACGGCCACGGCAAAGTCGAAAGTCTTGCAGGACTTTTTCAGAGCCTTTTCATCCTATTGAGTGGTTCGTTTGTGGTCTATGAATCCATTCGCCGGCTTCTTCAGGGGAGTTTTGTTACCGAGATTCCATTGGGGATCGGGGTGATCGTCTTCTCCGGGATCGTGACGCTCCTGCTTTCGTGGCGCCTTAAGATTCTTTCCAAAAAGAACCGTTCTCTGATCCTCGGCACGGAAAAGGTTCACTATTCCATGGATTTTGTTTCATATGTCGGTGTAATTGTGGCCCTGGTTCTTGTTGGATGGACAGGGAGGGCCACCTGGGATCTGATTGTGTCCATATTGGTTGCGGCTTATATTTTTAAAGAGGCGATCCACATTTTAGTACGGGCCGTTTCGGAACTTCTGGACCGGGGACTTTCGAGTACCGAGCTTAAAACGATAAAGATGCTTATCCTCCGGCATCATCCATCGATCATAGGAGCGCATAATCTTCGCAGCCGGGTGGTCGGCAATCAACTGTTTCTGGATTTCCACATCGAGATTCGGGGTGAAGATGATTTCAAAAAAGCGCACGATATGACCGAATCTCTAATCAATAAAATCAGAGATCATCATCCCAACGCGGATATAACGGTCCATTTTGATCCGGAAGGAGAATAGGGGGGCGTCATGAGGATCCTGATCGTTGAAGATGAAAAAAAGATGGCGAGTTTTTTAGAGCGTGGCCTAAAAGAAGAGCACTACGTCGTGGACGTCGCCTATGATGGTGAAAAAGGCTGGAAATATGCCATGACCAACGATTACGACGTTTTGATCCTGGACTGGATGCTTCCCAAGATGAGCGGTGTGGAACTTTGCCATAAATTCCGGAAAGAAGGAAAGATCACGCCGGTGCTGGTCCTGACAGCGAAGGATTCAGTCGAAGATAAGATCAAGGGGCTCGACCAGGGCGCGGACGATTATCTGACCAAACCGTTCAGTTTTGAGGAGCTGCTGGCTCGTATCCGTGCGCTTCTTCGCCGCCCGCCGCATGCCACGAACAAAACCGTGCTTCAGTGCGCGAATTTGAAATTGGATCTCATCAAGCGTGAGTCATGGGCCGGAGAGCAGGAGATCCCCTTGTCGCAAAAGGAGTTCGCGCTGCTCGAATTTCTGATGCGCCACGCAGGTGAGGTCGTTTCACGGACCGCGATCGCGGAGCATGTCTGGGACCTCCATTTTGATCCCATGAGCAACACGATTGACGTCTATATCAATTTTCTCCGGAAGAAGATCGGGGAAACTCCCTCCCAAAGCAGGATTGAGACCATTCGCGGGACCGGCTATCGTCTTACTTGTCCATGATCCCATTCCGTTCCTTCAAGTCCCGTCTGACGCTTGGTTACGCGCTCATGATGACTGTGTTTCTCGTGGGATTTTCTTTTTTAATGTACGCAGAACTTTCGAGAACACTTTACCGGGATGCGGAACGGAGCATGTACGGAGAGGGGCAAAGCATCGAGGAGGGGATAGACACCTTTTTTCATGAGCGCAGAAATCTGGAGTTTTTGGCCCCCCCCAGGATTGAAAAAGGGACCCTGGCTTTTCCGGCGGAGTTCCAGGCAAAAGTTACTAAGGCAATCCGTGAGTGGGAGAAAAAACAGCGCAGGGTTACGCGTAGTCTTTTTCTCGTTCGCATTATTGGTCTTGACCGCTCCTTGATCGGATCCAATCTGGGTGGTTGGGAACGGGATATTCTTTTCCCGGACTATGAACGCGATTCGGTCCTGATGGAAAAAGGGGACTCCTACCAAACGATCCACTTCGAGAAAAATCCGATCCGACTTTATTACCATCTGGTACGGATTCAGGGAAGGCCGTTCTTTATTATCCAGGTCGCGAAGCCGCTTTACGAAATTAAAAAAACGCTGACTCGCTTAGGACTTATCATCGCGGTCATCATTCCGCTGGGCGTGGCGTTGGCATGTTTTGCGGGGTGGATCCTGGCTAAACATTTTCTAAGTCCGGTGGACCGGATGATCCTGCAGGCCCGGAAGATCACGGCCGCTTATTTAAAAAGCCGGCTTCCACGAACATTCACACAGGACGAACTTGACCGTTTGGCCGAGACTTTGAACGAGATGATAGATCGGCTTGAAGCTTCCACACGCGCTGTGCAGGAATTCAGCTCGAACGTTTCTCATGAATTCAAAACACCGCTAGCGATCATTCGCGGAGAGATTGATCTCGCGCTCCGGCGGGCCCGCTCGCAGGAAGATCTCCAGCGGACGATCAGGGTGATCAGCGAAGAGGTGAACGGCCTTATTCGCTTAGTAGATGACCTAATGTTTCTTGTCCGGAACGATGCGAAGCAACTGAACCTTCAGAAAAAGAATGTGGAGTTGGTACCTGTCCTGGAGCAGGTTCTCAGGCTTTATCATGAACGCGCGAGCCAGGCGGGAATTGAATTGACCTTAGAAGCGCCCACGGATACGAGAGTGTTCGGGGATGAGATTTATTTGAAGCGTCTTTTCACCAATCTCTTGGACAACGCCATTAAGTTCACGGAGCCCAACGGCAGGGTGATCGTCCGCATCGGAGTGTCCGGATCTGGCAAAGTGACAGTCAAGGTCGAAGATACAGGAGTCGGGATCGATCCCGAAGTTCTTGAAAACCTTGGGACCCGGTTTTACAGAGCGGATCAAGCTCGCTCCAAAGAGGGGGCTGGTTTGGGGCTTAGTATTGTAAAAGCCATCTGCGATGCCCATCAGGGAGCCCTCCGGTTTGAAAGTTTTCCCGGCCAGGGAACGCGGGTTTTCATCGAATTGCCGCTTATAAAAATCTAGCAACCGTTTTGAGTTCCCTGTGCATGCACGGGGGAACTCGCCGTATTTTCCCTCTAGGAAGACTATCTCAGAAACCTATCGTCTCATGGAAGCTTAAAATTATTTAATTTGGCTTTAATGTGTTTTTAATGCCGCTCCTGCTAATCTGCGAACTAAGAAGAGATAAAGAACAAAATGAGTTCTGTTGGTTATCAAGTTAGTGATTTTAAAAAGGATTTAAAAATGGAAATCAGCAATCAGTTGGTAAGACCATTTATTGATAAAATAGGAACTGAATGGCAAGACCTTTATCGCGAAATCTCCGACCATGAAAGCGATGAAGCGAGAGCGTTGAGATCTTCCATCGAACAGCGGATACGGCAACTTGAGAAATTCCGTGTTTCGATACGTTATTCTGAACAGAATAACATGGGTCTAAAAGAGTTCCCGAATTTGCGGGAAGCGCTTCGACTTTTGAAGTTTGATCTTCGAACAACTCGGCGCAAGTGGCATCGCTATTTGATTTCGAAGATTTGCACTCAAAAAAGGCAGGAGCAGACGAATCATGGAGTATCCTTTGTTTCCTGAAGTCAGAAACACCAAGGAGGCTAGGGAAATATCACACGCAGAAGGCGGTTTATACTGTTTGTGAGGCTTTGGCAATGGATCATTTCGGAAATGGCAGCATGTTTTGGCTCTCGGAGTTTGAGAATTTTTTAGTTGATTTTTTTTGGAAGGCAAATCGCCCTGGCAAAAACAGTTGAAAGGCGGGGGGCTCTAACAACTGGGCTAGCTGGGGCGTTTGTTTTTTAGGGGGGGGGGGTACCCCCTTTGTGGCGCGTTTTTTCTTCAAAATACTCTTTCACGAGAAATTCCTTTCGGATTCTTCAAACAGCAACTGATTTTTTCCAAAAATGAAAACAAACTTTTTTGAAAAAACTTTTCAAAAAAATGCGTTCAGATAGAATGAAAAAAAGATTTTCCCCCTTGCTTTCTTATCTGAAAAACGTAAGATAGCACCAGTTCTATTTTATGAAAATTTGACACGAGAAAATCATCGGAACCATGGGTGGTAAACGGTTTTCAGGAACGGTTCGATCCGTTTTAATTCTTTATTCCTAGTTTTCCTGAATTTTCGTTCTTTCCTTCCGTTTGGGATCCGAGTCTCCTCAGCAGCGAGAATTTTAAACATGTCTTTTCTGATGCGAGAAGCCATTCAGATGCGTTTGCAAAAGCGTGTCGATGATATCGAAAACGGCTATCGCCAAAATGTCGGAATTATCGGATCCTTGGGTGTTGGCAAGACGCAGCTTCTCTGCGAATTCTTCCAGTCTATCTCGCGTAGCCCCAACCTTCTCCCTGTTTATGTGAAGGCGGAGACCATCGACGGACATCAGCTTATGCAGCAATGGATGGGTGCCGTGCTGAGTGCTGTTATGCTTGACCGGACTTTGAACGTCCCCAAAACTTTGACCGGGCTTTTGCGTGAAGCCGAATCTATCATTCCGAAAACTGTCACGGCAGTGAAACATATGCAGAGGTTACTTCGTCAGGACAAGAACTCACTCGCGATCAAAGAGCTCTTGATGTTGAGCGGGATTCTGGCCCGCGAGACCGGGAAGAAGGTTGTTTTGATGATAGATGAATTTCAGGCTCTTGAAGATCTCCCTACTCCCGACCCGTTCCTCTTGCTTGGAAAACAAATGATGATCGACAAGGAAGTGCTTTATGTGGTAACGAGTTCTTCGGTCGATCGTGCGCGTGAGATCTTTCGCGAAAAACTTTCGCTCCTTTTCGGGAATTTTGAGATTCTGGAACTCGTACCATTCAGATACATGGAGATGGAACAATATCTTGCAACACGAATGCCCGCGCATCGCTGGTCTTTGGAGCTAAAAAAATTTCTTTTTCATATGACGGATGGCGAGCCCATCTACCTGGATCTTCTTCTCCAGAGGCTCGAACAAGTCGAAATTCGTGAATTTCCCCAGGATGTGAGCCCTTCAGTTCTGCTGGACGCTTTCTGTCAGGAGCTTTTTGACCGACGGGGACGCATCGCACTGCTTTGTGAAAACCGGCTTGAACAGTGTACACATCTCGCGAAGCATCACGGTCCTTACGTTCGGGCCGCGCTGGCGCTTAGCCATGGGCGTCACAAGCTGATCCCGATCGCGGCCTTCATCGAGGAAACCGTGGCTGAAACCCAGAAAGTTCTTAAACGATTGGTGGAAGACGGGTTGGCGGTCAAAAACGGGTCACTTTTTCACATACCGGATTTCCTCTTCCGGTTCTGGCTGCGGGAAGTGTTCCAAAAGCGACATGCGTTATTTTTACCTGAAGAACGTATCCTCCGGAAACATTTGTTTGATGAACTGAGCAGGGTTCTGGATCTTTGTGCGAGGATGACCGAAGAGGACTTGGGATTACGCGTTGAGGCACTCCTCAAAGAATTCCGGAATGACGGGGTGGAGATCGACCAGAAGAAAATGTCGTGCCCGCAATTTTCAGAGGTGGTTTTTCTGAGGCATTTGCCACACTCGGTTCTTTCGCTTCTGGGCCGCGGATCAAGAGGGCGTTGGCTTTTTTATCTGAGCTCGGAATGGATCGGAGAGCCCGAGATCGAAAAAGTGGTGGCCGATGCCAAGCATCTCTTCAAGATCCAGCGCAAGGTTTTGATCGTGCTCGGAGGGATCGACCAGAATGCAAAACTGATTGCTCAGGAAGCAAAGATGCAACTTTGGGATCTCCGAATTTTGAACGGATTATTGGATCTCTACGATCTTCCCAAGATTATTTTGCCATCACACCAAGGAATCCATGAACCTCAAGAGATCCGCGAACCTCATGTGGGCTCCATGGCGCAAGACCTACCTGCGCTCGAGCTCCGGTAAACGTTCCGGCTGCCTTTTTTGTTCGCTGCTTTGGGACAAAAAAGATAAACGCAATCTTGTTCTTTTCCGGACTGCCCATCATGCTGTGATCCTCAACCGCTACCCCTACAATAACGGTCACCTTATGATCGTTCCCAAGCGGCACATTGCCCGTTTGTCTCAGCTGAATACACAGGAAAGGGCTGAATTTTTCGAAGTTCTGGAAAAAGTGATGAATGCTCTCGCCAAGGCGATGAAGCCCCATGGGTTCAATTTAGGCATGAATATCTCGGATGTTGCAGGGGCCGGGGTCCCAGACCACATACATTGGCACATTGTACCGCGATGGAAGGGTGACGTGAATTTCATGCCGGTTGTGGCGGGCACAAAAGTGATTTCCGAATCACTAGAGTCAGCGTATGAGGTGCTGAGCCAAGCGCTGACCGCAAAGGCCAGGGCCAGGCGGCGTCTGAGCAAAAAGACAAAATGACATCCGCGCAGAATATGATAGAGAAAAAATCAGCGAAGATACCGAAACGTGTTTTGACGCCACTTGAACGATTTCTCTTGCCGAATCCGCAGTGGCGGGAGGGATACGAGTCTTTTTTGGGGATTTTCGGTAAACCGGTCGGATGGTTTGTGATCTGCGAAGAACATGGGAAGCCCCGGTTGATCCGTTTGGATCGCAAGCAGAATTGTCCTTTTTTCGCCAAGTCGGTTGAACGCCAGCGGGAATGTGAAGCCTTTGTCACAAAATTTACGGATCAGTTATCCCATAACGTGACGATTGCGGAAAAACTCCCGCTTTTTTATCGATGCGCGTTCGGGAAGAACTGCATCGTATTCCCGCTCCATTATCTTGGCGCTCTGAAAGGATTCCTCGTTTTTGATTGCGTGAAGCGTTCTGAAAAGGAGATTCGTCCATTGATCGCGCCCTTTGGCCATTTTCTCACAAGTCAGGTTGAGCTCGCTTTTAAAAATTTCGAACTGAACAATTTCTACGAAACAGTCCATCCACGCGCGTTGGCGCTTTCAACCATGCACTCTGTCCATCGGGTCATTAACTCCTCCTTGCGTCTTACGGAGCTTCTTCCCCGCATCGGGCGGTTGAGTGCGCAGATATTGAAGGCTGCGGGCTGTTCGATTATGTTGACGGATCCTGAGAGACAGTATCTCAATCCGTTTTTTTCTTTGGGCGCACATCCCAAGTTTGTTCACAAACAACGCGTGCGGTTTGGTCACGGTCTCGAAGGCCATATCGCGGATACCGGTGATTTCTGTTTGCAAAACCGCTACATTGCCGTGCCGTTCATCGAAGACGACGTGGTGGGTGTGATGACGCTTTGGGGGAAAGCGGATCGACAACCGTTTACGCGAACGGATCTGGAGATCCTTAAGTCCCTTTCGGAACAGGCGGTTGTGGCGATCAAAAACGCCCAACTCTTTGAACGCACAGAAGAATTGACGCTTGGCAGTATCAAGACCATTAATGAGCTTATGAAACGTCATTTTGGAGACAAACAGGGAGATATTGAAATCATTGGCGAGATGGTCCAAGCGGTTGGTAAGCAAATGGGACTTTCGGGTTCCGAGCTCGTGCATCTTGAGCGGGCAATCCTTCTTTTGGACACCGGACAATTGGCGTTTCCAGAAAAGGCTTGGCTGAAAAAAGGGAAGCTTACGCAGAAAGAGTTGGAGGAGATCCGTAGCATCCCGATCCGCGGAGCAAATTTGCTTCGATCAATCAGTTCTCTTAAACCCGTGCTTCCGATCGTCATGCATCGTCACGAGCGTTATGACGGAAAGGGCTATCCCCAAGGTTTGAAGGGCGAAGAGATTCCGTTGGGGGCGCGCATCGTCGCGGTGGCCGATTCCTTCATGGCTATGGTTTCGAGGCGCCATTATAGGCAGCAGTTGACGATCAAGGGCGCTCTGGAGGAGATCCTCAGGCACAAAGGGACGCAATTTGACCCGGTTGTTGTGGATGCGTTCTTAAAGGTCATGAAAGACAGAGCTATTTTGGAAAAAGTAGAAATCTGCATTAGAAATGATATGAACACCAAGAAAACATCACCGGAGGGATGAACGTGTCAAAAATGAAGATCGAGATCCGAAAGCCGCAATATCTTGCCGCCAAGGAATCGGGTGTGGAAGTCAAAGAAAAAACAAGTAGAAAAAGAATGCCGATTTTTTTCCGTTTATTGCTAGTAGCTACTTATATGCTTTCGGGGCTGGCGATTTGGTATGTTTACCAGAAACACATCACGCCCTCTTGAAATTCGTTTGGCTGAAAAGGGGCTGTTAAAAATGGATTATAAAAAATGGTTTTGCTTTTTGAATTTAGTTCTGTTCGCAATGGTTGGGTGCGCAAGTACTGACAATCCGGCGGCGCATTCATTAAGCCGCCAGCAAAGCGCAACGATTGAAAGTCTTAGTAATGAAATCCTTCGTCTCAATCAGGAGTTGGACGGAACAGTCAGTTCGCGTGAGAACCTGCAAACAGTGAAGCCGAAGCTTGAAAAAATGTTTGCCGAGCAGATTCTTCGCGGGGATGTCCGAATCGTCTTGGATTCGAGGGGGCTCGTGGTGACGGTTTTGGATCATGCACTTTTTGATCCTGATGAAACTCAATTTACTTTGGCTGGCGAGGAAATCCTGGGGAAGATCGCCTCCGTGCTGTCCTCAGAT
>JBAZJC010000030.1:0-15518 GCA_041651495.1 Candidatus Omnitrophota bacterium | reverse complement strand
TTTCGATAGTATCCGAGGTTATGAGAAACGCTGTCACTCCGTAAAACACCGGCCCCACTACCGCCAGAAAGATGACGAATGGAATCTCGAATATTTTCCAAAATGCCTCAAAAAATACTGCCAGCGAGTGGCGCAAAATCTTGGTTATCCTCACGGCTGTTTGAATCACAGGATATTTGCTCAATTGCCTTCCGCTAAAAAGATAAAGACCTTTGAAGGGCGGCCGCATTTCGGAACGGCCTGGGGTCTTGTTGATTGTAACAATCAATTTTGCCTCTTGATCGACAAAAGGTTCCTGGCTGGCGAACTTTACAAAAAATCCATAACCCGGCGCTATCTTTTTGACAGGCTCTGTGTGTTTCTTCTCAGATGTTTTTTGATAAGAAGCTTCAACAATCGCCCCTCGATTGAGTTGCTCGACGATAAAATTAATATCCTCTTCACTTAGCAGATCGTAATCACCGGATCGTGCAACCACCCAATCAAAATACCGTTTCAATTGTGACAGTCCTTGCGGACTGATCATATTAAGCGCCTTACGGGCAGATTCCCGAACCTCCGGGGTCCAATCCTCCAAAGCATCTATGAGGGCCGGAACAGCCCGGGTATCTTTCAGCTTGCCAAGAGTTTCGGCAGCAGCCGCTCTGCGCGATGCTCCAAACCCGACAAAACCGAACAAGGAAATATCATCCGCCCAGCGAGGCTGCAGATCCCTCATTGCCTTCTGGAATTGCTTTTCCTGCGCATCGGTCAGACGGACTTCGGAGCGACTTATCTCGACAGTCAAATGCAGCGTGTTGGAATCCGATTTGAAAGAAAAACCCTCTTTCCCCATCGCAACGGTGTAGCGCGCTCCTGTTTCAGGCGTAAGAACAGGCTTCATTTTTTGGAGGAGGAGGTTTTTTAATTCTGTAGTTTCATAGGCCTTTTCTGTTATTGTAATTTTTTCGTCTTTACCCGAAGTAGTTACGGCAGGGTCAAATACCACATTCAGCGTCAATGTCGTCCCGAACAGGGAAAGTTGCTCACTTAATCTACCAACGACCGCTAAAACCGCGTCCGCAACCTCCCCGGCATTCCTCACCTCAGAGCGAGGAGGTGGCATAGTGGTTTTTGTTTCTGCGGAGGCGCCTTTCAGCGGCTCAATGGGCGTCTTCTCAGGTTCACGTATGTCATAAAAAATCGGCTCGATCAGCATGGCAGCGATTACCGATATTACGAAACATGTGACGTATAACGGCAAGGGCAGCAACACGATATTCAGGGAGAGACTCGTCACAAACAAATACTGTGCAACATTCGCCAATACTTTGTTTTCACTTGCTGCTTGCCGTATCTTACGGGTAACCAAAGCATACAAGGTATTGGCCTTTAAGAGCGTTTTGATACCTTGATACTCAACGGCCGCCGGATCATAGTCCTCCTGGACAAGCCACCTCGTCGTAAAGTTGGCCAAAAAGTGCGCTCCCGTCAATGCTGCCGCCGTGTAGAGACCCCATACTATTGTGTTGCTAAATATTCCGATGGCATCCACAACGGTGGCAATAGCCCATGCCGTGGCAAACACTGCCAGCGACCCGAGCAAAGGCTTGAAAAACCTTGCAACCTCTGTGCGTATGCCCGACAAGACTTTAATAATTTTCCTCGCCTCGGAGCGGGAGACGAATTTTTCGGGGAAACGTTGTCTTGCAATATTATTAGCAAGCACATCAAGTTCCTTCGCAGCAGCTTCGACCCAAGCATCCACAGATTCTTTGTTTTCATAGAGCCCACGTCCCAAGATATAGAATTTCACTTTTGGTTCGGTTCCGGATGGCCTCGGAGTCACGATCGATCCGTCTTCAAGAAGCAAGCGAATAAAAGCCTCTTTCGGCAACGTTTCTGTAGCCACCTGAGAGCCGCGTACCAAACGATGCCTGAAAGAGTAAATACCCTGCAAAAGATAACTCATCGCCGTATTGATCGTTTTCGACACCGGGATCCGCGAAAGGGCCTCTCGGAAGGATTGAGGTATCCCGTCCGTTCGCGGAGTGATCAAGCCACTTTGATGCTCCATGTCAAAAAGCAGATTTCCGTCAGGATCCTTTGCGACCTGAGCTTGCATATCGAGGATTGCAATGACTTTTTTGCCTGCGATCATTCTTGGAGGCGTAGTGCGAAAGAAATTCATGATGCTCGGCCCCTCCGCAGCCTTAATGACCTGCATAGCTTCAGCTTCACTGAAATTGACTCCGGCGTATTGCTTGCTTTTTTCAAGCATTGGGAAGCGTTCAGAAAAATAGCCGTATGTTTTATAAATTTCAGTCAATCGGTCCTGGAGCGTCTTTCCGTCTTTGTGCAACCGGCCCATGATCTCCACGAACCACATTACGCCCGCGAGCGCATCCTTGTCATGTGGCCCGTCGCTTGAAAGCGCTCCAAGCGATTCTTCCCCGCCGAACAAAAAGGCTTCAGAGTATTCGAGACCAAGTTCGATCTTACGGATGTTGCTCAGACCCTGCCACTCCGTTTCCGTAACCCCCGCAAGTTTCTGGATGGTCTTGGAACGAAGTTCGATCTGATCACCGATATATTTGAAGCCGACAAGCGTTTCCACCACATTAAGGCCATTTGCCCGCGCGATAATCTTCGGAAGATCCGCCGAAACAAGACTGAATGCCGAAAAAACATTCCCGATATTGGCCATAATCGCGACGGCCCGACGCGCCAGATGTGTCCGCGTCACATCATCGGCCAAGGATTCTTCCGCAGCAAGCGCCTTCAACTCACGAACAAGATAGTCCATCAAAATCGCCAGTTGCTGATTCCCGTTAAATGAAACGTAGTCGTCAATCGAAACGGCGGTTTTCTTGAGGTCTTTCTTGGTCGCAACCGCAGGACGGTCCGCATCTGGATCGGTCCAGAGCACAAGGTCGGCGTTTACTTCCACGGCTTTGCGGAGGGCCGCAAGGCGCGCTTTCGGCTCCTCAGGATTCGGTTTGCCGCCTTCCACACCAGGAAAATCTGAATTGGGTTCATCCTCGATCCAGATGATCTGGTCTTCACTCAACCCGCGGGCTTTCACGATCTTTTTTAAAATATGCCGTGCAACACCGTAAAGTGGTGAAATCACGATCTTTGAGTTCTTGAGATCGATCTTGGCGTTGTCAAAGACGCCATTAATCACATGAATGGCTTCCTGGAGTTCGCGTTGAACGAACAGCTCGTCCGCGTGGTACGAATCATGCGCATAGGAGTCATCCTCCGTCCCGCCAACCAAGCGAATATCTCCATTGACAAGGGCCCATTCAAACGCACCGTCCAGATTCTCAAGAATATTCATACCTCGATACTTCAGGGCATTAAGCGCGACTACATTGGCCTCCGGAACATGCTTTTTCATAAGGTCCGAAAACACACCCGTGGATTGAGAACCGTCGATCTTGTACGGCTTGTTACCGTTGTCGGTGAGCGGGTTATGACTCGCTGTATTCATGGAACCCGAAACAAGCAGGTCCGTCGGTTCGACATCGAGCTCGTGCACCGCCCACGCTAACTGAGGCGTTGAAGTAGGACTTTTAAAAACGTAAGCTTTAATGCCAAGCGCCGCATTGATCAATGCCTCAAGCTTAATATGGCGTCCGGGTTTTTTCGTCTTCACGTCGTAGGAACCGTAGCGAGAATCTCCGCCGATCACAACCGCGCGGTTCAATCCCTTGGCCAGAAATCCGGGATAATTCTCTTCTATGATCTTTGTATAAGCAGGATCGTTCACTGAAAGCGCATGCGCCATCATAAGCGACCCGATCGTGTATTCGCTGATCCGGTTCGTGCCAAGTCCGAGCGTTCCGCGCATCCCGGCTGTTCCGACCGCGACTTTTGTATACCACGCATCATTGATCTTCGACCATGTTTTCGGATCTTCACCGGCGGCTTTGAATTCCTCATCCAGCCTTCCGTGCACGCGAGCATATTCCAAGCCGGACCACGAGCGAATGTTCGTTAACGCATCTGCGCTGATCCAACGATTCCCAAAAGCCTTTTCCGCTAACACAACAAATTCCCTCACCTCGGAACGGGATTGAATGTTGGATGAAGCGGAACCCGGGGCCCTGTTGATGGTAACAACCAATTTCGCCTCTTGATCAACAAAAGGTTCCTGGCTGGCGAACTTTACAAAAAATCCATAGCCCGGCGCTACTTTTCCAACAGACTCTGTGTGTTTCTTCTCAGATGTTTTTTGATAAGACGCCTCAACGATCGCATTTCGATTTAATTGCTCGACGATAAAATTGATGTCCTCTTCGTTTAATGGATCGTAATCACCCGATTGTGCAGCTACCCAACTGAAATACCGTTTCAATTGTGCCAGCCCTTGTGGGCTGATCGCATTAAGCGCCTTACGGGCAGATTCCCGAACCTCCGGCGTCCAATCTTCCAAAGCATCTATGAGCGCCGGGACAGCCCGGATATCTTTCAGATCACCAAGAGTTTTGGCAGCAGCCGCCCTGCGTGATGCTCCAAACCCGATAAAACCGAACAAGGAAATATCATCCGCCCAGCGAGGCTGCAGATCCTTCATCGCCTTCTGGAACTGCTTTTCCTGTTCGGCCGTCAGCCGGACTTCGGAGCGGGATTTCGTTTGATCAAAAAAGGTTAAGGCCTCGGTAATGGCCAAATCGAAGGTCTCGTTAAAATCCGTCGCATCACGATCTGCCCCGCGGTGTCGGATCGGGCTCTTGGGATCTTCCAACAGTTGCTTGTTGGCTTGCGTAAAAGCCCGCGTATTCCAGACGCGCATTTGTTTAAGAGCCGCAAAGGCCTTCTCATTTCTCCAGGCCTGGGCAAAACTCCAACGATTGACAGCCTGCAAGTTATGATCGTAGCCATCGCCACTTTCATCACTGACATAAACCCGCACGATATCCCGCAAAACCAGCCTGAGATTCTCCGCGGTCGCAAGCGAAGGATCCCTGTCAAGATTCCGGTAGAGATACTCGACGCGAAGGCGTTCGTCCGGAGTCAAAGGATCCTGACGATCCGATTCCCATGCCAAGAGCTGCTTGGGATCGCGAACCGATCGCAAAAAGAGCTTTTGCGCCTCCAAACGGATCTGAAGAAGGTCCTCGGCCGTCTCTTTCGCGTTTTCAAGATCCGACGAATAACTTGTCCCTTCGTGAAGACTGGACGTATAGTCGGCTATCGTTCCCGTACTCAGAATATCCCAAACGGTTTTTGAAAAGGCATCCGGATTCAAACGCCCGATCTCCGCCATTAGCTCAAAAGCCTTCGGATTCCTGGAAACGGTTTCAAGGCTTTCGTAATACGACTGCAAATTACCGTCATAGCCGCCTAATTCGCTACCCTCCCGCATATCGACCGTCGCAAGATGCTGAACCGCCAGGGTCAGATTCGCTTCATTCGCAAGCGATGGATCCGTTTTGATCCCGGAAAGGATCCTCTCGATTTGCAAGTCAGGATTTTCCGTCTCCCGGATTTCGGAGCGAAGGGTTATTGAACTGATCGCGGAAGATATCAAAGAGTTAGGATTGGCTTCAGGCATTGTATTAGCGGGGTAATAAAAAATCTGACCGTCGGTCCCAATACCATCAAAAGTCGCATTGGCGATAACACCACTTTCAGCATCCCGCTTCCGGGCCGCCTCCGGAGTCAACTTGATATCGATTCCTGCATCTTGAACAATCTCTCCAGACATCGCACGCTTTGTAAATTCTTCTACGCTCATTTCTAGGGGTTTCTTTTCTGATTCGTGCAGCTTATAAAAAAGCGGTTCGATCACCATGAGTGCAATCGCAGCTACCACGAATAATGTGAAATATACCGGTAAGATCCCCATGAGAATTACAGACAGGACTTCTACGGATAGATATTGCATCGTGTATGCAAATATCTTGCTGCCTGTCTGGGGCCATAGGCGGCGCGATACCCTTTCCCATGTCGAATAGGTCATCAGGGCATACAGCGTATTGGCCCTTGAAAGGGCTTTGCTCCCCTCGTACTTAACCGCCGTCGGACCATAAGCCCCTCTCGCCCCCAACTTGGTGATAAAGTGTGCCCCGGTCAATGCTGTCGCCGCGTATATGCCGGCCATGATCGGGTTATCAAGATGACCCGTGGTCATAGCTGTTTCGATAGTATCCGAGGTTATGAGAAACGCTGTCACTCCGTAAAACACCGGCCCCACTACCGCCAGAAAGATGACGAATGGAATCTCGAATATTTTCCAAAATGCCTCAAAAAATACTGCCAGCGAATGGTGCAAAATCTTGGTTATCCTCACGGCTGTTTGAATCACAGGATATTTGCTCAATTGCCTTCCGCTAAAAAGATAAAGACCTTTGAAGGGCGGCCGCATTTCGGAACGAAACGTAGCATCTTTTTGAGCTAGGAGATCGTAAGAGGCTTCTCGAAAAGCATAATCCAAAGAAAGGATCATTGAGTGATACTTTTCATTGAGGACCACCTGCGGATATCCTTCTGCCGTGACGCCCCTGAGCCCGAAAAACCACCATTTGGCCATATAAGCAACAACGCCTGCGGCCGCCACTGCAACAGAGACGGCTCCACCCAAAAACCAATATCCCAAAGCCCCTATTATCGGCATAAGAAACAAATTCAGACTGACAATCGAACCAAGGCCTGCAACAAAGGCAACGCCAGACCACTTTAACGTGGAAAGATCAAAACCAAAAACCTCTTTCAGGATTTGCTTTTGGTGAGTTGCAATAGTTGAATGAAGCGAGTAATTGAAATGGCGGAAAGCATCACGGAGAGACGGGAGATCTCTGGCCTGTTCGACGGCAATGATCTTCTGTCTCAGGTACGGACGTAAATATTTCCAGAATTCTTCGATCTGCTCCATCCCATCAGCTTGTGCGATCCTGTCCACATAACCCTGCATGATAGATTCGAAATCCCTGATCTCGGAGCGGGCGGTTGTTGTTTTCTTCTTAAGCAACAAGAGCTGGACTTGGTCGTCGTCAGCCCTGAACGGAATACGCAAAGTCCAACCTTGGAGCAAGTCATTACGCTCTTCGTAATCAATTCCCGCCAAAAGATCATGTATCAGATATGTAGCTCCTGATTCAATGATCTGGTCAAAACCGGACGAAAGCACCTGGGTCGAAACTTTTCCGTCCGACGCAAACTCGCGGTCGGCGGCAGCAAGTTGAACCACGGCCACGACAACATCTCCTGAGGCGTTTTTTTCGGCCAAAACAAGCGAGCTTTTATGGGAAGACTCCAGCACGTAAAAATGATGCTTCCCGTTCCGGGGTGTGTCCGCTCCCAAAACGGCTTGAATGTCCGCAATGGCACGGCTGAGCTTTGCGTGGAATGCGGGATGCCAGGAAGAAACTTTCGGCATATTCAACAAATCGGGCCTGAAAAGGCCGATAAGCGTCATGGTAGGTTTTACTTTATAAGAACCGGCAGTTCCATTTGCCAAAATTTCCAGCTGTTCGAAAAGATGATTAGAGGAGGGAACACCTTCCGAAATCTCATAACCGACTCTTGCCTGGCTAATCAATTGTTTGAGAGGAGATGCATCCATTTGTTCCCGTACGGGCTCCAAAACACTGCCTGAAAGCAACGTATGTGGGATCGGCTGCAACTCAAGAATCTCAATACCAAGAGGCATGGGAATACCGATCCCCAGCACGGTCACAGGATTTCCCTTTGCATGGATACTGTAATCTTTCCCGAGCTTGAATTCCCTCACCTTGAAAGACTGCACATTAGAGTTTCTCCCCACAAGCTCGTAAAGAGTGGGTTCATCAATAATGACCTGAGTGCGCGCCTTGTAACCTTGGAAATCTTGTTCTTCCTCGCGCTTGACTGGAGCGCCCAGATTAAGATTGACAAGTACCGGTTTTCCGTCTTGAGGCCTGAAAACAAAAGATTGGATCTTGTTATCATGTGTATTAACAGGGGACGCGTCCGAATGTTTTTCAAGATATCTGGAAAGGTATTCAGTCCAGAGCTGATATTCTGTTCCTGCCCCCTGGGTCAACTCTACTCTCAGCTGTTCCGCTTCTTCAGGATTTGCTTTCATGTAGCGTTCAAACCAATTCCCCGCCATATGCTCTAAAAGCATTTCTGTAAGTTCTATGGCCTTTAAATTAAGGATAACTCTTTCTTTTTCGTCCTTAGCTGTCTCCGCATCTTTAGCTAATTGCTCGATATATTCCCTAAAAGGCTGCACGCCAGCCGACATATGTTTCAAAACATTTTCCAGAAGGTATTTAAAAATATCGCCGCGGCTACGTGGTTGGCCGTCTCCATAAGCATGGAATTTTATACTGCTCAAGGCTTCCTGACCGCGAGTTTCAGGACCGCCTCCCCATGGTCGCAAGGGTTTGAGTTCACGAAAAACTTTGAGCGTCCACAACACCCCCATTCCCGGCGCAGAACGTTTTTGATGCGCGCTAAGCCCCCCCCATGTAAGGGTTGGAACCGTTGTTACAACGGTATAATCAGAGGCCTCAAATTTGACCCGGAAAAACATCTCTTCCATTTTTTTTCTTTCCTCAAGCATCTCTTCAAGATCGGAGGCAGTCGCCATCGCCTGGCTGGTCACCATATCTACCTTCCACGAATCCGCTACGGACCGATACATTCGTTTACGACGGGTTTTTGGATCTGATCGTAAACTCTTCACTTCTTTCAGGGCTTCCAGAATCCCCCGTCCGGAAGGACGGCGCCCACCTCCGGCCCAATCACTTTTTTCACCGTCATTGTAGACTACAAAGATCCCGTTCTGGTTCTCGTACTCGCCATTACGTAATTTGTCACGTAATTGGTTTTGGGTAATGGCTGGTTCACCTTTTTTATTCAAGACAGGAACATACTTTTTCGCTCCCTTATCCCAAATAGCCCAGATCTCAGGATTGCTTCCTGCAAAGGGCCCCACTATCTCTCCTCCGTTGGTCATGATCTTCATCATGCCGGTGGCCGAAGCTTCCAAGCCCTCATCGGACAACATAACAGCGCCCTGGACCCCTCTGAAAACGATCTGGGCTTCATAATAGGTATGATCTTCAAGGGTTGCGATACGGTCTTCTAATCCAAGAAATTCTGTCATAAAACGGATATACAAAAACTGGTCATGGGCCTCGGGACTAAACGTGCGCCCTCCGATCAGGATGCGAGCCATGGTTTTTCGCAATTTTTCAACTGACGGCTGATCTTTCAATTTTTCACGAAGTTCCACAAATTCCCTGCGGAAACGATCATGATCCTGATCTCCTTCATACTGATGCTTTTTCCAGAATTGGAACAATTGATTAAAGACCCTGCCGTTTTCCGAAGGCGTCTCCACTCCAGCTTCATTCGCCACCTCGTTAAGGAGATCTTTTAATATTTCTTCATATTTATCCGGCCCCTTATACTGAACTTGGCGACGAAGATTCGCGAGGATAGGGTCCGCAAGAATAAGGTCGCGAGTTTGCCCAAATTCCGTTTCAAGCCTCTGCCAATCTTCCGCAAGATCATCCCGGACCGCTTTTTGAAGAAGTTTTTCCATTGCATTTAAGTGCGCCACGAGCGCACCATCGTCCATTTGATGTTGCTGCCTATAATCCTTAAAGGTATTACCAAGCCAATCGTAAGACCCTTTAAAACCTCGTTTTTCCCGAAGCCAGATCAGAAGCTTCGCGCAATCTACTGCGGAAACCCATTCGTTTTGAACTTCGAACTGTTCGCGTTCTTGTTCCTGTGTTTCCATTTGGTCGAAGAAGGCGTGATCATTGGCATTTTTAGGAAGTTTGTATTGCGGCTTTTCAATTTTGAGTTTTTCTTTATATCGTTCGATCAAAACCCTTCTTGCCGGGGATTGCCAACGCGGAAGAAAAACCCCATTCGTACTACGGATCTGTTTTGCCTCATCATAAAAACCTTTCATGTGGTGCCATGCCGTACGGAAAATTTTCAAAAGAGCCGGACGATGTTCCACAAGATTGACGCCTGTGATCCCATGAAATGTTTCCGCAACAAAATCCACGATGCTAATCATGCCATCATGAACAATGGTGGACCAAAGCCGCTTTGGAAACGCTAAAAGATCATAGAATCCTTCCCAGGCTTCAAAGATCGCTGGCAGAAAGACCGAATGATTGAACGTTAACCGTGTCGCCTTCTTTAGATA
The DNA here is from genome assembly GCA_041651495.1 of Candidatus Omnitrophota bacterium. Taxonomy (GTDB): domain Bacteria; phylum Omnitrophota; class Omnitrophia; order Omnitrophales; family Aquincolibacteriaceae; genus Aquincolibacterium. The sequence goes on along the minus strand of JBAZJC010000030.1, from coordinate 5,374 downwards.
ACGGATCGGTAAACTTGTAAACACTTCATGATCTATTAAAATTATGTTATCCGGATTTTTGTTGTCCTCAAGGATTTGGACCAGCCGTTCACTTGCCGCACTAAAAAAAGCCATATCGATCACACGTTTGCCACTCATTGGATCATCATCATAGACCTCTAAAAACTCAGGATTTTCCCGACCGTCCGGACCAGTGGTATACGCGTCCAGATAATAGTGAGGCGCTTTATGGACCTCGGATTGGATTTTGTAAACTTTGAAAGAAACTGTTTTAAAATTACCGCGAACATTCAATCGGACATCAAATTTAGTGCCCGTATCTTCCATGAGTGTTTTTGCTATCTGCCCCAATAACTCCCGGATACCTTTGGCGTCGGCGCCCTTGAGAGGTTTATTTTTGATAAAATTCCAAAGCGGATGAATTCCCGTCACATTCATTCCGATCGCCGCCCAGGCCTCAAAAAGGTCCGGCATTAAAGCCCCAAGGCCCCCGGTCAACGTGACCATAGAAATTCTGCCAGCTGTGTATTCGCCGTATAATTCTTCGACCTTTTTCAGAAAATCCATCGGCAGGCCGCATTCCCATTGCCGGCTATAAACATGACTCCGGGCAACGAGTGGTTTGTTTGCCTCGACCCAAGTATGCACATCGTCACGCATTTCAGAACGGACAAAGTAGCTGGTAACAGCCATTACAGAGGCGAGAGCAAATTGACTGCCCGGAGAAGATTTGTTGACGCCCTGCACAGGCACAGAAACATGCTCTTCCGCCGAAGACAAATCTGCAATGTCACGTATCTCGGAACGAATAGGCGCCTTATTAGCCGGCGCAGACAATCTAGCTCTAGCTTGAACTCTAGCAGCAAGACTGATCGGAGTTGCTTCTGTTACAGCGCGGGCACTCGCAGGTTCGGTAACAACACCAGCCTGTTTTTTTAGAAGAAGTGCGAATTCCTGTGCTTTCGCGGGTTTTCCGATGACATGGATGGCAGCACGGAGTTCGGCATGGGCAAGGGCACCAGGATCAACGCCCAAGATACGCAGTTGGTCCGGACTTGAGGCCGGAGAAACGCTTTCGCGAGTTGAACTTTTTACGGATTTGAGGGTTTGATCAAGCATGTTGCGAACATATGCTTCATGCCCTTCTTTATCAGAACCTGTGATCTTCGGAGAAATGAGCGCGTAGGTGTAATCCTTGGATGAAAAATAATCTTTGAACGGCTCCGCGTGAAAACCGCCGGTGATGACCACGACTTTATCCGCGCCGGTTTCTTTAAGTCGCCGCTCGATCATCTGTTCCATGGCGCCGTCGCGGGCTTTGACACCTTCGTAAAACTTCATGGCTTTTTTATACAATGCGTCCAACTCATCAACGTGTTCAAATTTCACCGCCTTAACACGATGAACGGAGAACGATGAGCGGGGAACGATCTCACCAAATCGGCGAACGATCTCGGAAGGATGGATATTCTCTCGTCCGGCATTTTCCCGTTGCCCAAGGATGGCTTCGTAATCCTGCGGTGAAAGCTTGAGCGCGAATAATTTCTGAAGCGACCGGTAGCCCTTAAGAAGCTTGATTAGCTCTTTCTCGGTTCTGTTCCTGGCCAGCTCGGCTGTGATCTGGTCTGTGAGTTTTTGAACCTCGCTCATAAGCATCGATGCCTTGAGTTCACTTTGGAGGAGCAACGTTCCGATAAAATACCGGACATTCGGGAATGCGTCATAGTTGAAATCTTTTGGCAGCCGCTTGACCATATCTTCGAACAATAAACTCGTTTCTGGATCCGGGAGTTGTTGACTTACTTGTTCAGACTTGAGGAGCTGCTCAATCTCCTGGTATGGTGTGCGGTGAGAGGCGTATGGTGTATTGCTAGGATCCTGCGCCGTATTTCGTACTCCATACTCTTTGCCCGGCATAAATCGCCGCAATGCTTTTAAAAATCCTTCGCGCTCTTTCAAAAATGCTTTCCTGTCCAGTTTAGAAGACAGCTCCCGGATCTTGAAAATACGAACCAGCATTGGCCATTCGACTTGAGAAACAACATTGGCGGGATCGAATTTGAGATTTTTTTGCGCCTGTTCCTTCAGGTAAGAAAGCCAGGCATCCATTGGCGTGAGATTTTTCTCAAAAGCTTCTTCGCGCTTCAGGAAGGCACGGAGTGTGTCATTGAGGTATGGGGCCGAAAGACGCTCAATCCCTTCGTTCATGTCACGAAGGAAGCCCTGGGTTTTTTCTTTTTGGGTCAAGACGTCGATAAAAGCGTAACCATTCTCGCGGTAAAAATCGATCTGTTCAATTCCGAAAGCTTGAACGCCTGCGGCGTAAGAAACATTTCCCGATCCTTGTTTCTTGATTTGGTCAAGCAAATATAACTCCGGCCCTTTTACGATTGCGTGTTTGGTGAGTTCTTCGTTTATTTTCATGGTCAGTTTGTGATCTTCAGGGAAAAAGTTCAGGATCGCGGGATCCAGCTTGAAGGCACTGCCTTCAACAAGAATCGTTTTGGTACCATAATTGTCCTCGAGATGATGAAGAATCCGACGGATCTGCTGTTGGGCCTCATAATGGCCGTGAGCGGTCTGGATATGGAAGAGAGTAGGGCCTTGGCCCATTTTGAAATGCTCAAGTTTTCCTAATTCCTGCGGGATGGCGATGCGGAGATTCTCGTCCAGTTTGATCTGATATGGTAGAGACACTTCAGATGTGGCGGCCGCGGCAAAAACATTGGGATTGACCCCAAGACTTGTGACAAAAAAAATGAAGCCAGTGAAGGCGGCAATCAATGTTTTGAATGGCTTATGTTGGTTCATTAAGCAGTTCATCCTTTGCGAAAACGGATTTTTATTTCGATGATTTTGAGACGGATTAATCTGTTTTTTTTATTGTCTTTACAAAGTTACCAGAAATATAGCTGATGACTTCCTGAAAGGCAAGAGGCGAAGACAAAAAATCTCGAGTCTTTTTCACAACATGCCTATTTGCAATGGGTTATGGAATTTATTCTTTATCAATATAAATTGCAGTATATAGTAACTTTTATCCATGAATAACACTATTTGGTACGACGCAAGGCATACGGCGTAGGATGTACTGTATTACGACGTCTCACGAGATCTTTGCCGCACGCCATACAGGATTTGAATTTGTAATTTCGAATTCAAACCATTGTGATATAATCCCGCCCATGTCTGAGATCCATGCCAGCGCTATCATCGGAAAGCAAGTCGAAATCGGGGTCAGCAACACGATCGGTCCGAATGTTACTATTGAAGACGGTGTTAAGATCGGTTCTCACAATAAGATCCTGGCTGGTGCCTATCTTGCACGCGGAACTGAGATCGGAAATTACAACACCCTCCACATGAATGCCGTGATCGGTCATGATCCCCAGGACCTCGCCTATCAGGGCCAGAAGACTTTTACCAGGATCGGCTCGAAGAATGTCATCCGGGAATTCGTCACCATTCATCGTGGCACCAAGGAGGGTACCGCCACCGTGATCGGCGATGAGAATTTCATCATGGCCTATTGTCACATCGCACATAACTGCTTGCTTGGCAATAACATCATTATGGTGAACCAGGCCTCGCTCACCGGCCACTGTATCGTTGAAGACCGTGCGTTCCTCTCCGGAATGACGGGGTTTCATCAATTCACACGCATTGGAACACTGGCCATGGTAAGCGCTCTCACTGCTATCAACAAAGATATCCCTCCTTATGTGATCTGCGGCGGCCGGCCCGGCGTGGCGCAAGGAATCAATGTGGTGGGTATGAGACGCGCCGGCATCGGACCGCAAGTACGCGCCGAGATCAAGGAGGCCTACAAACTGCTTTACCGCTCAGGCATGAACGTGAGTCAGGCCCTTGACGCCATCAAAAAATCCCTCAAAAGCCCTGAAGTTATACACATGATCGAGTTCATTGAAGCCTCCAAGCGCGGAATACTGGATGGCTCGGGCGTTGACACAATCTCCCACCGGAAGAACCGCATTTTGACGGACAGCGATACCGAAATCGAAGAAGAACTCCCCTAAGCCCATGAAACGGGACTCGGGACTAGTTCCTCGGGACTCGCAAAAACGAGGAATCCAAACGAGTCCCTAGTCCCGAGCGACAAGTCCCTTGATTTTAAAACGGGTCTAAACCCGTTTTAAAATGAGGATGGAATTCTTGCCGCCGAATCCGAAGGAGTTCTTCATTGCGATCCGGATTTTTGCGGGACGTGCCACGTTCGGTACGTAGTCCAGATCGCATTCGGGGTCTTTGGAGTTGTAATTAATGGTCGGAGGGATCAGCTGATGTTCCATGGCGAGAAGCGTCGCGATAAGCTCCACGCTTCCGGCCGCACCGATCAGATGGCCGATCATGGATTTTACGGAACTGATAGGGATTTCATAAGCACGGGAACCAAAAACTTTTTTGATGACCAGGGTTTCGGTTTTATCGTTTAAGGACGTCGAGGTCCCGTGAGCGTTGATATAGTCGATCTCGTTCGGTTCCACTCCCGCGCTTTGCATCGCGAGATTCATGGCACGGGCCGCCTCGGTCCCTTCCGGGTCCGGTGCCGTCATGTGATACGCATCGCAGGTCATACCGTGGCCAAGGATCTCCGCGTAAATATGCGCTTTCCGTTTTTTCGCATGCTCATACTCTTCCAAAACCAGCATCCCTGCCCCTTCTCCCAGGACGAATCCGTCACGGTCCATACTGAACGGGCGCGAGGCTTTTTCGGGCTGATCGTTCCGGGTTGAAAGCGCGCGCGCCACACAAAAAGACGCCACAATGCCGGGAAAGATCGTCGCTTCCGCTCCGCCCATGATCAAAAAATCAAGATCCCCGCTCCGGATCGCATCAAACGCATAGCCACAAGCATCGGACGCCGAAGAACAGGCTGTCGCGATAGAAAAACTCGGACCCTTTACGCCCAGTTCGATCGAGACATTACCGGCACAAGCATCCGGAAAGGAAGCAAGCGCCGTAAAGGGGTTAAGCCGCATCGGGCCCTTTTGAAGCATCACCGCATGTTGCTCCAGGATAAAACCCACACCCGCCAAAGCAGCACCAATGATCACGCCAGTCCGCTCACGGACTCCGGGTTCTTCAAGATCAAGCTTTGCGTCTTCAACGGCCATTTTTGAGGCCACGACCGCGAACTGCGTGGTGCGGTCCATACGTTTAAGCTTTTTCGGGAGGATATAAGCAGACGGATCGAAGTTCTTGATCTCGCCGGCGAAATGGGTGGTAAACTGGGTGGTGTCAAACGCGGTGATATTGGAAACACCGCTACGACCTTTGGAAATAGAATCCCAAAAGGCCTCTTTTCCGAAACCAACCGACGAGACGACCCCCAGGCCCGTGATAACGACTCTGC
>JBAZJC010000029.1:0-16393 GCA_041651495.1 Candidatus Omnitrophota bacterium | reverse complement strand
CCGGTCCCGCACGCTGGTGAAGCCACTCAGAGACAAATGGAAGTGGTTCGCCATTAAACAATAGCTCAGCACCGCCACGTCAAACTTCTCCGCAAACCGCTCCAGACGGTCCAGGAAAAGCGCATAATCCGCCTGGCTCCGGAACACCCGTTCCCGGCGGTTGCCCCGGTTGACCACATGATACAGGGCGCCTGGAAACTCCACCCGCAACGGCCTGGCCATGTCTCACCCCTCGCGTATCGTCGCCTCACCACCGCAATACCCATGGCCAGTACGTTACCGGTTCCTCGCTATTTTTCAAGATGTGCTTGATTGCGGAGGTGTGACCCCAATGACCCACGGCAGATGCAGCATCCGCTTCATGAACTGCGAGATCCGCTTGACCCCCCAGGTCGGCTCTGCCCGCTTCGCCTCCACCATCGTGGCCTTCACCGCAGCGGGGAGTTGCTGGCGGCCCGGCCGCAGGGCCCCGCCACCGGGGCGCAGGCCGGCCTCGCCGCTGGCCCGGTAGCGGCTGAGCCACTTGAACAGCGTGGCCTCCGAAAGGCCAGCCTCGGTGGTGATCGCCCGGATGGTCATCCCTTCCTCGACATGCATCTTCACCAGACGCAGGCGGAGATCGAAGGAACAGGCCAGGCCGGCTGGCCGCTGGGAACGACAGCGCTTCTTCCTTGGACGCGGATTTTTTCGCGCGCGCTCGCCCGACGCCGGGCGCAACCCCTTGGTCCGTCAGGCCAGAACCTTCGTCCTGGCCTTCTTCTCCCCCCTCAATACGTTCCAGATCTTCCTCTGGAACTCCATCCAGCAGGACTTCTTTCCCTTCCATGGTGACATCTCCTTCTGGTTCCCAGGGGAACCACTTACGGAGTGTCACCGAATTCCAACTATCCCGGAAGGCTCATTATCTGGTAGTTAGCACACATTGCCTGACGCGCTGCCCGTCAAGGCAATCCGGCAAAAAACCGGCAACCGACTTGCCGCTAGACATTCGCCGGTCCAGGATGTATTTTGTGATCTTGACGCGACCGCATGAAACGGTGACGCCGCCGCCCCGTGTGCAACCCGATCCAGACGGCGTCAAAACATCCAAAACCAGTCAAGGCGCCGGGCGGGCGCCACAGTCGGCACCAGGAGTCAACAGATCATGGCGTTAAGTCAGGAACAGGCCGCTACCGCGGTTGCAACGTTGCGAAAAATGTTGGATCTGCTGGGGATTGAGGCAGCAGTGGAGGACGGCGGCGGGGCCGAAGGCGAAGCCGTGCTGCGCATCCGCACCACCGACGCCGGCCGGGTCATCGGCCGCAACGGCCAACATATCGACAGCTTGGAACTGCTGCTCAACCGGATCGCCAAGAAACAGGACGAAAACGCCCCCTTCATCAAGATTGATGTCGAAGGCAGCCAGCGCCGCGGCGGCACCGAGGCCGGCCGCAGCCCGGCCCCGACTGGCGACCGTGGCGGCGACCGTGGCGGCGACCGTGGCGGCGACCGTGGCGGCGACCGTGGCGGCGAGCGCGGCGGCGAACGCCGCGGCCGCGGACCCCGCTTTGAGCGCGGCGGCGAACGCCGCGCCCCGCGTCCGGAACGGGACGGCCAGGGGGAAGGCGGCGACACCGCCGACGCCGTGAGCCGGATGGCGCTGGACACCGCCAAGGAAGTCAAGCGGTGGGGCGACCCCAAGACCATCGGCCCGTTCAACGCCGGTGAGCGCCGCGCCATCCACCTGGCCATCAAGGACATCACCGGCATCGTCGCCGAAAGCGGCCCCGATCTGGGCGGCAACCGGAAGAAGATCACCATCCAGGTGGGAGACAGCAGCCAGAGCGCCGCGGGAACGGAGGCGGCACCTGCCGGGGAGGCCCAACCGTGAAGAATCCGGAGATGGACCAGTTCATGGCCAGCTTCCCCTGTGAGGGGCTGACCTTTGACGATGTCTCGCTTGAGACGCGCTACGCCGATTTCCTGCCCGACAACACCGACATCGCCTCGCGGTTCAGCCGCAACATCCCGGTCAACGTCCCGTACATCAGCGCCGCCATGGACACCGTCACCGAGACGGAAATGGCGATTGCCATGGCGCGCCTGGGCGGCCTGGGGGTCATCCACAAGAACCAAACGGTCAAGTCCCAGGCCGACCAGGTCTCCAAGGTCAAGCACTACCTGAACGGCCTGATCATGAATCCGGTGGTGTTCACCCAGGACATGCTGCTGTCCGATGTGATGGCTGAAAAGGAGCGCAAGAAATACCAGTTCAGCGGTTTCCCGGTGACCGACGGCGAGGGGCGGCTGGCCGGCATCATCACCGCCCGCGACATGAAGTTCCTCACCTCGATGGACGTGCCGCTGGCGCAGGTGATGACCTGCAAGCTGGTCACCGCCCGGCCGGACACCACGCTCCGCGAAGCGTACAACATCATGATGAAGCACAAGGTGGGCAAACTGCCCATCGTTGACGCCGACGGCCGCCTCAAGGGGTTGTACAGCTTTCAGGACACCAAGACGCTGATCAAGGCCCTCGAGCCGGCGGTCAACCGCGACGAAGGACACCGCCTGCGGGTGGCCGCCGCCGTCGGGCCCCATGACGACAAGCGCATCGACGCCTTGGCCGCGGCCGGCGTTGACGTGCTGGTGGTGGACACGGCGCACGGCCACAGCAAGGGCGTGATCGACACCGTCCGGGAGCTCAAGGCGCGCCATCCCCAAATCGACGTGGTGGCCGGCAATGTGGCCACCGCCGACGGCGGCAAGGCGCTGGCGGACGCCGGCGCCGACGCCATCAAGGTCGGCATCGGCCCCGGTTCCATCTGCACCACCCGCGTGGTGGCCGGCGTCGGGATTCCGCAACTCACCGCCGTCTACCGGGTGCGCCAGGCCGTGGGCGACACCCTGCCGGTGATCGCCGACGGCGGCATCGTTTATTCCGGCGACGTGGCCAAGGCGCTGGCCGCCGGCGCCAGTTGTGTCATGATGGGCTCCGCCCTGGCCGGCACCGAGGAAAGCCCGGGCGAACGCATCCTGCACCAGGGACGCACCTACGTGGTCTACCGCGGCATGGGCAGTCTGGAGGCGATGAAGGCGCACCGGGGCAGCCGGGAACGCTACGGCCACAGTGACGTCGACAACTCGGACCAGATTGTCCCCCAGGGCATCGAAGGGCTGGTCCCCTATCGGGGCCGGGTGGGCGACGTGTTGCGCCAGTACATCGGCGGCCTGCGCTTTTCGCTGGGCTACTGCGGTTCCCGCAACCTCGCCGAGCTACAGGCCACTGCCCGCTTCGTGCGCGTTTCCGCCGGCGGCCTCAAGGAGGCGCATCCGCATGACGTGAAGGTGCTCAAGGACGCCCCCAACTACCGCGCCAGCTAATGGCCGGTACCGGGACGGAAACCATGCTTCCGTTCATCATCATCTTGGCGGTTCTGACGGCGTTGCCGGTGCTGACCCTGGCCCTGCTGCTGGCCTCCTTTCTTCCGCTTTGGCTCCAGGCCCGGGCCTCGGGCGTGCCGGTGCCGTTGCTGGAAATGGCCTTCATGCGCCTGCGGCGGGTGGATCCCGAGCGGATCATCAATGCCGGCATTGTGCTGGCAAAGGCGGGGCAGCCGACCCCGCGCGGCCAGCTGGAGGCCCACCTGCTCGCCGGCGGCAACCTCGAGGCGGTGACCGACGCCCTGGTCGCCGCCCAAAAGACCGGCCTGGCGGTGGATTTCGCCAAGATCGCCGCCCTTGACCTGGCCGGCCGCAACGTGGTGGCGGCGGTCCGGGGGCGGGTCAATCCCCAGGTGCTGGCCGTGCCGCCGGCCAACGCCCCCGTTCCGGTCATCGCCGGCGTCTGCCAGGACGGCATCCGCCTGGGCGTCCGCGCCCGCGTCACCGTGCGCACCAATCTGGACCGGCTGGTCGGCGGTGCCGGCGGCGACACCGTGGCGGCCCGGGTCGGCGAAGGCATCGTCGCCGCCATCGGCCGCGCCGCCAGCCACAAGGATATCCTGGCCGAACCGGAGCGCATTTCGCGCCATCTGCTGGAACGCGGCCTGGACAGTGGCACCTGTTTCGAAATCCTGTCGGTGGACATTGCCGCCGTAGACGTGCTGGACAACATCGGCGCCCGGCTGGCCGCCGACCGGGCTGAAACCGACAAGCAGATCGCCCAGGCCCACGCCGAGGTGCGCCGCGCCACCGCCGTGGCCGCCCGCCATGAAATGCGCGCCCGCACCATCCACAGCCATGCCGGCGTCATCGCCGCCAGCTGCCGGCTGCCGCTGGCCGGCGCCGCCGCCTTCCGCGAAAAGAATTTCGGCCGCCGCATTCCCATCCCCCCCGCATCCCACAGCCGCCTCAAGTGGCGGCTGCGTTCCGATTAGGTTACGGTACCGCTTTTACCAGCGTACGCCGCCGCTGGCCGGCTGCGCCGGCCAAAACCGGCCTTTTCACTCCACAACCAAGCCCAGCATCCCCCCTGCAGACAGGCCATGAAAAAAGCAAAAATCGACACCACTCTCGACTGGGAAAACCTGGGTTTCAGCTATCGCCCCACCCATTGCCACATCGAACATGTGTGGCGGGACGGCGCGTGGGGGCCGGGCCGGCTGGAGAGCGAGCCGTTTCTGAAACTGCACATCGCCGCCACCGCCCTGCACTACGGCCAGGCGGCGTTTGAAGGGCTCAAGGCGTTCTGCTGCAAGGACGGGCAGATCCGCATCTTCCGCCCGGAGATGAACGCCCGGCGCATGAACATGACCGCCCGGCGCACCTGCATGCCGGAAATCCCCGAGGCCCTGTACCTCGACTCCATCCGCCAGGTGGTCGCCGCCAACCGTGATTTCGTCCCCCCCTATGGCACCGGCGGCTCGCTGTACATCCGTCCGCTGCTGTTCGGCTCCGGCGCCCAGATCGGCGTCAGCCCGGCCCAGGAATATGTCTTCCTCATTTTGGTGACCCCGGTCGGCGCCTACTACAAAAGCGGCCTCAAACCGGTGCGCGCCGTCGTCGTTGACGATTATGACCGCGCCGCGCCGCTCGGCATGGGGCACGTCAAGGTCGGCGGCAATTACGCCGCCAGCCTGGAACCGCACATCCGGGCGCATCACGAGGGCTTCGCGGTCGAATTGTACCTGGATGCCAAGGAGCACAAGTACATTGAGGAGTTCGGCACCTCCAACTTCATCGGCATCACCCGCGACGGGCGTTACGTCACGCCCAAGTCCCACTCCATCCTGCCCAGCATCACCAACGACACCCTGCAGGCCATCGCCCGCGACCTCGGCCTGACCGTCGAAGCCCGCCCCGTGGCCTTCAGCGAACTCGAGACCATGGCCGAGGTCGGCGCCTGCGGCACCGCCGTGGTCGTCACCCCGGTCAACGAGATCGTCCGCGGCAACCAGACCTTCCGCGTCGGCCCCGAGGACGGCTGCGGTCCGGTGCTGGAAAAGCTCTACAAGCAGGTCACCGCCATCCAGTATGGCGAGGTGCCGGACGTCCACCACTGGTGCGCCACGCTCTGACGGGGCGTGATGCGTGATGCGTGATGCGGGATGCGGGAATCAGAACCGGTTCTTCCGAGCCGGGAACGCCGCAACCACCGGGAACCGGACTTGGCCGGTCAAAGACGGGACTCGCCGTCACGAATGGTCCGGGGTCATTTCGCCTTGTCGGCCAGCTTGGCCAGCAAGTCGATTATCTTGTCATATTTCTGTTCCAGCCGTTCCATGTGCTCAACGGCCCGTTGCTGGTAGGAGTTGTTCCTTTTCATGCTCAGCTTGAGGATGACGTACAGGCCAAGGAAGAGGAAAACCATCGGCAGCAGGCTTTCCACCAGGCGGTAGCCGGCGCCCCCCGCCTCCTCGGCCTCCTGGGCCATGGCCGAAAACGGGAGCACGGCGAGAACGCCGCAGGGGAACCATTTGCTGATCATCGTCATGTTCATTTCCCTTTTTCTGAACCGCGGATGACGCGGATTGGCAATCCAAACCGTCGCGACCTCAGCCCTTGACGGCGCCGGCGGTCAGTCCCTTGATGAACAGCTTCATTGAGGACAGGAACAGGAAGATCACCGGCAGCGAGGCGATCATGTAACCGGCCATCAGCGGTCCCCAGAACTTGATGTATTCGCCGGCCATCCGCAGCAGCGCCACGGTCACCGGCAGCTTTTCATAGTCGCGGATGACGATCAAGGGCATGATGAAGTCGTTCCAGACGGTGACAAAGTTCATGATGCCGACCGTGCCGAGGATTGGGCCGGACATCGGCATGACAATGGTCGTGAACTGCTGCCAGTGGTTGGCGCCGTCAATTTCGGCCGCCTCAAACAGGGCGTGGGGAATGTCCTCGACGAACGAGCGCAGCACAAAGACGGCAAAAATCTGGCCGGATGATGCGCCGACGATGATCAGGGACGACAAGGTGTTGAGCAGATTCATGTCCTTGAGCAGGATGAACAGCGGAATGAGGTTGGCAATGGCGGGCATCATCATGAGCACGAGAATGGCATTCCAAAAGAGCCCGGAAAGCGGCATCTGATAACGGGCGAAGAAATAGGAGGCGCCCAAGGCCAGCATCAGGGTCAGGCTGGTGGTCGCAATGGACAGGAAGATGCTGTTGGCCAGACAGGGGCCAAGGGCGTTCCAGGCGTCCACCCAGTAATGCCAGCGCAGAACGGTCGGCAACCCCGCGGGATTGATGTAAAACTCCTGGTTGGTCTTAAAGCTGACCACAATCATGATGTACATGGGCAGGAACGCCGCCGCCAGCACGGCCCAAATGGTGGCGTGCTTGAGGGTGCGCAAGCCCCACTCGGCGGCCTTGCCCATGGGATTGACGCGGTCCCGTGCGGTGGCCACCGCGGCTGACCGGCCAACCGCCTGCCGGGCCTCCCGCCAGGCCACCCACCGTTGCCGCGGCCAGGACAGGATGCCGTAGGGGAACCCGAGCAGCAACAAACCGGCCGCCAGCGCGACAAACCGGCATTCGCCAAAATAGAAATGGCTCCCCGCCAGGATGCCGCCTCCCAGCCCCAGGGCAACCAGCCGGACCCGCAGACGCTGCCCCGAGGCCAGGTCGGCCCACTGCGCCAGCACGTTGCTGAACTTCTGGAGAATCATCAGGATGAGGGTGAGGATGATGCCAATGGCGCAGGCATACCCCATGTCCTGGTCGATGAACGCCTTGCGCAACATGAACAGGGCCGGCACCGTCGCATTGCCGCCGGGACCGCCGGTGATGCCGGCCAAGGCCAAAATCATGCCGGCGTCCTTGATGGTCTCGATGATGGCCATGATGACGACAATGCGGAGGGAACCGGCCAGCATGGGAAACTCGATGCTGGAGAACTTGCTCCACCAGCTGACGCCGTCCACATCGGCGGCTTCATAGATCTCCTTGTCAATGCTCTGGAGCTTGGCCAGGTACATCAGCACGGCGAACGAGCCAACCCAGGGAAAGCCCCAGATCACACAGGCGGCAATGATCAGTTTCGGATCCCCCAGCCAGGCCGGCTGCTGGCCGGCGAAAAACACCCCCCAGTGGAACAGGCTGTGATCAAGCCAGATGAGGACATTCATCAGGCCGCTGGCGTCCAGCAGCCGGTTGAGGAAGCCGGTGGTGGCCTCAAAGAAGAAGGACCGCCAGATCAACACCACCACGATGCCGGGAATGACCATGGGGACAACGAACAGGCAGCGGTAGAAAAACTGCAGCCGGTCGCTGGAACAGCGGTGGATGCAGACCGCCACCGCCACGGCGGGGATCATCTTGGCCAAATTCCAAATGCCCAGGGTGAAGGCCAGTTCGAACGACCGCCAAAACTCGTCGTTCTTCAGCAGCGAGGTATAATTGTAAAAACCGCGGTACTCGGAAATGTCGGCGCCGTTCCAGCGGTAAAAGCTATGAAAAATACCGCTGAGGGCCGGATAGTACTGGAACATGCCGATCAACACCAGCATGGGAACAACGAAGAGATAGATCTCCCAATTGTGCCTGACATGCTTCCAATGAAGTACGCGACCAGCCATGAGTTCGCCTTATCTCATTAGGTGCAGGGTTGTCATTCTGCGTTCAGTTCACCGGCCGGGGACGGCCGGTGCCGGTTGCCCGTCCGCCTTTTCCCGCACTTGGCGGCGGATGTTGTCCAGGGCGGCCGCGGAATACGCATAGGGCGCCAGGGGCTTGCCCCCCGCCTTGATCATGGTCACCAACCGCCAGCGGTTGAGCTCGCCCCCAACCAGATCCAGACTGCCGTTCCGGTACTTGCGCCAGGCCACCCGACAGCCCTGGGTGCCGGGGTTAGATTCCAACGCATCCATGCGCCGGACGGCGCTGATGCGTTCCGTGGCCGGAGCCGACCGGCGCCAGTCCTTCTGCTGCTCGTCAAAATCCTCGGCGCCCTTGGTCTTGTAGTAGGCGGCCAGTTTGTCCAGAAAGTCGTTCAGCCCGATTTGCTTCACCTGGAACAAGCTGTACATCTGGGAGTAAAAGACCGAGGTGTTGCCGCCCAAATTGTAGTTGAAGTTGCCGAGGATGCCCTCGGTGGTGGGTTTGAACTGCTTGAGGATCTCGGTCATTTCGGTGTTTTTGATGGCCGGAATCCAGCCGACGCGCCGGTTGAACACCTCGTTGCCGCGCTTGCTGGCCAGGAACAGCAGGAAATCAACGGCCACGGCGGGGTGGCGGCTGAACTTGGTGACGGTGAAATTGAACCCCGCCGACGGCTTCTCAAAGCGCGGCGACGGAATCCAGTGGCCATAGTCCGGATCCTCCGGCGCGGGAATGGGAAAATCCGCGATGCCCACTTCAAACTTGCCTTCGGCCTGGGTGATCAGGCTCCCCACGTCCCAGGTGCCGGTGGGAATGAACACCGCCTGCTGGCGGGCGAATTTGAACACACCCTCGTCGCGCGTCAGCCCCGTAAACCCCGGCTGCATGTGCGACGTGATCTGCCGGGCCAGTTCAAAGCGTTTGCGGATGGCGGGCGTCTTGCTCAGGTCAAGCAGGCCCAGGGCGGAGGCCGCAAACAGCTCGTCCGTGCCCACATAGTAGTCCCGGTTGAAGTCAGCCACCTCGAACAGGCGCCAGGTGGCCAGGTCGAGCACCGCCCCGTCCCAATACCCGATATGATACTGGGAGCCGACCACCGGCGTGTAGCACAGGGTGGTGCCGGGAATCTTCGTCGCCGCAATCCGCTGGCAGTCCGCCATAAAGCCCTGCCAATCGGACGGCGGCGTCTCCTTGCCGGTGAGCCGGCGGTACAGGTCCCGGTTGTAGAACAGCCGCTGCGCGAACTGGCTCAACGGAACGTTCATGTATTCCTTAAGCTCCGGGATATAACTTTGGATCATGCCGTCCTTGTAGGTGTTGCGCAGCGAGGTGTTTTCAAACTCGGTGCCCTGGTTGTAGGGATTGGGCCGGTTGACCAGGTCGGAAAAACGCAGGCAGTATCGATTGTAATAACTGACGGTGATGGCCGGCGGCAACCCGAGCCCCATTTCAATGATGTCCGGTGCCGTGCCGCCCATGAACTGGGTGCTGCTCCATTGCCCGTAAACGCCTTCCGGAATCGCCTCCTGGACAATCCGCACCCGAGGATGCTGCTTTTGGTATTCGGCGGCCATTTCATTGAGGCCGATACGCACGCCGGGCTCCAGTTGCCAGTGCCCAATGCGCAGCACAATCAGGCCGTCGTCGCGGTCCCGCCGCATCACATGCATCGCCACGGTGGCCGCGGCCCAAACAAAGGCCAGCACGATCACCGCCGGAGCAAACCACTTGTTCCCAAAGGCGCGCAGCGTTCCAGATTGAGGCTCCCTGCCAGCCATGCTACTTCACCCCTTTTGCCGCCCGGGCCAGCTCTTTTTCCATCCGCTCCATGCGCGCCAGTGCGCATTTGGCCCCGTAGGAACGCGCCTCCACATCATATTCCGCCAGGATCATCCGGTAATATTTGCGGGCGAGGGCGAAGTCCCCGAGGCGAAACTCGGCCAGGGACGCGATTTCCCAGCACTGCCGGGCGCGGTCGTCGGTCTGCGGCGCCAACGTGTCCTGCTGATACTGCTCCATCATGGCGATTTTGACCTTGATCAGGTCGGCCGGCCGGTCGAGGATCTCATAACACATGGCGCGGAACGGCTGGGTGTTCCCGGCGTGCAGGTCGTTCGGGTGCGCCTGGTCGAACGCGTCCAGTTCCGCAAGGGCGACCGTGGCATCTTCCGGCTTGAAATCAACCAGGCGCAGGGCGATGGCGTACAGACGCGCCTCCTGGCCCGCGGCATGACGGGGAAACCGCCAGTAGACCCGGTTATAGGCTTCGCGCACCGCCGCATAATCGGGCACCACGTCCCCCCCCATCAGATGGGAGAGGCGGGCGAGAGCCAAGGAGCTCCAGGCGGCAATATTGGGATCGGCCGTGGCCACCGCGGCCTGCTCAAAAAACGGCTCGGCCCGCTGGCTGTTGCGGGTGATGGTCCCCCCCGCCGTGCTCAGCCAAATCGTCATGCCGCGACCGTACAAGGCCCGCTGACGGTCCGCCGAATCCGGCTTGCTCAGGGCGGCGGCGCGACGAAACGCCGCCTCCGCCAACGGGTAATCCCCCAGCTTGAACAGGTCCCAGCCCTCGCTCAACGCCTCACTGGAACTGGACAGGCGGCGCGCCGGAGAACAACCGGACAAGGCCCACAGGCACACCAGCCCCGCAATGATCCGGCCCGCGTTGAAGCTCCACCTGCTCCCTGACCTCATGTTGCCCATCCTGTGACCGGGTGTGGAAAACCACGTCTGCCGCATCGACAAAACACGGGCGCAAAAAACGCGCGCAAAACAGTCGGGCGACTGTACCCCGTCACGGGGCAAAAGCAAGCGATTGCCAAGATGATGGCCACGCCGTTGCCCGGCATCAGCCAAAACGGCCGGTGATGTAATCCTCGGTCTGCTTGCACACGGGGTTGGTGAAGATGCCGCGGGTCGGGCCATATTCGACCAAGTTGCCCTCGTAGAGGAACGCCGTGTAATCCGAGACCCGGCCGGCCTGCTGCATGTTGTGGGTGACGATGATGATGGTGAAGTCGCGGCGCAGGTCCACAATCAGCTCTTCAATGCGCGCTGTCGACCGCGGATCGAGGGCGGAACAGGGTTCGTCCATCAGGATGACGTCGGGGCGGACCGCAATGGCGCGGGCAATGCACAGCCGCTGCATTTGGCCGCCGGACAGGCCGAGGGCGGACTCGTGCAGGCGGTCCTTGACCTCCTCCCACAAGCCGGCGCCGGACAGGCTCGTCTCGACCGCCTGATCCAAGGCGTCGCGCTGATTGACCCCCGCAATGCGCAGGCCGTACACCACGTTTTCGTAAATGGATTTGGGAAAGGGGTTGGATTTCTGAAACACCATGCCGACGCGGCGGCGCAGTTCAATGACGTCCAGGCCGGGGTCGTTGATCTCGGTCCGGTCCAGGGTCAGGCTGCCGGTCACCCGCACGTTGTCGATCAGATCATTCATGCGGTTGACGCAGCGCAACAGGGTGGACTTGCCGCAGCCGGAGGGCCCGATCAGCGCCGTGACCTGCTGGCGGGAAAGGCCCATGCTGATGCCGTGCAGCGCCTCCGACTGCCCGTAAAACAGGCGGAGGTTGCTCATGGCAATGACCGGTTCAGCGACCGTGCAAATGGCGGAATGTTCCATGGGACTGTTCACACTTCCAAACCTGGGCTCACACGAAGGTGCGAAGACACGAAAACGCCATCACGCGATCCCCCATGGCGGACTTCGCGCGGTTTTTTTCGTGGCTTCGTGATTTCGTGTGAAACGGTTGCATGAGGGGGGTCAGAAGGAACCGAGGGTGTAGCGGCGTTTCATGGTGTTGCGCAGGCGGATGGCGGCGGCGCTCATCACCAGCACGATCAGGACCAGCAACAGGGTGGTGACGAACACCATCGGCTTGGCCGCCTCGACATTGGGCGACTGGAAGCCGATGTCATAAATATGAAACCCTAGATGCATGAACTTGCGTTCCAAATGGATGAAGGGGTACTGCCCGTCCAGCGGCAGGGCCGGGGCCAGCTTGACCACGCCGGTGATCATCAGCGGCGCAACCTCGCCGGCGGCGCGGGCCATGGCCAGGATGAACCCGGTCATGATGCCGGGCGAGGCCATGGGCAGCAGCACGCGGGCCAAGGTCTGCAGCTTGGTGGCGCCCAACGCCAGGGACCCTTCCCGCACCCCCTTGGGAATGGCGCCCAGCGCCTCCTCGGTGGCAACGATGACCACGGGCACGGTGAGCAGGGCCAGCGTCAGGCTGGCCCACAGGATGCCGCCGGTGCCCAGGGTGGGCGTGGGCAGGCGCTCGGGAAAGAACAGGCGGTCCAACGCGCCGCCAACGCCGTAGACAAAGAAGCCCAGTCCGAAAATGCCGTAAACAATCGACGGCACACCCGCCAGGTTGTTGACGGCGATGCGCACCGTGCGCACCAGCCAGCCGTCCCGGGCATACTCGCGGAGATAGACGCCGGTGACCACCCCCAAAGGAAAGGAGAAGATGCTCATGAGGAACACCATCATCACCGTGCCGACAATGGCCGGAAACAGGCCGCCCTCGGTGTTGGATTCGCGCGGCTCGCCGAAGAGCAGTTCCCACAGCTTGCCCGCATAGAACCACGCCTTGGCCGCCCCCCCCATGGCGTTGGGCCGGCTGGCGCGGACCACGTCAACCAGGGGAGTGCGGATCTCGCGGCCACCCGCATCGGCCACCACCACCGTCCGCCGACGCAGCTCGGCGGCCAACCGGTCAAACGCGCCCACCCGCAAGGCGAACTCCGCCTTCAACTCGGCCTGCCGGGCCCGGATCTTGGCCGCCGCCGGATTATCGTCGCGGACGCCGCGGTAGCGCATCTTGGCCGACCGCAGGCGCAAACTTTCCAGCCGGCCGCCAAGCGAGTTGAGCTCCTGCTGCACACGGTCCATGGGACGGCGGTCCAGGCGCGCCTGGCGCAGGGCGGCCTGGAATTCCTCCCAGGTGGCCGGGCGGGCGCCGGCGCCCAGGTCGAGCGCCCGCAGGAACCCGTGAACGTTGCCGTACTCGCGGCGCTCCAGCACCACGGCGTCGGCCGGCTGGCTGGAGGCGCGGATGTCGCGCGTGTCGAGCCAGCGGAAGTCTAGGCCGTACAAGTCGCGGTTGGCGATCTTGACCTGGAGGCGGCGGGAGCCGGTTTTGGGGTCGCGGCTTTCCCGCTGCACCACCCCCATCACCGCCGGCCCCTGGCGCAGCTCGAACAGAGTTTGCCGGGCGGGCCAGAACACCGCAACGCCGTTGGCCGTCACCACCATCACCAGCAGGGTGACCATGAGCAGGACGGCGGCCAACGCCGCCCCGCTGAGCCAGATGAACGGCTCACCCTCGCGCCAAAAGCCGCCTTTGCGTTGTTGTGATGTCATCGCCATTTAAAACTGCCCATATTTTTTGCGCAGACGGTGGCGGACCAGTTCGGCCGTGGTGTTCAAAACCGAGGTCAGCAGGAACAGCAGCACGGCGGACAGGAACAGGACGCGGTAAAGAGTGCCGCCGGCCGGCGCCTCGGGGATCTCCACCGCAATGTTGGCCGACAGGGTGCGCATGCCGTTGAACGGGCTCCAGTCGAGGATCGGCGTGTTGCCGGTGGCCATCAGCACGATCATGGTCTCGCCGACGGCGCGGCCGAAGCCGATGATGACGGCGGCGAACACTCCGGGGCTGGCCGACGGCAGGATCACCCGCCACACCGTCTGCCACCGGCTGGCCCCCAGTGCCAGCGAGGCGGCCTGAAGGTTTTTCGGCACATTGGAAAGGGCGTCCTCGGCGATCGTGAAGAGAATGGGGATGACCGCAAAACCAAGGCCAAAGGCAATGATCAGACTGTTGCGTTGGTCGTAGCGCATGCCCAGCACCCGGTACAGCCACTGCCGGGCATCGCCGCCGAAACAGAGCTGCTCCACCCACGGCCCCGCTCCCCAGGCGGCCCAGGCCGTCACCAGCAGCACGGGAATCAGAATCAGGAACTCGCGGCCGCGCTCCAGACGCTTGCCCCATTGACAGCGGCGCACCCCCTGCCAGGCCGCCATGAACAGGATAAGGACTGGCGGCAGGATCACGGCGAACAGCCCCACCGCCACCAGCCCCGCCTCCACCCGGGGCGCCAGCCACAGGGCGATAAGAAAGCCGATGACCACCGATGGCACGGCCGCCATGATCTCGACCGCCGGCTTGACCACTCCCCGCACTTCCGGAGTGGCGAACTGGCTGGTATAGATCGCCCCCAGCAGGGCGGCCGGCACCGCAAAGGCCAGGGCGAACAGGGTGGCCTTGAGGCTGCCGAACATCAGGGGGATAAAGCTCAGCTTGGGCTCAAAGTCATCGGAGGCGGAGGACGACTGCCAGACCTCGGCCGGCTGGTTGTAGTTCTCGTAGTGCACCTTGCCAAACAGCACCGTCCAGCTCACCTCCGGATGGGGATTGGCGATGCGCCAGAGCTGAAGTTGGCCGGCAGCGTCAAGGGAAAGCGCGCCAGTGCCGCGGGCGTTGGCCCGGTATATGCGGAACGGCAGTTTCCCGCGCAACGCCAGCAGGTTGCGTTCGCTGGTCAGGTAATCCAAATGCACGGTGCCGGCGGCATCCAGGCTCCACAGGCACTTGTTATGGGCGGCGGCTTCAATGCGGACGACCGGCCCGGGGTGCCGGGCCAGCGTGTGGATCAAGGCCAGCCGCGGTTCCAGGCCGGGGTCCGAGACGACCGGCATCCAGGTGGTCAGCCCGCCCGTGGCATCGCCAATCGCCAGCGACAGGTCCCCAAACACCAGGCCCAGGGCGGTGATGGCGCGGCCGTCCCGGAATGCCGTCAGGCGGTCCAGCAGGCGCGGGGTCTCCCCGCTCAGATCCCACCGCAGCAGGTGCCCGTTGCCGGTGCCGGCATACAGGGTTGCCCCCGCTTTGTCCAATGCATAGGCGGACACCATACCAAGGGGGTCGTCCGCGATGATGGCGGCCTGGCTGGCCGTGCGCTCCGTGCCGTCGGGGAGCGTTTCCGGCCGGTCGCGCTGGAGCAGGAAGCGATTGCCGGGCAGCCAGAAAACGCCCAGCACCCCGTCACCCTCTCCGGGCCGCAGACTGGCCGCCAGCGGCGCCCCGGCCGCCGGCGTCATGCTGCCCATTGGCACCACGCGGTGCCGGATCACCCGGCCGCCGGCAGAAAACTCCGGGGTGAACACCACCCGCGCCAGCGTGGCCGTGCCATTCTCCCACAGCAGGGTCAGCTGGTCGTCCGCCCCCACCTCAACCGTTTTGACGCCCACGCCCGGCCGCGGCGGCCGGAGAGGCACGCCATCCAGAAACTGGCCGCCCGGCAATGAAAAGAAGGTCAGCCGCCCGGACCGGTCCAGCGCATACCCGGTCTCCAGATATTCGTCCAGTCCCAGCGCCAGCAGCTCCCCGGCAGGCACTCCGCCGGGCAACGGCAGCCGGGCCGTGACCTCGGCCCGGGCCGGCCGGAACAGCGGCAACGCCACCGACACGATCAGCACCAGCATCAACGCCACGCACCCGATCACCCCGATGCCGCCGGCACCAATCAGCCACCGGGCCATCCGGTCGCGGCGCTTGGCGCGTTTGAGAACCTGCGGATTCATGCCCCCAAAGTAAGCGCCGATTATTAGCCGCCGATGAGGACCGCGTGAATCTTCGGTCAAAAATCGTGGGCGGCCTGATACATGGCCAGAACATTCGCAACCGGACTGTTGTCCTGCAAACAATGCGTCGGCGCGAACAGGTAGCCGCCGCCGGGCATCATGACGTCCATTGTCTCGCGGACACTGCGCGTCACCGCCTCCGGCGTGCCGGTGGCCACCGGGCCGGCGGTGCTGATGCAGCCGTGGAAGGCCAGCCGGCCGCCGAACCGCGCCTTGAGATACGCCGGCGCCATGTTGGCCGCCTCGGGCTGTAGGGTGTCCACTGCATCAACCCCCATCTCAATGAAATCCTCATACGCCCAGCTGCTCGAACCGCAGGTATGCACCATGACCGGCAGGCCGTACGCCTTGGCCAGATCAATGACCCGTTGGTGCCGGGGCCGGATCTGCCGGCGGAACAGTTCTAGGCTGAGGATCGGCGCGATCTGGGTGCCCAAATCTTCGCCCATCCAAATGAAGTCAAGCTCCCGGCCGACCTGTTCGAGGGTGCGCCGCAGCATCTCCAGTTGCAACTCCAGCTTGCGGTCGATCAGGCGCAGGCCGGCCGGATCTTCCGTAATCAGATCCACCAGCACCTGTTCCATGCCGCGCAGCATGCCGGTGCTGTTGATGACGTCCGGCAGACCGGCCCCGCCGTAGTAGACGGCATTGGGCCGATGCTGCCGGCACTGCTCGCGCAAGGTGCTGTAATCGTAGTCGTCG
>JBAZJC010000028.1:0-16406 GCA_041651495.1 Candidatus Omnitrophota bacterium | reverse complement strand
GCGGGCAATGCGCCGGCACGAAGCACAAGAGCCAGGTCACTTGCTTCCGAAGCCTTAAAATTTCCGGAAATCTGGGCCTTGCCGTTCGGGATCCTGTCGCGAATGACGGGCGCAGAATAAACCTGTCCGTCCATTACGATCGCAAGACGCTTGCCAATATTCTGAAAGGTCACCCTATCGAAAATCTTCCCACCCTCACGGTCAAGCGTCAGTTGAACGATCGCTGAACCGTATTGATCGAATCCCACGGAAGCGGTCGTAAGATGCTCTCCGGTCAACACCGGCTGGAGCGCAAGCAGAACCATTTCATCGTTCGGGCTTCCTTTGACCTTCTTATACTCAAATCCCGGAGGGATAGTTCCATTATCAGCCTTCTGGATCAGCTCTGCATCCTCCGACACAATCTTGAACTCCAAATGGGCTGCCTTACCGGCGATCTCCTTGGCGCGTTCACGATCGGTCACACCCGGCAGTTTTACCACGACCTGGTTCTTGCCCTGTGTAGTGATCTCCGGTTCTTTGACGCCGAACTCATCGATACGGTTGCGGATGATTTCCGCTACGCGCGCAGTCACGTCCTTGCGCGCTTCCTCCGGGACTTTGTCCATATCAACCTGGAGGAGCAGTTGGACACCGCCTTGAAGATCGAGACCAAGATTGATCTTCTTATCCAGAGGATAGGCCTTCCAGATAGAAAAGACGACAAGCCCGATGATCAGCAATACTTTCCACTTATAATTTTTGTCCATATAGTTTCACGCTCCCGTTGATGACTTTATTTATTGGCGCAATCCGGCAATAGCGCTTTTAAGGATCTCAATCTTGGTCTCTGAGCCCCCGACCGTAAGAACCACATAATCATCCTGGAGACTTGAAATCGTTCCAAGGATGCCGCCCGTCGTGACCACCTTGTCCCCCTTTTTGAGCTGGGTGATCATGGTCTGAAGGTCCTTCTGCTTTTTCTGCTGGGGCCGGATGAGCAGGAAATAAAAGATCACGAACATGAGGATAATGGGCATGAACTGAACTAAAGGATTGACCTGCGGGGCGCCTTCAACGACATCAGCGGCATATGCGATAGATTCAAACATGTTTTCCTTTCAAGCGATCAGCGATCAGCTACCAGCGGTCTGTTTTCTGAACGCCGTACTTCCTACGCCGTACGCGCTATCTTGTGTGTGGATCAAAACGGTTTAAAAATTTCTTTTTGAACTGCAGGAACTGGCCTTTCCGTATCTTCTCCCGCATCGACTTTACTAAGTTTACAAAAAAATGGACATTATGCAAGGTAATCAATTCGGCTCCCAGGATCTCGTGGCTATTCACTAAATGCCGCAAATACGCCCTTGAAAAATTTTGGCATGTATAGCAACCACAGTCCCCTTGTACCGGCCTGGCATCTTCCTTGTATCTTGTGTTCCGGATAACCACAAGCCCGTCACTTGTGAACGCTGTCCCATTACGCCCATAGCGCGTCGGGTTCACACAATCGAACATATCCGCGCCGCGTTCCACGGCCTCGAAAAAATCAACCGGAGTGCCAACCCCCATCAGGTAACGAGGCTTGTCCGCGGGCATTCTCGGCAAAATATCCGTGAGGGCTTCAAGCATCTCGGCTTTGGGCTCTCCGACGCTCAAGCCGCCGAGTGCGTATCCGTCAAAACCGATCTCAAGCGTCCGTTTCAGGGATTCCCTTCTCAGGTCCTTGAACGTCCCGCCTTGAATAATCCCAAAGAGCGCCTGCGATTTGAGCTTGTGACATTTCTTGGCTCTTGCCGACCACCGCAGGGTTATATTAACGGCCTTTTCGATCGCGGGTTTATCCTTGCCCGCGGCCGGGCATTCGTCGAAGATCATGGCAATGTCGCTCCCGAGTACCTGCTGGATCTCCATCACTTTCTCCGGCGTCAGGAATATCTCCCGCCCGTCGAAATAGGAATTGAACTTCACTCCCTCTTCGGAGATGCTCCGCAATTTACTTAGGGAGAATACCTGATACCCGCCGCTATCCGTGAGGATCGGCCGGTCCCATGCCATGAATTTATGAAGTCCCTTGAGTTTTTTGATAACTTCAAGACCCGGACGAATAAAAAGATGATAGGCATTCGAGAGAATGACCTCAGTCCCGGACTCTTTCAGATCTCGCGGTAGAACCGCTTTGACCGTTCCTTGAGTTCCCACCGGCATAAAAACCGGCGTTTCAAAAGTCCCGTGCTCGGTCGTCACTCGCCCGACCCGCGCCTCGCATTTCTTGTCTTTTGTGATGAACTTAAATCCAAATTTTTTCATTTTTGTCCCGTTTTAAACAATGAACATAGCATCGCCGTACGACGCGAAGCGGTAATCTTTTTTAAGAGCGGTATTATACGCGGCCATGAGTTTTTCATAACCTAAAAATGCCGATACCATGGCAAGAAGCGTGCTCTTGGGCATATGAAAATTGGTGACCAATCCGTCCACGATCCTGAAATTATATGGCGGATAAATAAAAATAGAGGTTTTACCCTTTTGCGCGATTATTTCCTCCTCTTGGTTCATGGAAGATTCCAAAGCACGAACACAAGTCGTGCCACACACGATGACGCGCCGCCCTGCGAGCTTTGCCGCATTCATCCTTCGCGCAGCTTCAGCGGAAATCTCAAATTCCTCTTCGAACATTTGATGCTCTTCGACATGTTCCACCGTAATCGGTTGAAAAGTCCCGTAACTCACGTGAAGCGTCACATCCACGATTTCAACGCCCATTCTGGTAAGTTTTTCAAGAAGCAGCTTGTCGAAATGAAGTCCTGCGGTTGGCGCCGCCACAGCCCCTTCTTCTTTCGCGAAGACAGTCTGATAATTTTCGCAATCCGCAGGTTGGTCCGGCCGATCAATGTAAGGCGGGAGCGGCATATGGCCAAGCGCATGCAGTTTCTCTTTGATGCCAGTCCCTTGAAACAGCAGCAACCGTTTTCCGGTATCGGGAACGGGGTTGCTCAGGACTTTCGCATCAAGGATTATTCCATTTTGGGAGAATGTGAGAACGCTCCCATCGCCAACACGCCCGCCGGGTTTAAGCAATGCCTCCCAAACATTATTCCCTAGGTCTTTTAGAAGCAGGGCCTCTACTTTTCCGCCCGTAACTTTTTTGCCAAAAAGTCTTGCGGCTAAAACTTTGGTGTTATTAAGAACAAGAAGATCCGTCGGTTTTAGAAGCTCCGGGAGATCATGAAAGACCCGGTGCGTGCATTTGCCGGTTTTTTTGTCCACGCACAAAAGCTTCGCGGCAGGCCTGTCTTCCGTTGGAAAGAGAGCAATTTTCCCCTTGGGTAAGGAATAATCAAGGTCCGAAAGACGCATAGGCTAGAAACAACAAACAAGAGACCATAGACCAAAGACCGAACAAATATCGCAAATCTCGAGTCTTGTGCCTCTTGTCCAAAACTTCATAAAATTCATCGTTTTAAATACCGGACGACTTGAAAAATAGACCTGACAAAAACAAGTTGCCGGGGCAGATCAAAATGCGGATCTTTTTTCAACATATTGAGAAGTGAGCCGAGTTTCTTTCCCAAAATGATAATAGGTTTTTTGAGCAACCTGCGGTTCGTCATTTCCAGGATTACGAAAAGTTCGGTAAGCGTGCCGGTTGCGCCGTCCAAAAAAACATACGCATCTCCGCTTTCGACAAGCTTAAAAAGACGGCTTTGCCAACAGGGCATCCTGATCTCGGCATCAACAAGAGGGTTTGCTTTTTTCGAAGCGCCACAGATCGTCACGCCGATATTCCGGCCTTTAACCTTTCGAGAACCTTTTGCGACCGCCTCCATGACGCCGCCGAACCCGCCATGGAACACTGTGAATCCTTCCTGGGCAAGAGCCTGGCCAAGGTCCACGGCTTGTTGATAAACAGGATCCTTCTCGTGGACCTTGCCGCTTCCAAGAACACTAACACGGCAAAAGCGTTTCCTAGGACTTCTTGGCATTCTCGATTCTTTCGCCTTTGAGGATCTCGGGAACAGGATTGGCATCGATGCGAAGGCCACCGTCATGCTCGATTTTTAAAGTATAAATGGTGCCCGGAAGGAACATGGAGCCGGGAGCTTCGATCTGCGCATTTTTGATCCCGGCATGTTCGCGCCTCTTAGGGTCAAGCGCGTAATTCCAGAACTCCTGCCACAGCTTCCGCTCGAATTCATTTGTTTTTTCTGAAATCTGGTAGCCTCCCGGGACTCCATTTGTCTGGGTGATATCAAATTCCTGAGTTCTTGCCCCGTCCAGGACAAACGCTTTCATAAAAAACGCGGCGCTTCTGCCCCGCAAACGGTCCCCGGTCTCGACCAGCCTGTCGCTGAACCGGATCACAAGGGATTGAAACTGGATAATAGGCCTATCTCCGCCTCCGGCATTGCCGGAGGACGGATCCGTCCCCGCGACAAGCGGGGCGGAAAATGTAAAGTACTTCGGCTCAAGCGGTTTCCCCTGAGCGTCATATTCCAGGAACTTGATTGTGGTCTTGATCTTTTTTGCGGCTTCATCAAATTCGCTTTTTGTGACAAGCACATCCGCCATGCGCGTTTCCGCGTGAAGTCGCTCGATCACCTTGCGTAATACGCGTTCTTTCTGGATCCATTGACTCACGCCGACCCCGGCCAGCACCACGGCAACCGCCAAGATCCCGATCGAAACCACGTTGATTAATTTGAAAGATTTCATGATGGATTGTGATCCGAAATTAAAAATTACACTGGAAAATTTGAAATGATTTTGTCCGAATTTTATTCTTTTACTTTTGATCTTTAGATTAAAAACACAAAAATATAGTTATATTTCTCTGAAGCGCCATATTTTTGAACTCACCCATCGGGGATAAATGCGCCCGCCGCGAATCGAACGCGGAACCTTCACCTTCGGAGGGTGACGCTCTATCCAATTGAGCTACGGGCGCTAATCTTGATGCTAATCATGGAACCAGCCCTTTAGAACGGGCATTCCCACAACATGGAATCCAGCGGCTTTATGGTCAGAGTGCTCTGCTTTCTTGTGGCCGCGGAATCTTCCGAGAGAACACGTCCAACGATTCCTCCCCATTTTAGTGACATGGTTTTCTGCCTAGTCGGATAAAATAATTTTTTTTCGTGACCATTTTAAAAAACAAATGCCCACATAATAAGGATTCCTATAACACTTAGATTGTTTAGTTTATCTTACTTTGAGCCTTTAGCCAAGAATACATCCCTCAAAGTTCTAGAAACTCCAAGCGGAATACCCTCTCGAAATGAAAGAGGTATAGATGCTTAGTCCGTCTTCTGACCGACTTCAGAAAAAAGTTGCGGATCCAACAGCAATTCGTCCCGGTAGAATTGCGCCGCGGTGTTTCCGGGGTTATGCAACAGACTCTCTTCGCATATTTTAAGGACTTCTTCCTTTTGTCCCTTTTTCAAATACCAATCCACCACCGGCGAAAAGATCATATTGTTGTCGCTATAGTCCGAGGCAACCAAACCTTCCTTGTAGGACTTCAAGGCGGACGCATCGTCCGCGATTTCGCTATAAATATGCCCTAAAATGACCATTTCAAAAGGATAGGCCCATGTTCCCTTGCTTTGAGCCACTCTTGTTTCCTGTATCTTGATCATTTGTTCTTTTTCCTTACCGTCCGCATAAAACTCGGATTCTTGGATCGTCCGCAAAAGCGGGCCTATTTTAAAATGTAAGTAATCTCGGTTTAAAAAAAGATGATTATATAATTGTTCTGCAAAAAATTTATACCCCCGGTGATTCATATGAGAGTGATCCGGAGAAATATATTGCTTCTCATTTGTTCTTCTGAATATTGCTATAAAATCGCTTGTAAAATCAAAATAAGGGATTTTGCGGCGGATCGCAAAAGCCTTAATAATATCGTCCTGGCTATTGTAATAGGAAAGCAGGACCAATGCTGCTCCTTGTTTCCTGCATAGTTTTTCAATCTGCTTGAGGTAAAAACTTAAATAGGCCTCATATTTCTTCCTATCTTCCGGATTGCCAAAGAACCTGGGTTGTTCCTTTTTTTTCAAAAGACCGTCAACAATCACTTTTAAGAACCGGACGCTTCTTAACCGGGTAAAACGATCCATGATCCGATGAGACAACGACTGATCCCCCCATCGGCTCACCTCATCTTCAATGTTTCTTCCCGTCAGCAAAATAACGACCTTTGCGCTGTTACCCTCAAAAAAGGCTCTCAACGCCTGGGCCTGCATCCTTGTACTGGATCCCGGAACTCCCAGATTCACAACCGAAAATCTCTGTCCGGGATTGTTATCGTTCAACAACTTCTCCAATTGCTTGGGATAAGCATAGAGTGCGGACGTTCCAACACCGAAGGTGTGTGAATCACCGACGCAGACGATCCGTATGTCCGGATCCCTTCCCGGCTTTTCGGTTCTCTTCAGCCACAGGAGGGACTGACCTGACACAAACAGGATGAATTCGAGAATGAGGATGCTGGAGATGACAAAAAAAATAAACGACAAGACGTGTTTTTTTATTTGCATAGGTACACGCAATGCAAGAACTTGACTCGATACAAAGAACAGGTATCGGTCTTCTAAAAATATCCTTACTCCTCAAACTCCTTCAACTTCGACACCTGCGCGGCAGGGTAATAATACCCCAAGATCTCCTGATAGCCATAGCCAAGTTCGCCGAGATATTTCATCCCGTACTGACACATTCCCACACCGTGGCCCCAGCCTTTACCCTTGAACACAAAGGCCCCTGCGTCATTGATCCGGATCTTTGTGATCAAATTACTTTTCAGACGCATCGGATCGACCCACACCCGAAACGCGTCCGCATCAACGGTCTTCTCCGCCCATGTACTCTGGATCACAAGCTTATGCGCGCGACCCGTTCGGTCGATCTTGTCGATCCGAATGCCGAGAACCTCGCTTACCGGCATTTCCTGTTTGGCCAGCTTTTCTTTGATCTCAGCAGGTGTCACCACGGCTTCCCATTTATAATGCGGGGAACGTTGACAAAATTTGCATTCTACGCCTTTTAATGGCGGAAGCGACTTTACGCGCCACACAAGATCGGCCGCTGTCGTCGCGCCGCCGCAGGTGGAATGGTAAAAGGCGGGAAAGATTTTCCCTTTATAAAGCAGGATTTCCCCCCGCGTCGCGTCCACGGCCTGGTTTGTCCGTCCGTTCTCGATTTGCTTGCCAGCATAAACCTGGCTCATGAAACCGGCCGCCACATCATACTCCTCATCGCGGCGGACGAGCATTTTGGTGAGCGCGAATGTCCGCGACACAACGGCCTGTGCCTTGAGTGATTCGAGCGCCCATTTGGGATTTCCTTCGAAAGGGATCACGCCTTTCAAATAATCATCCAGCTTGAGTCTGTTAATGACATCCAGGCTTCCCTTGGAATTTTTGTAGATCAGAACTTCGTCACGATAAATTCCACTCGACCCGACCCGTATACCGTTGCCCATGCTTTTCACAACGAGAAAACGCGTGGGAACAATCTGATTCCACCATTGAATTCCCTGCCCAGTAGGTTTAACGGTCGCACCCGCAAGTTTCGCCCCGTTTGTTACCGAACGACCCTGGTCATCAAGAACTTCGAAAGAAGCCGGGGTGCTGACTTTGACCTGGGGTTTGTCGCGCTGGACAAGAATACGGATCTTGCTCAAAGTTTTAAGGTCCTGCGGCAACGAGATAGAAAGATCTTTTGGTGACTCGGCGGAAAAAGCCGGAGTAATCGCGCAGAAAAATAAAAGTGTAAACGTGATGGATCGAAGAGTGCGGAACGGCATAAGGCGAGTATTGTAACAAGGAAGCATCAAAAACAAAAGGACCGTCCCAATACCTTTTAATTTTAGAATAGATGAAGAGAAAAAAAGGGCAACCCCATTAACCGGGATTGCCCTTTTTAAAATGCCCAAAAAACTTTACAGCTTACTTAATGGCTTCGAGATAACTCTTGAGCTTGGCCCAAGTCCCGCGGCCGCAAACACCGTCTGCAGTAAGTCCGTTATCCTTCTGGAATGAAGCAATCGCATCGCGAGTTCCCGGACCGACCTTACCGTCAACAGCACCGTTGTAATAGCCGGCTTTTTTGAGGGCCTTTTGGATATTCACAGAAGGGATCTCAAAACCGGACGGCGTGCGATACATCCCGCCAACCACAGCGCCTGCGCCCGATGACGAAACAGCACCGGATTCCGGAACGCCGCCCTTACCTTCTTGGGTCTGAAGCGCTGCGCGTGTATCCTGAAGCGACTGATCCAAACGCACGAGCTCATCGGTCATAGCGTTTATCTGCGCTTGCATCGTGTCCACTTTCTTTCCGGTTTTTCTTGAAGCGCAACCGCTCAAGGCGATCAAGCCAATCATCAACACCAGCATTGTCAAACGTGTAGCTTTTCCCATCGTTTTTTCTCCTGTAAGTCTGCGCGTTGGTTAGAAAAATTATTACGCTCGTAGGGCTAAAGTGTATCAGATTGAATTTTTGAAATCAATGAGAAATCTCATTGCCGGACGGCACGGGACCTACAGGACAAGCGGGCAGCTCTCCCGAAAGAATCACGACCTCATCAACAGGCCGAACGGCAAAAAGCATAAATTCGGTATGCCCGATCATGCGCTGGACCGGACGCGTTTTTCCAGCACGCGCTAGGATCTCACGCTCCAAAAGTTCCCGAGCTTCCACAAGGATAAAACCCTGTTCGCGGAGCGCCTCGGCCATTTTCTCGATCTGATTAAAAGTTGGATTCAGGCTCACCAAACGACCGCCGGATTTGAGCGCTTGCTTCACGACTGTCACTTCCTCCCACGGCTGCGGGATGTCCAGGATTACGGCATCAAAATCTTTTTCTACAAACGGTTCTGTGGCCTGCCTCTGACAGAACGTGACAAAACTGCTAAATCCTGCGCGTTGAATGTTCTTATGGGCATTTTTGGGAAGGTCTTCGCGCCGATCATACGAGAATACATGCCCGCTCGGCGCCACAGCTTGCGCGAGCGCCATGGTCAGCGACCCCGAACCCGTACCAATCTCCATGACTTTGGAGCCACTGTGAATGCCGGCTTTCATGATAAGAAGTGCCGCATCCTTGGGATAGATGATGCCACTTTCGCGTGAGGCCTTCATCATGAGGTCCTCCATCGTAGGCTTGAGAAGATAACAAAAACCATGTTCACAAATAATCTTTTCGCCGAACGGCCGGCCGATCCAATCATCCACCGAGAGGGGCTTCCCGCAATGGATCGATACGCGTTTGCCGCGCGTTACATCGATCATATAGGTCCGCTCGTCATCGAACCAAACGAGGACCAAGTCCCCTTCCGCGATCCTTCCCGGAATTTGCTGAGAAATCGTTTCGTTCATGGCGGGTACATTATCTTCTTTCACAAAATTTTACCATTCTTTTTCTTGCACAAGCCGTAGAAGTTGCTCAAAATTGTGCGCGATGTAATCCGGTCTGGCTTCGCGCAGAGTCGCTTCGCTTGCAAACCCGTGGGAGAGCGTCACGACTTCAACCCCCGCGTTTCTCGCCGCTTGAATATCAATTGGACTATCACCTACAAAGATCACTTCTCCTGTTGTCGCATCTGTTTTTTCGATTAAATGACAGATCGCCGCGGGATCCGGCTTGAAGGGAAGACCGTTGTCCCCGGCTAATATTGCGATAAAGAAATGTGCTACGCCAAGCGCCTCGAGGATCTGCGAAGAAAAAGGATTTGGCTTATTCGTGATGACAGCTTGCTTGCGATTCTTGAAATATTCAAGAAATTCGCGCGCACCGGAATAAAGCTTTGTGTGATCGAGCATGTGCTTCTTGTAATGCTCCCGGTAAAGCCTGGCGCCCTGATCGGCGAGCTTCTCATCTTCCGTACGGAACACCTGCTTGATAAGCGCATGCAACCCGCCGCCGACGCAATCCTTGATCTCATCATCCGTGAGATCCGGCCCTTTCAACACTTCAAGGGCATGCCGCACACCGTTGATGATGTCCCGGCGCGTGTCCACCAGCGTTCCGTCAAGATCGTAAAGAATAAGTTTCTTCATGATTCTTCCTTCAGTTCACATTCCTTTGTCATCTGCTCATTGGAATAATCAAGGATCTTCTGCTGCAAGCTGCGGATTTTTTTCTCAAGATCGTTTAAAAAAGCTCCGGATTTTTCCACAGGAAATGAAAGTGCCACGGTTTTTTGGTTCTTGAGGTAGTAAATGATAGCAGAACGAACCGGAAGTTTCAGGATCCTTTCAGCAGCGATTGCGTAGATTTCAAGCTGAAGGTCGTAAGCGCTTTTGTGCGCCGCTTTTTCATCGCCTACCGCAGTCTTGTAATCGAGAATATGCCATTCACCTTTTTCGTCCTCGAACAAAATATCGATCTTGCCGTGGATGAGCCCGCGGCGCTCGTTTAGCACAAAATCAATCTCACGTTTGACCTGCTTGGCTTTTTGCAGCTCGCGAAAAACGGGCTGCCCCATAAAATCCTGAATGATCTTCCGTACCTCGTTTAGAGCATCCGTGCCAAAACGGCTGAAGACACGTTCCAACGCCGCCGGCTCCAGAAAATATTCGCAACTTTCAAAATTCAAATGCTCAAAAAATCCATGCATCGCCGTGCCAAAATCAGCGGCAGAAAAATCATCTTCGTTAAAGATCACGTCTTCTCCAGCCCACTCGTTCTCTCCGACCGTCCCAATATTTATCAATTTCTGCGTAGCGGAAATTGGGGCGGTCCTTGTCAACCCTTTGAGAGAATCTTGGACAAGGACCGTCCACCCGATCTGATACCTACGCCAAAATTCCTTCGGGTCTTTTTGGAAAAGCACATAGGCCGAGACCGGCAGGTCGATGCTGCGAGGGGACGAGGAACCCGGGATTCGCACCTCGGGATTCGTTGGAATGTTGTCTTTCCAGTTTATGTTTTTTATGGAGGTTTCTATCCTTTCACGGAAATTCTTCGTCGTCCTTTCTTGGGATTCCGCCGGACATTCCTTGTCGTGCATTATTTTGACTGTCCCAATATCTATCAATTTCTGCGTAGCAGAAATTGGGGCGGTCCTTGCCAACCCTTTGAGAGAATCTTGGACAAGGACCGGCATATCCTCGCAAATCGCCATGGCCCAATCCATCCAGGAAGCCATCTCACGAAAGCTTTTTTTTTCTTCTTTTTTCTTTTTATGAACACCGCTTAAAAATAGCCTCGACTTAGCGCGTGTCACCGCCACATAAAAAAGTCGCTTCCATTCCTCCTCGTCGCGTTTTGCAATCTCGTTGTCTACCCATCGGAAAAAGTAAGGTTTTTGCATCTCAGAATCTTCTTTGTCGGATATCTGCATGGCGTAGCCGTCTGCTGCATGAGCGATCACGGCCTTGGACTCCGACCGC
This sequence comes from Candidatus Omnitrophota bacterium, assembly GCA_041651495.1. GTDB lineage: Bacteria > Omnitrophota > Omnitrophia > Omnitrophales > Aquincolibacteriaceae > Aquincolibacterium. The sequence continues at coordinate 5,030 of JBAZJC010000028.1, read as the reverse complement.
GACCCTTGATGCCCCATGTCCGCTACGAACACGACAGGAAATTCCAGGCCTTTTGCCGCGTGCACACTCATCATACGTACCGTTTCCACGTTCGTTTCAAGCGTGATCTGCGCCTCGGATTCACGGACCTCCTGAGCCTTAAGCCGCTTTAAAATATTCAGAAAAACTGCGAGCGTCATTCGTTCGTAAGTCTCGTATCCCCTCACCATCGCCATGAGCTTCTTGAGATTTGCGTATCGGCGCATACCCTTCGGGTCCATAAGCACAGAAAGCTCATAGCCCGTGCTCTCGAGCACTTTGTCGATCAGTTCTGAAAGCGGGATCCGATCCTTGAGTTCGCCCAGCGCGCGCGTGAGTCTCAAGAATGTCTCAAGCCGCATCCTTTGCTCGGGAAGGATCTCATGAACAAGTTCTAATGTTTTCAATGCATGACAAAGCGGCGCATCCTCATTCTTTGTTTTAGCATGACGGGACAGCCAGAACAACGTGTCGTCCGTGATATGGAAAAGTGGAGAGCGGAGCGTCGCCGCAAGAGGGATGTCCGCGAGCGGCTGCTCGAGATGCGAAAGAAAACTCATTATGTCCTGGATCTCGGGCTGCTCGTAGAAACCGCGGCCGGCAACGATGAAGTAGGGCACACCGGCGGATTTAAATGCGTTCTCATAGATACCGCTTAAGGTCATGGCTTGAAAAAGCACCACCATATCGCCGTAAGGGATCTTGTCTTTTTCATGAAGTTCACGAATTCGTGTCGCGATTACCCGGGCTTCACGCAAACGGGCGGAGCTCATGTCCTCATTTTCTTTCAGTCTGGTTACAAGAACTTCAACCGCGGAATCTTGGAAGGCTTTTTTATCTTTTGACATAGGGTGAGAAAACAGCGGCTCAAAAGGAAAATTGTCCTCCGCCCAAAGCGTTTTAAAAAACAGGTTCACAAAATCAAGCACGGGAGGATCGCTTCTAAAACTTTTGGATAGAAAAATTCGCTCCCCTTCTGCGCTGTTCCCGTAAAGTCTTTCTTTGGCAAGAAAGATCCCCGGTTCGGCGCCGCGAAATCCGTAAATCGACTGTTTATAATCGCCAACCATAAATAGATTGCTTCCGGACGAAAAAAGCTCGACGAATTCCATCTGAAGGAAGTTTGTGTCCTGGAACTCATCCACCAGGATAAATTTGAAATCACGCTGATACCTTTCCCGAAGCTTCTGGAGTGCCGGTTTCTCTCCCCGGAAAAGCCTTACAGCCTTCATTTGCAGGTCGTCAAAATCCAAAAAACCTTTTTCTTTTTTTTTGGCGCTGTAGGCTGCCTCGAAAGCAAGCGCTAAGGATTTGAATTTTTCCGTCCAGGGTGCGGCAAGCCATCCTATGCGAAGTGCCGCAAGGTCCTCCAAAAGTGTGCGCCACTCTTTCCAGCCCGTCTTACGCTTCCCCGCATAAAGCGCACTCCATTCCCTAAAAGAACGAAAAGTCCCCCAATCCCATTTTTCATTGTTAAGAAATCGCTCAAAAGTCAAAGCATCGATCTCTTTCAGTTTTGCGATAAGCGTCTGCGCTTCGCGGGACAATTCTTTTTCTCTTTTCGCCGAGACCTCCTGCTCTTTTTTTTCATTCTCCAGGAAGAACTCCCGGAGGTTTTTACCTTCGTGCCTCGCCGCGGTAAGGACTTTGAGAACACCGTCACGTACTGCGCCTTCCCCGTAAACCGGCAGAAGTTCGAAGGCCTCGTTTTTTTCATCATAAAGTTTAGCGATTATCTCGTGCATGGCTTCTTCTTTTAATAGCCCGGATTGCTCTGTTTCGATCACGCGAAAATCCGGATCAACACCCGCCTCGATCGGATGCTCTTTTAAAAGACGTAACGCGAAACCGTGAAAGGTTGAAATCGCCGCCTTTTCAAGATCGCGCCTCGGCCGCTCCAGGTTCCATTCACGAAAAATACTGGAAAGGCGGATTTTGATCTCATTGGCCGCCTTCTCCGTAAAGGTGAGGACGAGAAGCCCGGTAATGGTGGCTTTTTGCGTCCGGAGCAGATAAAGAATCCTCTCGACAAGAACCCTTGTTTTTCCGGTCCCGGCCCCTGCCGACACAAGAATGTTCTTTCCGACTGTTTGGACAGCTTTTTTCTGGGATTCTGTAAGTGTCATAATTGACCGTTGTTTATTTCATCTAAATAATTTCACGATTTAAATATAAAACTTGATTCCGGTCCGCATTATATAAAAAAACTTTTGGCACGCAAAAAATGAACTTGCAGAATATATCTTGAGTAATGTTGCTTTTGGGGGAATGTTCGTTCTTAAAAAACCTCGAAAATACGGGGTAATCGTAATGCCAAGAATTGCGCGAAAGTGATGGGTTTGACTTTTTCACCTGACTTTTATTTTCTTTTTATCAGTAGTCAGGAATTCCTCAATTTTCACTTCGTGGAAATTGACGAGAATTGGGACTGAATTCTCCGGTCATTCCCCCGGCAATTGGAGAAAAAGGATTAATTCCCTGGCGGGCTTGGCAAAAAAGAAACCCTGACCGTAACGAATCCCCATATTACGGATAAATTCAAGATCCGACTTATTTTCCACACCTTCAGCAACCATCTCGGAGCCGTTTACGCGCCCCAGATGTACCATCTCAAGAACAATTTGCTGATTGAGATGATTGCTCGCGATCCCCTGTACTAGCTGAAGATCGATCTTTAGAAAATCCGGCCTCAGCGACGCCAACTGGGAGGTCTTCACGCTGATATCATCGATGTCGTCCAGTGCGAAGCGGTAGCCACAAGCCCGGATAAATGTCACGCCTCGCCGGATGAATTCAAAATCCGATTTTTTCACACCTTCGGTCAATTCAAAAACAATCTTATCGGAATAGGCCTTCAAACCTTTTAAAAATTCTTCTCCTTCTTTCCCTCTTGAAAAGGCCTGCTCCAACGTGAGCGGCTCAATATTGAGAAAAAGGTACTGGCCTTCCCGCAGTTCGGGAAGAACCTTGATGGCGGATTCAAGGCAATGGAAGTCGAACGGTATCACCGTCCCTTTTTCATAGGACCTGCGGAACATCTCCGCGGGCATTTCCTTGTCGCTCCGGATCAAGGCCTCATACCCGATCACGTCCCCGGTTGCGATATCTACAATCGGCTGATAAACGGAATAGACGGTGTCTTTGTATTCTGCCCGTTGTTTTTTGAAAAAATTAAAATCAAACGACATTTTTCCTCTGGATTGATTTTTTTGGGAAAGACGCGGGGATTATACACGACACTTCATGAAATTACCAAGAACAGAAAAATCCTCGAAAGCTTCCATCCTGCAACAGAACGAAGCTTTAGTAGACTTTTTTGTTTTCTTTCCGATCCCAACCCGCAAGCAATGCCCGGCATTCTTTTTTCATAAAACCAGCTTTAATGGAAACGGGGCTTTTTCCTTTGCGTTTCATTTCCCTGCTCGGAATGAAAAGTTCATGAAAGCCCCTTTTCCGAACATCAGCAATAGTCGTTCCGAAAATTATCTTCGCGATCCGGGCCCAGTGGATTGCGGAAAAGCACATGGGACACGGTTCGGTAGTCGAATAGATCATACAATCTGAAAGATCGAAACGATTGAGTTTTTGGGACGCGAGACGAATAACATTCACTTCAGCATGACACGTGGCGTCGTGATCTTTAAGAACGGTGTTATGCGCGACTGCAACCAATTGATTCCCGCACACGATCACTGCCCCGAAGGGGCCTCCCTCCGATTGTCCGATTCCCGCTTGGGCAGATATTATCGCGAGCTTCATCCATTTCTTTCGTAGCAAAAGTTTCATGCCTCCGCCGTTTGCCGGAGAACTTCAAGAACGGCTTCGTGCAAAAAACCGTTTGTGGCCACAAGCCCGGGATTCCTCGCGAGCGTGAGCCCCGCGCCAAAATCAAGTTCCCGGCCTTTAAGATCCGTCACGCGGCCGCCCGCCTCTTCAATCGCCAAGGCGCCGGCCGCAACATCCCATATTTTCTCACGATGGCCCGGTTCTTTCCCTGGCAAGGTTCTGAAAAAGATCTCCGCATCGCCGGAGGCGATCACCGCGTGTTTTACCATACTGTCCATAAGGATCGGATCTGACAGGGTTCCCAGTGTTTTACAAATGCGCCGGCTCTTTTCCGCGTTCTTATGTCCCGGATCAAAGGAATCCAGAATGCGGGCTTGGCGGGTCTCCCTGCACTCGGAAACCTTCAAACGAACCCACCGTTGGGGCTTTTTTAGACTGTCGAGTGGCGCCGCCCAGCATCCCTGACCGCGAGCTGCAAAGATCCCGACACCTTTACCCAATGCTTTATGGCTCTGAAGTTTCAGTTCCGGACATCCGATTGCAGCCAACCCTACCTTTCCGTCCTGGATGAATGCCAGCGCGGTCGCATACTGACCGCCGCGCAAAAAACCCTTGGTCCCGTCGATCGGATCCAGCGTCCAAAAGGATCCTGCGGGCTTGCCTTGACCTCGTTCGATCCACTGGCGAACCTTTCCAGACTCCGCGTGTGGAAAAAAAGAATGAACATAGGCCGTGATCTTTTCGAGATCCTCCACACCCTCCGGAGTCTTCAGAAGATCCGTATCCTCTTCGGCGACAAGCACCGCTTCGGGAAGATGCTGTTCAAGAAGCGCGCCGGCAATGGCCTGAATACCCATATCGGCGAGTGTGACGGGAGAATGGTCCGGTTTGATGATGGATTTGACGGAGGTTTCAATGCGAACGCGGCCTGCCAGTCCGGCTCCAGACTGGATCAACTCGAGCGCGAATTGGGCTTCAGGGCTTTTGAGGTTGATTCCCAATTTCGAAAAGTCCTTTGACCCTTTGAAGAAGGGTTTCGCCGCTGATGGGCTTGGAAATGAAGGGATGCCCCCCGATCACAGAATTCTTAAGAACTTCTTTTCTGGAAACAAGCGACGTCATGAAAACAATCCGCGTGGATGCAAGCGATTTGTCTTTTTGGATCTGGTCCGCAATGTCCGTCCCGTCCGCGTCCGGCATCATGATATCGAGAAGCACCAGTTCGG
>JBAZJC010000027.1:0-17358 GCA_041651495.1 Candidatus Omnitrophota bacterium | reverse complement strand
AAGGCTCAATAATGCCCCTTATCTCTTCTTTCGGTAGGATCGTCGCTCCGGTGACTACGATGTTTCTAATGAGCATCTTTTCGTTGGGAAGGGCGGGTGACACTTCAGATGGCAGCTTCTCTTCTTCTATCCCGGGCTTCTTTCTCTTCTTCTGGATCTCCGATGTTAACTTCTTGGATCTCTCTTCCAGTTCACGTGTTCTGTCTATCCCGCCCATCTCCTGGCTCGAATCAGGTACTGGCGCCGCATAAGCCTGTAAATGCGTGAAAATCACGGAAAAAGTCAGCAACACGATAAGTTTGATTTTTTTCATGATTTTATTTTCAAGGTTAGTATCTCGATTAGTGTTTCCCGAGACAAAAAAAGTAATTTCCGACACTGGAAATTACCCTTTTGATACGACTAAGATTTTTTTACAGATTAAACTGCAGGTCGTAAAGCTTTTTGTACATCCCGCCCAACCGCAAAAGGAACTCGTTGGTTCCCTGCTGGACGATCTGTCCTTTATCCATCACGAGAATGCGGTCCGCTTTTTGGATGGTGGAAAGACGGTGGGCGATTACGAACACGGTGCGGGCCTTCATGAGATTCTCCAATGCCCCCTGAACTTCTTTTTCGCTTTGTGTGTCGAGATGCGAGGTGGCCTCATCGAGGATCAGGATCGGCGGATCCTTCAAAAGGGCTCTCGCAATTGCAATGCGCTGGCGCTCGCCGCCTGAAAGCTTGAGTCCCCTGTCTCCAAGCGGCGTATCGTATCCTTTCGGGAGGGCTTCGATGAAATGATCCGCGTACGCGATCTCGGCCGCCCGTTTTACATCTTCCAGGCTTGCCTCCGGCCGGCCGTAAGCGATATTCTCCCGGATCGTGGCGTTGAAAAGTACGGTTTCCTGCGACACAATCCCGATCAGTTCGCGCAAGGACTCAAGCGTGAAATCGCGGATATCTTTTCCGTTGATCTTGATCGCCCCCTGAACAGGATCATAAAAACGAAGGAGAAGACTCACAAGTGTGGTCTTACCGGATCCGCTCGCGCCCACGAACGCCACCACCTCATTGTGCTTGGCATGGACATTGATATTGTGCAGTACCCATTTCTCCGGTTCATAATAAAAATTCACGTTTTCGTAAGAAATCTCGCGAATGGGTTCATGGAAAACCATGGCGTCGGGTTTGTTCTGGATCGTGGGCTTGGAGTCCAGGATCTCGAAAATGCGTGTTCCGGAAGCAATGGCCTGCTGGATAACACTGTTGACCTTGCTGATCTTTTTTAAAGGCTCATAACAGAGGTAAAGCGAAGTCGCAAAGGCCGCAAAACGCTCGGGCGGCAAATACTGGATCCCGTAATACACCGCGATCCCGGCACCGATCGCGCCCATGACCTCGATCAAAGGACGCTGGATGATGGTGGCCCGCATGGTCTTCTTGAAAAACTCAAACACACTCTTGTTGATCTCTTCAAAACGCGCGATCGCCCTTTCCTCGGAGCAAAAAGCCCGTACGATATGAATGCCGGAAAGCGTCTCGCCGATGAACGCCGTGATATCCGCTGCGCGCTCCTGCATTTTTTTGGTCATCTTCCGCAACTGCTGCCCGAACAGAATGATCGGGACCGCAACGATCGGAAAGATCAAAAGCGCGTACACTGCGTACCAGCTTCCCCAGTAAAAAACCAACGGAATGTTAAAAAGAAGCACGAAGGGCTGCTCGATAAGGTCCACGACCACATCCGTGATCGCGCCCTGGATCTGGCCGACATCGTTCATGATGCGGCTTAGGAAATCCCCGGTACGCCCCTTGGCATAAAAATCATGGGAAAGATAAACCAAATGACGGTAGAGATCATCCCGCACTTGCCGGACCGCGCGAATCCCGACGCTAGCCATCTGATAGTTGGAAACATACAGGAAAATGCTCCTCAAAAGGAAAACCACGACGATCGAGATGGGAATCCAGATCAAGGGAACAGAAAAAGAAGGGATTTTTGGAAGATACCGGACGATCCAGGCAGGAAGCTTGTCAAAAGACGCCGCGTTGATGATGATCGCCCCTTTAGCAAAAAGACCTTTTGTGGTGATAAAGATCGCGACAGAAACCAGGGAATTCGCCGCGGCGTAAGCCAGCATGAAAGAGATGGCCAATGCGAGTCGCCAGCGGTGCGGCCAGATATAAGTAAGCAATCGTCTATAGATGTTCATAATCCTCCTGGATTGGGGAACGGGCGACGGGTAACGACGCGTTCAACGTTCGTCGTTCCACATGCTCCCTAGTACAACAAGGAAGCACACTGTAACATATTCGTTGACACTGCTCAAGGTTATGATTTAAGCTTCTTGCCGTTACTTTTCCTTTTGATAACTCATGAGACTCAAAGGATTTAGGATGACAGCACCTCTCAAAGTCGGCGTGGTCGGCGTAGGGCACCTGGGCAAAGAACATGCCCGTATCTACCGCGATCTCCCCGAAGCTGAGCTTGTCGGTATCTCGGACCAGGACCCGGCCAAGGTTGAAAAAGCCAAGGAATTCGGCACAACCTATTATCAGGATCCGCACGAACTGATCGGAAAAGTTGAGGCCGTGAGCATCGCCACCCCGACCTCCACCCACTATACAGTCGCCAAAGAATTCCTTAAGGCCGGCATTCATACCTTGATCGAAAAACCCATCACGCTGAAACTGGAAGAAGCGGACGAGCTTCTCGACCTCGCCCGGAAAAATAACTGCGCGCTCCAAGTCGGACATATCGAGCGCCATAACCCCGGATTCAAACGTATTGAAGAGATCGCCAAGAACATCCGCTTTTTTGAAATCCATCGCCTCGGTCCCTTCACCGGCCGGATCAACGACTGCGGTGTGGTGCTCGATCTTATGATCCATGACCTGGATATTGTACTCGGACTTGTGAAATCCGAGGTGGCGAGCTTTGACGCTATCGGCGTGAATGTGCTCACCCCTTTTGAAGATATCGCGAACGTCCGCATGAAGTTCAAGAACGGCGCGGTCGCGGACATCACGGCTTCGCGTCTCACGTTCGAGAAACAACGCAAGATCCGTATCTTTCAGGAAGACGCCTATATTTCCCTCGACTACGGAGCGCAAAGCTGCAAGATCTTCCGCAAGAACGGCGCCGAGATCGTGCAGGAGATTGTGGATATCGAAAAGGCCGAACCGCTCAAGGAAGAATTGAGGTTTTTTCTTGCGAATATCCGGTCCGGAAAAAGTCTCGGACATCCCGATACCGCGGCCCGCGACGCGCTGAAACTGGCGTTGGAGATCGCACGCAGAGTTCAAGCCGAACAACCTAAACTCACGATTCATTCAAAACTATGAGCAAAAAAATCTTTATGGTCGCCTGTGAGGCCTCGGGCGACCTCCACGGCGCTAATCTTATTGCAGAGATCCGAAAACTCGCTCCGGATACCGAATTCTCGGGCGTGGGCGGCGACAAGATGCAAGCAACGGGCATGCAGGTCTTCCATGATATGACGAAGATCTCGGCGCTGGGTTTAGGCGATGTTCTCCGGAACTATTTCAAGTATCTCAAGATCTTCAACGAAACGCTCCGGAATATCCGGCATGAAAAACCGGACGCCGTGGTTCTGATCGACTCTCCGGCCTTCAATCTCCGGCTCGCCAAAAAGATCTCTTCATTCGCGCCTGTCCTCTATTACATCTCCCCACAGTTGTGGGCCTGGGGAAAGCGCCGGATCCATATTGTCAAAAAACACATTCGTGAAATGCTCGTGATCCTGCCGTTCGAAAAAGATTTTTATGAAGAGGAAGGTGTGGCCGTAAAGTTCGTGGGGCATCCTCTGCTGGACTCGATACCGGAGCTTCCGGATGCTTCCGTGCTCCGCGCCAAGCTCGGGATCCAGCATAACAGGCAAGCAATCGGTCTTTTTTCAGGATCACGCGAGAAAGAAGTGAGACGGATACTCCCCCTCATGCTCAAAGCGGGCGTCCTTCTTCAAAAGGATCTTCCTGAAACGACTTTCTTTCTGTCGAGATCTTCCAATGTTCGTCCTGAAATTTATGATGAGATCCTCGCGGAATCTCCGCTAAAGGTCGAATGCCCGGAGATCCCGTTTTATGAACTTATAAAAGCGATGGATTTTGCTCTTGTGACCTCCGGAACCGCGACTCTCGAGACCTCGCTGATCGGAACACCTTTCTTTCTTCTCTACAAAGCAAGCTGGTCCACTTATTTACTCGGAAAATATCTCATCAAAGTCCCTTACCTCGGGCTCGTCAACCTTCTCGCCGACGACAAGGTTGTCCCTGAATTTATCCAGCAGGATGCCCACCCCGAAACCATCGCACACGAAGCCAAAGTTTTCCTGCAAAGCCCAGAGCTTCATCAGAAAATGAGAGAAGAGTTCCTTCAGGCCCGGGAGAAACTTGGGGAAAAAGGCGCAAGCGCGCGGGCGGCACAGGAAGTGCTGGCTTTCCTGAAAAAAACTTAAAACCTTTCCTCCTCTTTCACGCTCGTCCTTAATGGCATGGCCCCTCACATGACGGACTTTCGCAACTGAATGATGCCCTTCGAGAAAATCCGTCCGTTTCAAATTTCACCTATCTTGACAAACCTATCACTTCCGGCATATTATTGGCATATGCTAATAACCTTCATGGGAGCTTATGCCAAGGCCGTTTAAATGTAGACGTGTTTGCGGAACACCCGGGGCGGATTACTTTAAGCCCAGAGGCATTCCGCTTTCTGATCTTCAGGAGATTGACCTGACGCTTGATGAATTCGAAGCGATCCGCCTCGCAGACTTGGAAGGCCTTTACCAGGAAGACGCCGCCAAAAAAATGGCCATCTCCCGCCAAACATTCGGAAACATCATTGCGTCTGCTCACAAGAAGGTCGCAGATGCCATTGTAAATGGTAAAGCCCTTAAGATCGCGGGAAGCAAGGACATTGAGAAAACAGAAACATGACAAAGATCGAAAGAAAATATTCAGTGTTATCATCAACCAGCCGCTAAATTTTCATGGCGCAAAGGAGGAATTTATGAAGATCTGCATCCCCACTACAACCCAAGACGGAAAGTCCGCGCAAGTCTATGAGCATTTCGGAAGCGCCCCTTACTTCACTGTTTGCGATACCGGAAAAAACACTGTGGAGATCATCGACAACGCGAATCAGCACCACTCCCACGGCATGTGCCAACCCATGAGCGCGCTTGTCGGAAAAGAAATCGATGTGGTCGTTACCGGAGGCATGGGAGCCAGAGCTGTCCAGAAGCTGAACGAAGGCGGGATCAAGGTCTACCGCGCCGTCCCCGGAACCGTCGAGGATATCTTGAAGCAATTCTCAAAGGGTGGCCTCCAGGAGCTGACTATCGAGAACGCCTGCGCTCAACACGGGTGCCATTGAACATTCTGGTTTGAGGGTCTGCAGATTGTCGATTTTATGAGACAAGCCCAAGAAAAGCTCAAGTCCTTACAAAACCGCTTTCATTCCGCGTGCGTGGTTTGCGGAAGAAAAAATCCTCACGGCATGAAATTGCCTTTCCGAATCTGTAAGGACGGTTCGATCAAAGCACGATTCTTTTGCGATCAGCTTTTGCAAGGATATCCCGGCTTGATGCACGGGGGCATAACCGCGGCAATCCTCGACGGAGCGATGATGAACTGCCTTTTCGCCCAAGGTAGAATAGCCGTCACTGGAGTGTTGACAGTACGTTTCGTGTCCCCTCTTGCTGTAAAGCAAGCCGCAACCGTTCGAGCACGGATCAAAAAGTCTATTTCCTCGTGGCATATTTTGGAATCGGAGCTCTTGCAAGGCAAACGCATTGTCGCGAAAGGAGTCGCCAAATTCATGGAATGCTCGGAATATTTTCTCAAACAGCATAAAATGACGGCAGAAAATAGAAAATGAAAGAAACAGCTAAAGCCTATTTTTTAGGAAAGAAGGGCCCCCGCAGGCTTAATTGTGCCCAATCTGTTGCGGAAACGTTTCGGGAACAATTTCCGCTCGAAGAAAAAATCACCATGCTACTTTCGGCCTGTGGCGGAGGAATGGCTCCAGAAGGATATTGCGGCGCGTTCTACGCAGCAAAGTGCCTCTTGGACCGTCATTTTCCCAACCGCACTCAAGCAGGAATGGCGCAGCTTCATTCTGTAGCGGGTTCCCTTAAATGCCGGGAAATCAAAACCCTGAAAAAGCTCCTTTGTGTCGGCTGCGTCGAAAAAGCTGCAGAAGTGGTCGAGGGGAAATGAAGATAAGATTGATCGCGGAGGGCTCAACGAAACAAGAAAGAAAAACCCTGCGCTGGGGGATTTCTTTTCTAGTGGGAGACGTTCTGTTCGACGTGTTTGGGAGAGTGGATATTTTCCGGAAGAATATCAAGCGATTCAAGATCAACCTTTTCCGCGTCAAACATGTCGTGATCTCACATGAGGACTGGGACCATGTTGCCGGCCTTGGGGATTTCTTGAGAACCAATTCCAAAGCGCGTGTTTACATCTGCAGAAAATCAGGTAAAACGTTAAAGGAACTGATACTGAATAGCGGCGGCTCACTTGTCGAAGTCGGTAAAACCCGAAAGATAAACCGCAATATTTTTTCCCTTGGGCAGATGCGCGCGAATACAGGTCGTGGCATTCTTTGTGAACAGGCGCTTGTCGTGAAATCGCGAAATGGCTTTTCTGTGATCACGGGATGCGCCCATCCGGAGATTGTGCGGATCGTCAGACAGGCCATCAGAATATTCGGCAAGAGAATCTATGCCGTTTGTGGCGGCTTTCACATGAAAGACAATACGCGGGAAGAAAATTTAAAGATCATCGCAGAACTTCAAGCCCTGGGCGTTAAAAAGGTCCTTCCCCTCCACTGCACCGGCTCTGCCGCTCGTCAATTATTCCGGAAAACCTACGGCAGGGATCTTGTACCCCTACGCGAAGGTCAAACAGTCGAACTCTAGTGCAAAAGTTTTATTGTTTTGACAATTTAGGGAGCAAGGTTCTTATGAGCGCAAGCAAGATCAAGAGCCCTCCGAACACACAGACGACCGTAGCTCCAGTCGGGAGATCAAAGTAATAAGAAAATCCGATCCCTGCAAGACTCGCAAGTATCCCAAAGCTCCACCCCAGAAAAAGCCTGCCGGATATTTTATCCGAAAAAAGGATCGCTCCGACCGCCGGAATGATCAGAAACGAAAAGACAATCAGAACGCCCGCGATATGCACGGAGCTCGTCACCACAAGCCCGAAGGTCAGATAAAAGAGGCTATCCCACCACCGGACCTTGATTCCTTTTTGATAAGCTTCTTCGGGTTTGGTGGAGATCAGAAAAAATGTCTTACGGAAATACCAATGGAACAGACCCACGATGCCGTAGAGAATCGCCATAGCCATGATCTCATTAAGGCCCACCAAAAGAATATTTCCGACCAACATGTGCCGGATCTCTTCATCCCCTTCCGCCGCTCGGCTCAGGATCAAGACAGCTGCGGCCGCTGTGACCGCGTAGACGATCCCGATAATGGCCTCTTGGGGGATCTTTTCCCTGCGGGTTCGCGTCAGTGAAAAGATGATGGCTCCGATAAAAGTTGCCCCAAGAGAGAACCAGTAAGTCGCAGCCCCATGCAGACTGAACCCAAACATAAAGGCAAGAACCGCGCCTAATGCCGCGATCTGGGCCAGAGCCAGGTCCACGAAAATGACTTTCCTTTCAACAACATGGACTCCCAGATAGGTATGAATCCCCGTCAGAATGAAGCAGGCTACCAGGGGTTTCCACATCAAAAGAAAAAAATCGCTCATGAAACCCTGCCTTTCTGCTTGCTCAATACTTCTTCGAGCAAGCCGATATTTTGTTCCATAAGGGAAAGATAGTCTTTCGCATTCTCCGGTTCACCAACCGCTTGCGACAGATTGACGATCCGGATGCCTGTTTCTTCCGCTATTTTCTTGGGGGTCCGGTTCTCCTCAAAGTATTCCTTGATGATCACCTTAGCGTTCTTGTTTTTTATTTGTTGAATAAGCGCCACAAGGTGTTTTGCCGTAGGGGGGATGCCTGGCTTGGGTTCCACTTCTCCGATTACTGAAAAGCCGAACCGGTTAACGAAATAGGACCAACTACGGTGATAGGTCACGACCGGGATGCCCTGGAATCCCGCCATTCGCGCTTTCCAATCTTTGATCTTCGCATCCAGTCGCCCATTAAAATCCGACGCATTTTTCTGGTAGAAAGCTGCATTTTCGGGATCCACGCTCGCCAATCCTTCAGCGATGTTCGAAGCAATGATCTTCGCATTCTCGGGGTCGCCGATGTAATGAGGATTCCCGAAAGCGTGGATATCTCCTTCAGCCCGCGATAAGGTGGTGGGAATTTCAAGCAACGAGATCCCTCTGGAGACATCGATAGAATCTTTCCCTTCTCCTAAAAACCGGGGATTCCCGGCAGCATCCAGTAACGGCTGACGCCAGGCTTCCAAATCCAGCCCCTCGTGGATGAATACATCGGCCCGTTTGACCCTGAAAACATCCTTAGGCGTCGGTGCATAATGGTGGATATTCTGTTTAGGAGAAGCGATCGCCTCAATGCGGATCCTATCCCAGGCTACCTCTTTGGCGATACTGGCCAAAGTAGTAGTGGTTGCAACAACATTGAGTTTTTCCGCTCCAAAAAGAACCCCCGAAAAGACCGATAAAAAACTTAAAACCAAAGCAAAAGCGATACCTGCCTTTTTAGTATGCATAGCTACTCTCCTATGATTTAAAAATCTATTGAACTGCGTGTTTATGGTTACCTGCCATAAAATCCACCACAAAAAATGCGGCATTGTCCGTTTTTTCGCCGCCCGCATAGACCGTGTGTGAATATTGCAATTTCACATCTGCATATTCGCTTTGCCAAAAGATCAAATAGGGCGAAACCGAAGTGGTGCCCTGCTGGCCGGAAACCTCAAGAGGATTTACATAATCAAAACGGACACCAGGCTTGAACCTTGGGGAGAGCTTGTATTCAATAAGCGAATAAAGCCCCCAAGGCGTTGCATTGGTAGAATTGGCGGAGTCTGATCTGTTCTGAAAATAGATCTCGTTCTGCCATGTCACTTGTTTTCCCTCAGGAAGGAACCAATTAAAAGTGGCATCTCCCCCGTACAATTTGACGCCATATTTGTCAGTCCCTTCCGGCCGGGTCCATTCCGTGGTCGTTCCGTCCCCGGCATCGATCGTGAGAGACGGGTTGACGGTCCCAAACATCGTCGTCCAACCCAATTCAAGATTTGTATCAGCCGACGGTTCAAAGAAGGTTTTGAGATGTGTATTGAAAATAGGGCGCCTAGAGACACCGGCAAAACTCGAGCCGTTATTTCCACGCAAGATCTCTCCACTCACCTCTACGGGCAGATCCCAAGGATTCGGAATATTGTTCTTAAGGCGTAACCCGGAAGAGGCTAACCCTTCTTCCCCAAAAAAATTCTGGATCACCAGAGGATAGTCTGCAGTTGGAAGTGCGTGAGCATGCAAAAGATTTGTTTTCCCGATATCGGCGCGGAATTTGCCGATCTGGCCTGTAAACCCGAGCGGTAATCCCCAGCGGGTGTAATACGCCTCCTCCACTTCTACGTTCTGATCTTCCAACGCATCATTAAAAGTCAGCGTGGCATCAAAGCGGGAGTAAGGATCCACCACCTGCCCCAGATTCACTTCGAATTCCTTCAAGGCAATTGCATTATTACCCTCCGTATCCGACTTGTTCTGAGTCAACTTCGCTTGCACCGTTCCTACGACCCCGATATCGGGATTGAACCCTGCATTGGCCTTAGGAGCTGCCGGCGGCGGAACAGAACCGCTCTGAATGGTCGGCCCTTTCTGGAGCCCCGAGATCTGGATCGATTGCTGACGGATGACCTCATTTTGATTTTCAATTGTCATTTTCAAATCCGACATTGTGTTCCGAAGAGACTGCACGGCTTGTTGAAGTTGAGACATATTGTTTTGCAATATCTCAATCTGCGGGTCAGCAGCTTGTGCGTGGGTTGAAATAAATAAAAATAGTCCTAGAAAAAATATCCATGGGTAAAGTCGCATGGCGACACTCCTTTCCTGTGTTGTGAATCGGGGGAAAATGCTTAGTACCGTGTTTCTTAAATTTTTAACGGTACACGGTACAATACTGCGAGCCGATAAAATTTAACGAAACGCAGTATTAGGAAAGGACGGGAGGCGCCCGGCCGTAGTGCGGGGAAAGAAATTTAAACGGTAAGAATTGTTCGAATTCTGAGAGATTGAATTGTTCTTGCAGCGTTTTGAGAAAAAGCAGAAAAATACAGAAAAGAATGAATCCAAGCGCTGTAATAAACCGGCATAAGGGACAATGGTCCGCGTCGTCATCTTTATCGCCGTCATGATGAAGCGCATGAATCAGAGGATGGAAGGTAAGCACAGCAAACCCCGTCAGCACGAGAATTGCTGCGAAACAAAATAGCTTATTCTTTTGGAATCGGCTCACATCTTCCCCCTGATGAGAAGGAAGATTATACCTTCCAAAATAAGTTATCAAATAAAAAAAATCTGCAATATCTTCATTTTGGGGGCAGGAATTGTTGGTCGCACAACACGGTGAAAATCCATCTCAAAAATGAGAAAGGATGCGGAACTGTCATTACTTACCAACCTTATGACTTCTTATCAGAGGCAGGCAAGTGCTGCCTTGATCTCGTCTGAAGAACTTTTGGAAATCAGGACTACATTTATCTTCGATTTAGTTTTTGTCAGAGGAGGGAAAATGTTCCCACTCGAATTCCGGAAAGAGGACCGGCTTGTAATGGGCCGGATAAGGAATCAGGAAAGTCACCATCTCGTAAACCCCCACCAAGGCCCGCCCCACGGCATAGATCGAACCGCGCCCTAATCCTGCCACCCAGCTCGGCGGAACTGTGTTATTACGGACCTCTTTGGAAAGCTCATTGGATATCTCGATTGGACAAAGCGCAACATTAAGGAATCCGCGCTGAAGTTTTCGTTGGGGCGTCCCTTCCCCCTGGATCTCGGCCTCAGCCGCCATCAGGGGAAGTGAGAAAGCAAGAAGAATGAGAAGTACAGTTAACGTCTTAAAGGATCTTTGCATAGTCCCAATTCCAATCAATCGAAGCGAAGCTGAGATTGGGGCTGCCCTGATTACCATTCGGGAAAAGAAAATAAAAATCAGGGTTGTCCCAACTACCATCCATGTAAAGAAATTTAAAGTTGGGATGGCGGAGGTAATTTAGCACCGAATTTTGACAAAGACCAGCGCAATTTAAACCTTTGCGATGTTTATGCTTGTTCATGTCGGGCGTTGAACCGAAAAAGAGTTAGCAATTCCCGGTATTTGTAGAGAGAACAAAGTAAAATTTCTCAAGATTCTGAGACGCGCTCGTGAGGCGAAGCGGGCATGGTGCCCATGAGGCCTTGGTCCGGCACCGACGGTGCTCGGGTCCGACGACTCTCGCCCGTCTGCGGTCTCGTCCCGCAAATTCCCCTTAAGATCAGGGGAAACCGTGCTTTGCGTGACTCCGACAGCTGCCTCCGCCAAGGCCTCATGGGCGAGCAAAGCCGAACGCGCGAGTGAATCCCGCCTCGCTGGCGGCGGGATGAACGCCGGCGAGGAATCTTTGAGAAATTTTGAGGACTTTGCTATAGGAAAAATGGGAATTGCCAGCCGAAAAAGAGAGGATGACCTCGTAGAGCTCTCAGAGTATAATTCCACGAATATTTACCTTGCCACGAACCTACATTGCTCAAGGAGGCTTTATTTATGGAATGGGGCATGAAAAATAGATTTTCCAGGATTATGAACGCACAATCAGGACGTTGTGTCATGCTGGCGGTTGATCACGGCTATTTCCAAGGGCCCACAACGGGTTTGGAAAATTTGGGCAAGACCGTGGAGCCCCTCCTTCCCTTTGCCGACGCCCTTATGATCACGCGCGGGGCCCTCAGGAACTGGATCCCTGCCGAAATGGATAAGCCCATTGTCCTCCGGGTCTCGGGAGGCCAGAGCATTTTAAAAGAACTTTCCAACGAAATTATTACTACATCGATTGAAGACGCCATCCGGATCAATGCCTCCGCGATCACCTGTTCCGTTTATGTCGGCGGAGAGCACGAGAGACAAACCATCGAAAATCTTGCAAAACTCGTGAACCAGGGCGAGACCTACGGCATTCCGGTCCTGGCCGTTACCGCGGTGGGTAAAGAAATGGTGAGAGACGCACGCTATCTGGGATTGGCCTGCAGGATGTGCGTCGAAACCGGCGCTCATATGGTGAAGACCTATTACTGCCAGGATTTTCCGAAGGTCGTCCAGGCCTGCGGAAATGTTCCTGTTGTGATCGCGGGAGGAAAAAAAATAGAGGAAAAGGCGGCGCTCGAAATGGCTTACAATGCCATCCAGGACGGCGCGGCGGGTGTCGATATGGGAAGGAACGTTTTTCAATCGGATAATCCTGTCGGAATGATGAAAGCGGTCAAAGCCGTTGTTCATGAAAAGGCCTCGGTGAGCAAAGCCTTCAAGATCTACAAGCCTTCGACGAAGTAAAATCCTTCATGAAAGTAGCCGTTTATTACAATAACCGCGATGTCCGGATCGAGGATATCCCGCGACCCAAAATCGGCGAGGGCGAGATCCTTGTCAAGATCAAGGCGAGCGGGATCTGCGGCACGGACGTCATGGAATGGTACCGGATCAAAAAGGCCCCACGGATCCTGGGCCATGAAATCAGCGGCGACATCGTTGAGTCAAACTCTCCGAAATATAAAGTAGGCCAGCGGGTCTTTGTCAGTCATCACGTTCCCTGTTATCAATGCAAATACTGCAAAGAAGGCCATCCTACGGCCTGCGAAACCCTGCATACCGGTAATTACGATCCGGGCGGCTACAGTGAATTTGTCAGGATCCCGAAGATCAATGTCGACCATGGGGTTTATGTCCTGCCGGAGAATATTTCCTATGAAGAAGGGACGATGATCGAACCTCTGGCTTGTGCGCTCAGGGGTCAAGAGACCATTGGCGTTAAAAAGGGACAAACGGTTCTTATCCTGGGTTGCGGGATCTCGGGTTTACTCAATATCCGGGTCGCCAAATTAAACGGGGCCAGGGTTATTGCAACT
Source organism: Candidatus Omnitrophota bacterium (assembly GCA_041651495.1). Taxonomy (GTDB): domain Bacteria; phylum Omnitrophota; class Omnitrophia; order Omnitrophales; family Aquincolibacteriaceae; genus Aquincolibacterium. The sequence continues at coordinate 4,251 of JBAZJC010000027.1, read as the reverse complement.
GACATGGAAGAATGCCGGCGCGAAAAAGCCAGGGAATACGGCGCTGACGAAGTTTTTAGTCCGAAAGATCTTCCCTCCTTGAAAGCGGAAAAGGTCATTCTTTGTACTGGGGCTCTCCCTGCGGTGAAACAGGCGTTTCAATCGCTCGACCGAAAAGGCACTCTTCTGCTCTTCGCGATCCCGGACACGGATATTCAGCTTCCGACCGTCGATCTGTGGAGAAATGAGATGACGGTGACTTCTTCCTACGGAGCGGCGCCGGATGACCTGAAAAACGCGATCCAGTTGATCGCAAAAGACAAGGTTCCTGTGAAGGACATGATCACCCACAGACTTCCGCTTGAACAAGTCCAGGAAGGTTTTCGCCTCGTCACCGACGCCAAACAAACTCTGAAGGTTGTCCTGGTTCCCTAATAAAAAGATGATCGAAAACCAGGACTGCACTGATTTCTACAAATTTTTATAAAAGAATCAGGCGTTCTACTTCCTTAGCGGTTTGTTATCGCAAGCCGCGGACAAAACCGCCCTGGTATTTCTCCAGTTTGTTGTTCTGTTAGGCTTTTCCGCTCTTTACTAATTTCTCTGCTTCGAGCCAGATCTCAAGGTCTTTGTTTTGAACGCACCCTTTTTGTTCCCAAAGCTCCTTGGCTTTCTTTTGAATACGCTCATTCAGCTCTTCCTTTGAAAGCTTTGGCGCTGAAGTTTTACTCCATTTCAAACCCGTCACTTTTGCCATGTTTTGTCCCTCCTGTGTTAGAAATCCGCTTAAATGATACCGCCTTACACTTCTCACGCCCACCTATTTTTCAACGGTGGCTGATCATGCCACCTCGCAGAGAAGGCCCTTCAAATACTCTCCTTCCGGATGGTAGATGTTGATCGGATGGTCGAAAGCATGGGAGGTTTTTTTAAGGATCCTGACATCGCGTTTCGCATCCGCGGCAGCGCCGAAGATGATCTTTTGAAAAAGATCCGGCGTGATGTAAGACGAGCATGAAAACGTAAAAAGCAGGCCGCCTTTCGGGAGCTGTTTCAGGGCCTGCAGATTGATATCTTTATAACCGCGCGCGGCATGCTGAACCTGGTTTTTACTTTTACAAAAAGCCGGAGGATCGAGAATGATCATATCGAATTCTTTTTTCGTCGCACGTAAATAATCAAAAACATCCTGCTGGGCCCAGACACTCTGCTCCGCGTCAAGCTGATTCCTTTGAAAATTCTTGCGCCCCATAGCCACCGCAGGCTCGGACGATTCCACGGATACGACCTCTTTTGCGCCACCCTTGGCCGCGTAGACGGAAAATCCGCCCGTATAGGCGAAACAATTGAGCACTCGTTTGCCGTCGCCCAGTCCCCGCACAATTTCCCGGCTTTCACGTTGATCGAGAAAAAACCCGGTCTTTTGCCCCCCCTTGATATCAACACCGAAGAGAAGTCCATTTTCCTGGATCTCAATCGCTTCCGGCGGTTCCGAACCTGTGAGCACGCCCACAGAACGCTTAAGACCTTCCCATTTACGAAGATCCGAATCGCTTCTTTCAAAAATAGAATGCGAGGGGAAATATTTCTGAAGGCATTTTACGATCACCGGTTTCCAGGCGTCGATCCCGGCCGTATTGAACTCCGCAACTAAAAAATCCCCGTAGACGTCCACGACCAGACCTGGGAGAAAATCTCCCTCGGAATGGATCAGGCGATAAGCATTCGTGCTGCGCGGCAACACATGATTTTCATCATTTTTTTTAGAAAAGAAATCAGTGCTAGCCCTTGTCGACCCTGTTGAACTAAAACGGGAGGACAAGGGCACGAACCTTTTCCGGATCTCGAAGGCCTGGGCGATTTTTGCGTCAAAGAAGGCCTCGTCGACAGGAACGTCCTCGAACGCCAGCATCCGGACCACGATCTGGGACTTGGGATTGAGATAACCGAGGCCGAGAAATTCTTCTTTGTCGGAAAGAACACGAACAAGGTCGCCGGCTTCGAATCCCTCATCGATTCGGTCGATCGCGCCCGAAAAGATCCAGGGATGACGGTTTTTGACGGGTCGATCTTTACCTCTTTGGAGAATACAACGAACGGTTTTCATCGGGAAAGATATGCAATCCCGAGGCTCACGCACCCGGCCAACAGACAATAATAGCCGAACACCGAGAACCGCCCCCTCTGGATAATCCCCATCAGCCATTTGATGACCATGTAACCGCTCAAGGCTGAAGCTAAAAATCCGGCCAGGACTTCATTCTCATGGGATGCAAAATAAGCTGCTCCGTGTTTCAGTTCAAGTAAGACCGCTCCAATGATTGCCGGAATAGAAATCAAAAAAGAAAATTTCGCGGCATCTTCCCGTTTGATGCCGAGAGCCATGCCGGCAAGAATCGTGCTCCCGGACCGTGAGATCGCCGGGATCAGCGCAAGCGCCTGCGCCAATCCGATCAAAAGGGAACGCCACCAGCCGATCCTGTCAAACCTCCGCGTCCCTTCCGGGATCTTCACGCTCAGGAGCAGAAGCACTCCCATGATGATCCATTGCCAGCCGACAGAAGCAAGGTCTGAAAAGGCATTTTCAAAATAATCCTTGAATAAAACTGCGATCACGGCCGTGGGGATCAGCGTAAGAAGTATCATAAACCAAAGTCCGGCAGACCGATCCCCGGAAGACGCGGAACACGCACAAGGGCAACTGCATTTTTTCAAAAACTCCAGGAAGCCGGCCAGGATTGCTCCGATTTCTTTTCTGAAATAAACAAGGAGCGCGACGAGCGTACCGGCGTGGAGCGCCACATCGAACGCCAGCATCGGCTCCTTCATCCCGAAGAGACTCTGAAAAAGCACCAGATGCCCGGAACTGGAGACCGGAAGGAACTCCGTAATTCCCTGAACTATCCCTAATACCAGCGCCTGCCATAAGACCATAGCGGAGATCCGGAAATAGCTCTCTACAGGAGAGCTTGGGTGGATTTGATATTCAGTTCGATTGTTTTAACAGATGTGCAGTCTGCGAAAACCAAAAATGTCACGATTAAAACAATGCGTTTTGTCGAAAATCGATAGGAATCGGGATTATGCACATCCCCCACAAATTATTTATTTACGTATTTTCTCGTTGCGGCCGGGACCTCATTCGCAACGGGTTCCGATACCGGCGCAGCTGCCGGTTGAACCGCCGCCACTGAAGTGCTTGCCGCGGGAGGATTTTGGCTCGCACGAGTGCAGCTTTTTTTAGTGGTGCTTGCACAGCCCGAAAGCACCAGCGTTGAAAGAAGTAACGCTAAGAACTTGTGAGATGTTTTCATGGTAGATCTCCTTTTTTTGTTAAAGAAAACGGTGCATGTTCCTTTTCTGAAGTTCGACGACGATCTTACGGATAGATTCCGTTTTGTTCACCGGGCAGACCAGGACCGCATCACCGGTATCGACCACCACATGGTCTTTGAGACCCACCGTCGCGATCAAACGCCCGGACCCCTTCACAACATTACCGGAACTTTCCACCAGAAGATTGTTCCCCACGGAAAGGTTCCCTTTTTTGTCGACAGGAAGAACGTCTTTGAGCGTCGACCAGCTTCCGACATCATTCCAGCCTATCGCGGCCGGAATCGTCAATATCCCGCCGGAAAGTTTTTCCATCAGCCCATAATCGATCGAAATGCCCGGGACCCTGGAAAAAAGTTTTTTGACAGCAACCGCGGAAATCCCCCCGGCAGCGATCTTTACGACCTTTTTAAAAACAGCGGGAAGTTCACAACGCGTGGTTTCCAGCAGACAATCCGCCCGCCAAATGAAAATTCCGGCATTCCAGAGAAATTTCCTTGAACGAAAATACGCCCGGGCCCGCGCAAGCTTTGGCTTCTCATGAAAACGTTTTAGAAAAAAAACCGGCGTATTGTGAACTGTCGTTTTCTTCCCGGCTATTTCAAGATAGCCATATCCCGTATGAGGCCGGCCGGGTTTGATCCCAAGCGTCACAGGCATTCCCTCTTCATCTGCTTGTTTATAAGCAACCCGAAGGATTTTTGCAAAAGTGGTTTCATCCTTAATAAAATGATCCGCAGGAAAAATACCCAAGATCGCCGAGGGGTCTTTTTTCAGGATCAAGGATGCGGCCCACGCTGCACACGGCGCGGTATTGCGCCCGACCGGCTCGCCGATCACTTGCGAACGCGAGATATGGAGTAGTTTCGCCGTCGAAGCGGCTTTGTCCAGGGCGGTAAAAACCAGGATGCGGGAAGAAGGTATTACTTTTTTGATGCG
>JBAZJC010000026.1:0-17532 GCA_041651495.1 Candidatus Omnitrophota bacterium | reverse complement strand
TATATTTTGCGGAGAGAAAAGATTATGACAGGGCCTTGGGCGATTTCAAAAAAGTGCTTCTGTATGCGCCTTATGACACTGATGTTTACATCAATCTTGGAAATTTATATAACGCCATGGGGGAAAACAACAAGGCGATCACCACATTCAAGCAGGGCCTCAAAATGGGGGCGGAACCTGCTGTATCTTATTTTAGCCTTGCGACGACTTATTCCAAGCTTGGTAATAATGAGACTGCGATTCCATTTTACAAAAAAACGCTCGAACTTGCTCCGAATAATGCTGTAGTTTGTTACAGTCTCGGGATGTTATATAAAAAGCTCGGAAAGAATGATGACGCGATTCAGATGCTAAGCCGGACCGTGGAAATAGCCCCTGGTTTTTTTCTGCCCTATCCTATGCTTTCGCAGCTTTATGAAGAAGCTGGAAAAAAAGCGGAACAGTTCGCCCTTTATCACCAGGCCATCGCGCACGATGTGCCTTTTTATACTGCATATTATGACATCGGAAATCTCGACCTGGAGCAAGGCGATATCAAATCGTCGATTCGGATGTTTCAGAGGGCCGTTGAGATCAGTCCTTCGTCAGCTGAGGGCCATGTCAGCCTTGCTTCGGCCTATTGTGCACTGGGCCAGACGAAAAAAGCAATACCCCTGCTGACTAAAGCGTTGGGAATGAATCCAAAAATTGCGGTAGCCCACAACAATATTGCCGTGGCCTATTATTACCAAAAGCAATACGACCTGGCGATCCTGCATTGTGATAAGGCAATTGAGCTGGGCTATAAAGTCGCGCCCAAATTACTTGGGTTATTGAAACCATTCCGGAAGCAGCTTTCTTAAATTGAAATGCTGCTTCGCTACGGGTTGGCCGCCCGCCTCTAGAGATAGAACGCTGTGTCATGTTCCAACGCAGGTGTGCCCCTTTCAAATCCAAGGAGCCTTCCGCGCTGCATAATCATCGGCCAGAGCACTTCAAAAGCCCCGCCGATGCAGTCCCAATATTTATCCCGCCTTCGCAGAAGATCTGAAGTGTAAGCCCGAGGATGCCGCGTCCCGTTGGAACTCTGCACATTGCGGGATTCCGTACGGGAAATGTGCGGGATATCCCGCCGCATTTTGGCGTGGATGCTTCGACGGGATGTCGTCAAAGCATGAGAGTACCACGGCTGTAACACCGTGGGGCTCCATTAATTGCGTCAAAACTGAAATGGGAGTAATTCTAATTATTTTTTATCAAAAAAATAAAATTGGGATAGTGTCGATTCATACAAAAAAGGCTGGTAAAAGAATTTGCCGGCCTTTTCATGAATGGGTGGCGATGTGTTGTATCAGGAACAACCCATGCTATTGCCACAGTTTAGGCATTTATAGCAAGAGCCGCTTCGAACAGTCACATGTCCGCAATTCGAGCAAAAAGGCGCATCTCCCATCATATTTGAAAGGTGCTCGTTCGCACCGGCAGCAGCTAGCGAAGTGTTTTTTTTGACAATACTCGCCGGTGAAGCCAGATCTTTGGCGGGAGCAGGAATTTCGATCACGGACACTTGGGTGACGGATGAAATCGTTTTTTTGTTGATTTGAAGGTCTTCCGGCGCCGGCGGGATCTGGACAAATTCCGTCATTCCCAGATATTCCATGCCGAGTACGCGAAAAAGATAATCCACAATCGAAGTGGAGAGCTTGATGTTCGGATGATCCACAAGTCCCTGCGGCTCAAAGCGCGTGAACGTGAAGACATTCACGAATTCCTCAAGCGGCACGCCATATTGCAACCCAAGTGAAACCGCAATAGCAAAACAGTTCATCATGGAGCGGAACGCGGCGCCCTCCTTATGCATATCGACAAAGATCTCGCCAAGCGACCCGTCCGGGTATTCCCCGGTCCGAAGATAGATCTTTTGGCCTCCGACGCGGGATTCTACCGTGATCCCGGCGCGCTTTTTGGGCAAGCGCTTGCGCTGCAGAACCGGAGGATGCACGTTCTGGATTTCATTTTTCTTTTCGGATTTTTTTTCTGAAGACGAATCGCCGGATTTCGTATTAAGCGGCTGGGATAGCTTGGAACCGTCCCGATAAAGCGCCACGGCTTTAAGTCCCATTTTCCAGGATTCCACATAGATCTTTTCAATCTCTTCGACCGTACTTTCGTGAGGAAGATTCACGGTCTTGGAAATAGCACCGGAAATAAACGGCTGCGCCGCAGCCATCATCCGGACATGCGTCATGGGCTCAATAAAACGCTTACCTTTTTTTCCGCACCGGTTCGCACAATCGAAAACCGGCAAATGCTCGGGCTTGAGAAGGGGTGCGCCCTCGATCGTCATCATGCCACAAACTACGTTATTGGCTTCTTCGATCTCCGTCTTCGAAAAACCAAGCGCCTCAAGCACATTGAACCGGAGATGGTTGTAATCCTCCGATTTAAAGCCAAGCCTCTTGAGCGTATCTTCCCCAAGCGTCCATTTCGTAAAAGCAAAACTGAGATCAAAAACCGATGGCAACATGGATTCGATTTTATCCATTTCGGCACTCGTAAAACCTTTTGCCGCCAAGGTCGCACGGTTGATCCGCGGAGTCCCTTCGAGACGGGAAGTTCCTTGAATATATTCGATGATATCCTGAATTTCGTTTTCGGAGTATCCGAGCTTGTGAAGAGCCGCTGGAACACCCTGGTTGATAATCTTGAAATAACCGCCTCCGGCAAGTTTTTTGAATTTCACGAGCGCGAAATCCGGCTCGATCCCGGTAGTGTCACAATCCATAAGAAGCCCGATCGTACCGGTCGGAGCGATCACGGAGACCTGTGCATTGCGATAACCGTAAAGTTTCCCGATCTCGAAAGCATCTTCCCAATCTTCATGCGCCGCCACCAGGATATCCTGCCAGCAGTGTTCGGCTGAGATTTTGTGTGCTGCCGCACGATGTTTTTCGATCACGCGTAGCATTGAGCTTTCATTTTTTTTGTAATCGGAAAACGCGTTTTTGGAGGCCGCGATTTCCGCGGAGGTTCTGTAGGCATGCCCGGTCAAGATCGCCGTAAGCGCGCTACAAATCGCGGAAGCCTGCGGACTGTCATACGGAATGCCGCTAACCATGAGAAGACTTCCAAGATTGGCATAACCGATCCCAAGCGGCCGATAAACATGACTGTTTCGGGCGATCTGTTCGGTCGGATATGAAGCATAATCCACCAGAATATCCATGGCCGTGATAAAAACGCGAGTGGTGTGACGAAATCCTTCAATATCGAAAGTTCCATCCGGCCGCAGGTACTTCATGACGTTGATAGAGGCTAGGTTGCATGCCGAATCATTCAGGAACATGTATTCCGAACATGGATTAGAGGCATGAATGCGGTCGGTGTTGGCGCAAGTATGCCAATCATTGATCGTTGTATCGAATTGGACACCAGGATCGGCGCACGCCCAAGCGGCAAAGGCGATCTGGTCCATGATATCCTTGGCCTGAAAAGTCTCGCAAACATCTCCGGTGGTGCGAAAACGCGTTTGCCATTTCCCGTCATTCAAATAAGCGCGCATGAACTCATCCGAGATCCTCACTGAATTATTTGAGTTTTGCCCCGCAACCGTTTTATAAGCCTCCCCGTTGAAATCCGAGGAATACCCGGCTGCGATCAGTGCGGCGACTTTTTTTTCTTCGCGAACCTTCCAATTGATAAAATCCATGATCTCGGGGTGATCGAGATCCAGACACACCATCTTCGCCGCACGGCGCGTGGTCCCTCCGGATTTTGTCGCACCCGCTCCGCGATCCAGCACTTCCAAAAACGACATGAGCCCTGAGGAGGTCCCACCGCTTGATAATTTTTCCTGACGCCCGCGAAGTTTTGAGAAGTTCGTTCCAGTCCCGGAGCCGTATTTGAAAAGCCGGGCTTCATTCTTGATCAGGTCGAAAATAGACATCAGGTTATCGTCCACGGATTGAATGAAACAAGCGGAGCATTGCGGGTTGGAATAAGAATCCGTGGCTTGACGAATCGCATCGGTTGCCGGATCCCAATAAAAATTACCGCCGCTTCCCTTAATCCCGTAAAGATCCATCCCGCAATTAAACCAAACCGGGGAATTAAAAGCGCATTTCTGGTTGATCAACAAATGAAGCATTTCCTCTTCAAAGACTTGAGCATCTCCTACCGTCTTGAAATAACCGCCAAACTTTTCACCCGCGACCCGGATTGAATGTGCGATACGGGCCACCACTTGCCGCGCGCTCAACTCAGAACCTGTCCCAGGCACTCCAGCCTTCCGGAAATATTTGGAGACGATAATATCGGTCGCAAGCTGACTCCAGTTTTCGGGAACTTCCACGTTCTCCATTTTAAAAACTACCGAACCGTCGGGATTCGTAATCACCGAACTGCGTTTGACGTATTTAATTTCATCCAGCGGGTACACATCCGGTTTTGTGAAAAACCTTCTGAATACAAGCCCCCGACCCAGACTTTGCCCTTCCTGAGTGGATGGTAGTTTCTCCGTTTTCATGAGACGTCTTTTCTCCTTAGGATTTTCAAAAGCTTATTAAATATTACTATATGTTGCTGCCAATCCAGACTTGAATACTACATATAGTATTGTTTTCGAACTTTTTTCCTGAGCCGTTTTTAGTGATTATATCCTCTGGGTGTTTAGACCTGTACTTCGCGGTTCCTAAATTTTAAAAATGTACTACAAAAATTTTAATTGATTACGTTTTTAAAAACCAGAAACGAATTTTCAAAAACTGATTTCCGTCGAGCGTCCCGGCGAGAATTTTTTCGTTTATGCGTCCAGCGAGGGGGATTCTAACAAAGAAATTTTTGAAGTCAAACGCTTATTGGATTTTTTTCTGCTTCTCTTTCAATATTATTTGCCAATACAGAATTCCGAGAAGATGACGTCCAAAAGATCCTCGGAATAGGTCTCTCCGGTTAATTCCTTCATAGTCTCGAGAGCCGCGTGAAGATCCAATGTTACAAATTCGAGCGACATTTTCATTTGAAAGGATTGTTCCGCGCGCTGCAACGCTTCGAGCGCAGCCTCCAATGCCTTTTTGTGCCGGAGTTTTGTGATCTGCTCCCCGATTTCGGAAGTTTCCTGCCCCAAGCAATCGGCGATCTTTTCTTCAAGCTCTTTGAATCCTGCACGTGTCTTCGCGGAAATCCGAATCCGTGGCTTATCGCCTAAAAATGTTTCGAGCTCTTTTACTTCAAGCCGAGAAGAGAGATCGGATTTGTTCATGAGCACGATTATTTTCTTATCTCCGGGAACAAGATGAAAAACATGGCGATCGGCTTCCTCAAATGGTGCGGAAGCATCCATCACACACAACACCGCCTGACTTTCCTTTAGCGCTTCAAGCGTTCGGTCCATGCCCATCTTATCAAGCGGATGTTCCGGAGCCGAGATCACTCCCGCGGTGTCCCTTAACCGGACATAGAATCCTCGTATCTCGAGAGCTTCTTCCAAATGATCGCGCGTAGTATGCGGCATGTCGGAAACAAGCGCCCGGTCACGATCAAGAAGTGCATTGAAAAGCGAGGATTTCCCGACATTGGGTTTTCCCACAATGGTCACAAGAATACCTTCGCGGATCAACTGGTTGCGTTCAAAGCTCGTGATAAGTGAATGGATTTTTTCCTGAATGATTGTAAATCGGCCTTGCATGCCGGTCTTGATATCAATTTCCAGTTCTTCTTCCGGGAAATCAAGATGGGCTTCCATGTGAGCCAAAAGTCGCATCAGTGCATCTTTCAATTCTTTGAGCGTACGGGAAAGAGCCCCGGAAAGTTGACGGATAGCGATATCGAGCGAGCGATCGCTCTTGGCATGAATCAGATCGAGCACGGCCTCAGCTTGCGTAAGGTCAAGTTTTCCATTCAGGAAGGCCCGGCGCGTAAATTCCCCGGGCTCGGCATGGCGAATGTTTTTCCCGAGCAAAAATCTCAGGATTTTTCTTGTAACTGCAAAACCACCGTGGCAGCTGATTTCAATCACGTTCTGTCCAGTATAGGAATGCGGAGCACGGAAACAACTGATAAGCACTTGGTCCACGAGGGATCCCGCGGGATCCATAAACTTTCCCCAACGAATCGTATTGGTGGGAGTATCACTCAAGTTTTCATGCTTGTGAGAAATAAAAAACGGCTCAACCGCTTCGAAGGCCCGGGGGCCGCTTACACGGATCACCGCAATCCCGCCTTCTCCGGCGGGTGTTGCTACCGCTGCGATCGTGTCATCCAATTCGAATTTAGCCATGCTTCAAGATCCTTCGCGCTTCTCCGACAAGGTAAAAAGATCCTGTTACAACAATGTTTGCTCCGAAATTCGACGCGTTTCTCAATAACTCAAATGCTTCTTTAACATTCCGGGCCGTAAGCACACACCTGAAAAGTCCTTTCGCTTCTTCGACAAGCATCGCAACCGGCTTAGCGCGATTCCCAGCAATGCCGGTCAGGATCACTTTTGAGAAAAATCCGCTTAACACCTTAAGCATTTCCCGGCTGTTCTTATCGTTCATCGCGCCGAACACAAGCCATGGGTCTCGAACTTTCTGAGCCTTCAATGAACGGACCTGCCCGTTCATCGAGATGGGATTATGCGCGCCATCCAGGATAAATCGCCGGCCGTCTTGATGAAAAGCTTCCATCCGGCCTTTCCAGTTCCGGGATCGCAATCCCTCCTTTGACCGTTTGAGAGTTACCGGGAAATCAAAATATTTTTTTAATATTATTGCGGTTTTAAAAGCGACGCCGGCATTTTTCTTTTGAAAATCCTCGGAAAGCCCGAGCTGGATACCGGAAACGGGCTTTGCTTTCCATAAAATTCCTTTGTTTTTTTTCACAGCCCCAAGGATCACCTGAAATGCCTCCCGGCATTGCTCCCCGATTACGACATGATCCTGTAGTTTGATGATCGCGGCTTTTTCGGCGGCTATCTTTGAAATGGTGTTGCCCAAGAATGCTTCGTGGTCAAGATGAATCGGGGTCAGAATCACAACCGGTGCTCTAAGAATATTGGTCGCATCAAGCCGGCCGCCGAGCCCGATCTCAAAAATGCCGATCTTGATGCCCGTCTTTGCAAAAACCCAAACGGCGAGAAATGTCAGAACCTCGAAATAGGTCAGAACACCCCATGCTTCCGGAAGGAGGTTTTTATGGAGAAGTTTTTGAATCGCGGAGAGTCCTTCAGCCCAAAGTTTCTTGGGAACCATGGCGCCTTGAACCCGTATCCTCTCACGGAGGTCTTCGACATGCGGTGAGTGGTAGTAACCCGTCCGGATGCCGTTGGCCTTTAGAATGGATTCGAGAAAAAAGCCCGTCGATCCCTTTCCTGTGGTACCTGCAATCAGAATGGGGAAAAAATTCTTCTCCGGACGGCCCGCCGCTTTAAGCAAATGCTCCATCCGCTTAAGATTGAAGAATGGGTTCTTGGGTAACTGTGCGAGTTTTTCGAGATCGATAAAAGAATTTAAATAGCGAAGGGCTTGGGAGTAGTTCATAAAACTCGGGGAACGGGAAACGCTGAACGGTTAACGAATCGTTCCCCGTTTGCCGTTACCCGCTTCCCGCCTCTTAATGTTTAAAATGCCGCTCACCAGTAAAGGCCATGGCGATACCGGCCTGATCGCAGGCCGCAATCACGTCCGCGTCGCGGATCGAACCACCGGGCTGAATGATGGCCTTGATCTTGTTCTTGGCCGCCACTTCGATGGAGTCCGGCATGGGGAAAAAAGCATCGCTGCCGAGCATTGCGCCTTCGGCCAGATAACCCGCCTTCTGCATCGCGATCTGTACCGAATCCACTCGTGACATCTGCCCCGCCCCGACCCCAACCGTATGCTTACCCTGAGTCAACACAATGGCGTTCGATTTCACAACTTTGGAACACTGGAATGCAAAGATCAGCTCCTCGGTCTCTGCTTCAGAAAGTTTTGCTTTTGTGACAAAATTGAGTTTCTTCTTCAGTTCCGCCATATGGTCCTTAATGGGCCGATTTTTTTCCTGGACTAGGATCCCCGTACGAAGAAATTTTACGTCATAGAGATTCTCGTCACGGAACTGATGGACCTCGATCAGCCGGAGATTCTTCCGGGCCTTGAGGAGTTTTAACGCTCCCGGCTTGAAGGACGGCGCAACCATCACTTCAAAAAAGGCGAGCTTCTCAAGGACTTTTTCGGCGATCTTGCGGTCACAGCACCGATTGACCCCCACGATCCCGCCGAAGGCTGAAAGAATATCACCGTCGATCGCTTTGTCGACCGCCACAAGGGCCTGTGTGTCTTGCGCGATACCGCACGGATTGCTGTGTTTAATTACGCATGCCGCCGGCGCGTTGAATTCTGCAAGCACGTCCAACGTTGCCTCGACATCCATGAGGTTGTTAAAGGAAAGTTCTTTGCCATGAAGCTGGGTCCAGGAAGCCGAGGCCTTGTGTGTTGTCGGGATATAAAAAGCGGCCTTTTGATGTGGGTTCTCGCCATACCGGAGGTCCTGGGCCTTTTTAAAATGGAAAACGAATTGTGGCGGCAGCACGGGTTCCTCTCCGGTTTTTTTCTTGTGTCTGGCCATGTACTGGCTGATCACGGCATCATAGGCTGAGGTTTTCTCGAAAACCTTCTGGGAAAGAGCAAAACGTGTTTCGTCCGTAACGCTTCCTTTGCATTCGTCGAGTTCCTTCGCGACACGGTCATAATCCTGAACGTCCGTGATCACGGTCACCGACTGATAATTTTTTGCCGCAGAACGAAGCATCGATGGTCCGCCGATATCGATGAATTCTTTGGCGTCATCCATACTCAGGTTCCCCTTGCTCGTAGCTTCTTCGAAAGGATAGAGATTCACGACCACAAGGTCGATGGGCTCAATGCCGTGCGCTTTAACCTGTCTTTGGTGGCTTTTCTTGTGGCGAAGAAAAAGAAGACCGCCATGGATCTTCGGGTGAAGGGTCTTCACGCGGCCATCAAGCATCTCGGGAAATCCCGTGTAATCCTCCACCGCCATCGCGGGAACTTTGGCCTGCTTAAGGGTTTTTAAAGTGCCGCCGGTGGAGAGAATTTTCACACCGTGCTTGCACAATACTTTGGCGAAAGGAATAAGACCGGTTTTATCAGAAACGCTGAGAAGTGCCCGGCGAACGACGTGTCGCGACATCTTGCTGAACCCTCCTTTTAAAATAGCTGTGCAGTTTTAAAGTAACGGGACCCGGTTCTCCGGCGCCTATCATGCGACCATCAAGTTCTCGAACCGGCAGGATTTCCCAGGAAGTATTGCAAAGAAAAGCCTCATCCGCATTGAAAAATTCATGCCGGGTTAAGGGAATTTCCCAAACTTTGATTCCGAGCTCGAAGGCACATTTTAACACAAATCGGCGGGTCACTCCATTCAAGATTAGGTGTTCCGGAGGCGTGAACAGCACTGCGCCACCCTTTTCCGCACACCAGGAGCGAGAAGTTTTACATCCTAGGTGTGTGGAGCAATACTTAATGATAAAAAAGTTACCGATGCGGGTCTCGGTGAGAAAATTCTGCGAGTCCAGGAATATCCACTCATAGATCTTGTCCGAATGTGGTTCAGTGCTGGCCAATATTGCCTGCTGGTAAGCTGAAGCCTTGGCTTGCCAAGGGAAAGTATTGGGTCCGCCGCGCGGGAAAGAAGCGGTCTTGAGCACCACGCCTTTTTCATAAATCTTTTTCGGGTGTTCCCGAGAACCCAGGATCACGAAGGAGCGGCCCTCCCATAAGGTCAGACGAATATAACATTCTTTTTTACCAAAGGCCTTGAGCGCCGCCTTCAACTCCAGCCGAAGTTTTACCGGTTTAGGAAAAGGACTGTAGCCCACAGTCTTCGCAGATTCCAGAAGCCGGGAGAGATGTTCTTCTTCGTGAAGGATCCGACCGTTGTAAGCACGCATGCTCTCGAAAATACCGACGGTCTCCGTTCGCATGAGGTCCAACGAAAGGTTATGGTCCACTTCTTCGCCGTTTTGATAGATTTTGTAATTCATATTTTTGTTCCACGCACCACATGAATCGCGACTTGAAATGTAGCTTTGGTATTATGCCGACGCTTCCGCCAATGCTTGCGTTAACGCCTCAGCCTTATGCAATGTTTCCTCGTACTCTTTCTCAGGGTCCGAATCATACACAATCCCCGCGCCTACCTGAAGATGACCTTTCCCGTTCTTCAAAAGGATCGTCCGGATCACAATGTTCAGGTCTATGTTCCCGTGAAGATCGATATAGCCAAGAGAACCGGTATAAACACCGCGCCGCACGGGCTCGAGCTCATCGATAATCTGCATACAACGGATCTTGGGACACCCCGTGATCGTTCCACCGGGAAACATAGCTTTGATTACATCTAATGCGTCTTTGCCTTTTTTGAGCTTCCCCGTGATCCTAGAAACGATGTGCACCACATGGGAATATTTTTCAAGTGTCATAAACTCTTTAACCTTTACGGAACGGTAATCGCAAACACGGCCAAGATCGTTGCGTTCAAGATCCACGAGCATCAAATGCTCGGCTTTTTCCTTCTCGTTTTGAAGGAGGTTCTTTCGCCATTCGGCAAACCTTCCCGAGGAGCCGCGAGCCGGACATGTCCCCGCAATCGGCCGGGTCTCACAAATGCGGCCTTTCTTCCGGATCAGCCGCTCCGGCGACGAACTGACGATCTCTAGATCCCTTGTTTTCAAAAAACAGGAGAAAGGCGACGGGTTGATTTCGCGAAGTTTTCCATAGAGTTCCAGCGAAGAACCTTCGTACCTAAAAGCAAAACGCTGCGACAGATTCGCCTGATAGATATCCCCGGCCGCGATATATTCCTTGGCTTTTTCGATCATCCCTTTGAATCGCTCTTTCGTTATCTCGGCCACAAAGTTTTTTAGTTTGAAATATTGCGCGGGCTTTTTCACAGATCTTCCAAAATAACCTTGAAGTTTTTCCATGCGCCGCACATCGCGCGCCACAAGATAGAAAACATTCTTCCGATGGTCATACACAATTACATCCCTAAAAAGCCCGAGGCAGACTCGCGGAACATCAGGTTTGGGTTTTGTCCGGAATTTTATTTTGTCGCAAAGGTCCGCGGTTTCATATCCGAAATAGCCGACGAATCCCCCGGCAAAAAACGGATAAGGACTCCGGACACGGATTTGATATTTTCTGAGGATTTTTTTAAGAACCGGAAAAAGTTTGCTGGTAGGATATTTCCCGTTCAATTCGCCTTCGATACAAAAGACCTTCTCGCCCAATCGAACCTCAAGATCGGGGTCCATCCCGATGTAGGAATAAACTTGATCCGGAGGAGCATGCTGGGGAGAATCCAAAAAGAAACAAACCCGGGAGTTTGCGTGAACCTCTTGAAAAACTTCCCAAGGGGTTTGAGAAGAACGGAAGGTTTCGATCACAAGAGACATAGGACACCCAAAAAACGATCGAGGACTTTGCGGATTTTAAAATTATTCTTTATGCGAATAAAAAACAAGCCCTGTAGCGAGCTTAGGATAGAAGAAGGTGGATTTCTGGGGCATGCGTTCGTTTACGGCACCCATTTTTTCAAGCATCTCGACCTTGGGAGGCTGCAAAAGGAAAACGGCCTGAGCCTCGCCCTTTTGGAGCGGCGTTACGGCCCCATCGACCGTATGTTCGAATTTCAAAACCGCTTCCCAGCGATCTTCCGTAAGCCCGAGCAGTTCGACAAAGATCAGATGTGCAAGCACGTTCACGTTCAGATCGTACCAAATGGCGGGCTTGCCCTGGACCATCCGTTTTTTCGCCTTTTCCTTGTCGATCATCGTCAGAAGGAAACACCCTTCCTCCAGAACCATCCCGAAGATCTTTCCCTCCTGATCATAAGAAGCCGTCATCTCTTTCAATTTGGCAAGTGAAACTTTTTCCACTTTGAAATATTCCTCAAGCCGGCGAATAGCTTCACCGCCAGTCATGCCAAGCTTGGTCACGATCCGGTGCGTGGGAAGAACAATGAACCCCGGATCATCAAAGCTCACGAGCGCCATATACATATAATCGAATGGAAAGAGTACAAAATCCGATGAGCGCTGTTCTTCTCTTTGCCGTCTGGCATATTCCAGTGCAGTTTCATAACGGTGATGCCCGTCCGCAATATAAACTTTTTTGGACCGAAAAATTTTATGGAGCTTGGCGAGAACGTCCGGATCCTCGATCGCCCAAAGCGCATGCACAATCTTGTCGTCATCCTCAGCCTCGAACACGGGATTGGAGTTCATGGGATCCTGAATAATACTCCGGACTTCGAATCCTTTGTCCTTATAAAGACCGAACACGGGAGAAAAATTTGTCCGTACGGTCCGGAGAAGCCGCATGCGATCCTCTTTGGGGCCGCGAAGCGTTTTCTCATGAGGAACGATAATGCCTTTTTCGAACGGCTCAAGACGAACGCGGCCAAGAAGCGCAAACCGGTTTTTGGTTGAGTGGGTTACGGGATCTTTGAAAGTCTGCCGGTACACATAAAGGCAAGGTTCCTGCTCTTGTATAAGAACACCCTGTTTCTGCCATTCTTGGAATGTATCGCGAGCTCGTGTGTAGGCGTTATTCTGATCCGTATCCGCAGGGTTTTTTTTATTCAGGATAAGACGGATACAGTTAAAAGGTGAGTTTTCATAAAGCTTCTGCTGTCTTTCCGGAGAGATCACATCATAAGGCGGCGCCAGGACCGCGGAAATTTTGACATGGTCGGTGTTGTAACGCCAGGCTTTAAACGGCTGAAAGTCGAGATGTTTTGTTGAGTTGCGGGAACCGCGGAGATCTTTCATAGAGGCGGGATATTAACATAGGAGATGTTTTTTGACAAGAATATCACTATATACGGCGTACGGAGTACGGGCTACGGCGAAAAAAATTTCGCATGACGCACTTGCTCTTCATCAAAAGGCTTATTCAAAGCGAGTGCTACACTAAACTTCCTATAAATCTTTACGGGTCGTTTAGTACGCCGTACAAGTTTCATTTCACTTTTGTGCCGGCGGGGATGGGGCGCTCGGGAACGACGAGAGTGAGGGTCGTAGCGTCCGAAGCGGCAAGAAGCATTCCTTGAGATTCTACGCCACGGATCATGACGGCGTCCAGATTATCAATTATGACGATCTTCTTCCCTTTAAGCTGCTCTTCAGTGTAGTGGGCCCGGATTCCAGCCACGATCTGCTTGTGTGCCTCGCCCACCTTAATACCGAGGACATAGAGTCGGTCCGCATTCGGATGTGGGATCGCGTTTTCGATTTCAGCCACTTTGATATCTAATTTTTGGAAATCCTCATAAGAAGCCATCAGTCCTCCTGTTAAAAACAGGAAGCGTATTGAACGCTTCCGTTTGTTTTTAAAGTAATGTTTAAAACCTTCATGTCCCTTTTTGCAGAAACATTCTAAAAAATATCCCTGCGTTGATGCTTGACAAGATAAGCTTTTTTTGAAGATGCAAAGATTTGTAACGTGTGAACGGGCAGTATTTTAGCACAAAATAAGACTAGACAAAAGGCAAACAAATCTTAGGGTTATCGGACGTATGCGATGTAACCTTCGCTGTCAATAATGCTTAGAAGCGCCTTGTTTCGCTTGATTTTCGAGGGCTTACTGCTATCATATCCTGCCATCTACAAAAAAATCCCATCGTCTTCATGCAAATCAAACGGGAGGAATCAATGGGTAAAATTAAAATCGCTATTGCTGGCGCCGGAAACTGCGCGGCGTCGCTCGTACAGGGCATTGAATACTACCGCGTTTTAGCCGGCCAAAAACCTGGCAAAAACAAGCCCATCGAACATCTCGGTCTGATGAACTATGACATGGGCGGTTATCTCCCCCACGATATTGAAGTCGTGGCAGCTTTTGACATCGACAAGCGCAAAGTGGGCGAGCGACTGGACGTGGCTCTTGCCGCGAAACCAAACTGCGTCTGGTCCATTGGCCCGATCCCCAAAAGTAAAATCAAGGTCGAAATGGGCAACCTCCTGGACGGGGTTTCCGAACATATGGCCAGTTATAAGGAAGACCGCACCTTCCTCCCTTCCGATAAAAAAGCCTGTAATGTGGAAAAGGTTCTTAAAGAGAGCGGTGCTGAAATTCTCCTCAATTATCTCCCGGTTGGCTCCCAAAAAGCTACCGAATTTTATGCCGAGGCGTGTTTAAAAACAGGCGTGAGTCTTATCAATTGTATGCCGGTTTTTATCGTCTCCAACCCGGCCTGGGCGAAACGCTTTGAGACTAAGCGTATCCCATGCGTTGGCGACGATATTAAAGCCCAGATTGGCGCCACGGTCACACACCGTACGCTTGCAAAGCTTTTTATGGATCGCGGCGTCAAGATCGATCGCACATATCAGTTGAACACCGGCGGCAATACGGACTTCCTCAATATGCTCAACCGCTCACGTTTGGAATCGAAGAAGATTTCCAAGACCTCGGCGGTCCAGAGTCAACTCGATGTGCCGCTGGACGAAGACAATATTCATATAGGTCCTTCGGATTATGTTCCATGGCAAAACGACAATAAGGTCTGCTATCTGCGCATTGAGGGCCGTGGTTTCGGCGGTTTTCCTGTCACAGCCGAAATGCGTCTTTCCGTCGAGGACTCGCCCAATAGCGCCGGCTGTTCGATCGACGCGATCCGGGCCTGTAAGATCGCCCGGGACCGCAAGATCGGCGGACCGCTCATATCCATGTCCGCTTATACAATGAAACATCCGCCTAAACAGATCGTGGATTACGAAGCCAAAGAGCTTGTCCGCAAATTCATCCAGGGCACCTGCCCCCGCTAAGTGGCCATGTCTTTGCGCGAGACCCTTTATCCGAAAGTTGAACCAATTGTCACTCGGATCGTTTCTTTCCTGACCGCTAAGGGCATTTCACCCAACCAGCTGACACTCGCAGGCGCGGCGCTAACTCTTCTCACCGGCGTGATTTACGCAAAGGGATATTTTTTTCTTGGCGGCATCATGCTGATCGTGGCTGGGGCGGCGGATCTTGTTGACGGACCTTTGGCCCGCGCGACCGGCAAAGTAAATCCTTTTGGGGCTTTTCTGGATTCGACCGTAGACCGTTATTCTGATTTTTTTGTATTTGCCGGTTTGTCCATTTATTTTGTCCGTACCGGCGAGATTTTCTGGTTCCTTGTCACACTCGGCATTATTCTCGGCACCTTCGCGGTCAGCTACAGTAAAGCCCGGGCTGAGAACTTCATCAAGAATTGCAGCATCGGTGTCTTCGGAAGAGCAGAGCGGATTCTCATTTTGGCGGCAGCAACGATTCTCTCACCTTTGTTAAAGCTCGCACTTTTGATCCTGCTTGTCGGCACGCACACAACGGCCATTCAGCGTATTCTCCACACGAAAAAGACCCTCGCCGAAGCCCCGCGGAGTTAAATGGACCGCGCCTTGCGTTCCTTATTTTTGACCGTCTTTTTCACTTCCTTTTTAGGCCTTGGCCCTGTCTCTTGGGCGGAAATGACTTCAAACGCGGAGCTGGAGAGCATTCTCCAAAAGATCGAATCCCGTCATTACCGCTGGATTGCAATCCGCGCGGATGTGCTTCTCTTTTTCGCAAAGACGGGGGATCCGAACGCCATGTGCGGCGGCGAACTTCTATATCAACGCCTTGATGAGCGCATGCTCCTCACCTGCGTGGACACCCAGCAGGAACTGATGTTCGTATTTCGTACGCTCGATCGCCGCTTTGACCTTTATCTTCCAGCTCAGAACACGGTCTATCACGGATCCATCTTCGATTTGGAGGATTCTCCGGACATTGAAAGTCATCTCAAGGCCCGCGATCTTTACAGGGCGCTCAAGCCCATGGCTGCAGATCCCCGTCGCACAAAGATTGAACGGGCCAATTCCGCGATCACGAGTCTGGACGTTTATGGCCGGAGTGACGACAAGGAGGCCATAGTAAGAAAATTGTACCTGACGCCCGAGGGTGATGTGCGCGGTGAGCTTTTCTATAATTCTGAAGGGCGACCGGTCACGGAAATCCAGCGCTATGATTTTCGAGAACTTCGGGGTCACGTCGGCTCTTACGATTCGATCATTTTTCCCAAGAAGATCACAATCACGTCTCCCGAGACAAAAAAAGGCAGCGCCATTTTCTTCACCCGGGTCATGGCACTGGACACGATTGATCCGCTGGAATTTATCCTGAGAGTTCCTCCCGGGACCAAAGAAATTTTTCTGGATGAAAAAAATCCGCGCTATCAATCTTCAAAAGTCGCGACAACAACCCAAGTCCCTGCACCGGTTTCTCCCATTGAAACGGTGCCCGTTTATTTGGCCAAGCCCTTGAAGAACCCCGTGGCAAAAAAGACACCGATGCCTGGACAGAAAGAGAAAGAAACACCCAAAACCCCGAAACCTGCAGCTCCCCCCGTATTGTCGGCTTCTGTAAATACAAAAAATACAAACACACCTGCACAGCCGGACACGAATACTCTCGATGCTGTTCAAGCTTCGACTAACCCGCCTCCCGCAACGGATAATCAGACCACCCTCGATCCCTCCGTAGAACCTTCGGTGGAAATGGGAAAGCAGTAAAACAGAGAACGCGAAAAGCTTTTTACGTTCTGCCTCAGAGCATCCTTCGCCTACCCCTGCTCTTTTCCCCTTTCACTCAAAAATCAAAGCTAAGTGTTAAACCGGAGCAATCTCCGGCATCCTTCTTCTTTACCACGTTAGAGAGTTTACGCGCTTTTTACACTCCCATCGAATAGACCTGACACGGGTTTTCTATACTTCTCCCATGAAAACAAAACGAGCGGTCCCAATGCTGATCAATTACTGCCTTTCGGTAATTGGGGCCGTCCAAGTCACCCTTAATGTAAAGAAAAAAAGACTTGGACGGAAACAAATTCTGTTCACGTATCACTCAACCGGAGGAGAAACAATTTTATGAAACACCACCCTTTTACAAAACTGGCGAGCATTTTAGTTGTTTGCCTTATGGTTTTTTCGTCCGCGGCATTTGCGGACGAAACGCAGCTTATGGACATGGTCAAGAACATGCAGAAGCAAATGACCGATCTTCAATCGACCGTCATGGCGCAGAAAGCCGAACTTCAGGCGCTCAAGGCGGGCGGCGGCGGGAAGATCGCTATGGCTCCTAGCGGCGTGGAAGCCACTCCTCCGATGAGTGAGGCAGAATTCAATCAGCGCTTGAGTGATTCGACCGGTGGTGCCAGCAAATGGCTCAAGGACCTCAAGTTCAGTGGCGACCTTCGTTTGAGATATGAAGCATTTCATCTCAAAACCGCCGCGAACAATGGTTATGAACCTAACAGGAACCGTTTCCGTTTTCGTTTGCGCTATGGGTTTGAAAAAACATTTAATCCTGAAATGAAGGTTGGTTTTTCAATGGCCAGTGGTGATAAAGCGGTGAGTACCGGCTATAACGGGGATCCCATTTCCACGAATCAAACTCTCGGCAATAATTTCGATTTCAAGAATATCTGGATCGAAAAAGCCTACGCGACGTATACGCCGGAATGGGCCAAGGTGGGTCCCATTTCAGG
>JBAZJC010000025.1:0-17732 GCA_041651495.1 Candidatus Omnitrophota bacterium | reverse complement strand
AAAAAACGAATCATCAAGCGCCGCTACGACCGCGGCCTGTGCGAGGGAGTTCACGTTGAACGGCTGACGGACCTTGTGAAAATACTCGATCATCTCCCTGGAAGCCACGCCATAACCGATACGCAGCCCGGCAAGGCCGTACGCCTTGGAAAAGGTCCTCAGAACAACGACGTTTGGACGCCCGGCCTTCACGTATTCGAGCATTTTGGGGAAATCTTCGGCATCCACAAAATCCACGTACGCTTCATCAAAACATACCACCACATGCTCCGGGACCTTGGAAAGAAAATCCTCAACTTCCCTTGCCGTCACATAAGTGCCGGTCGGATTGTTGGGATTCGCGATGAAAATAAGCTTGGTCTTCGGCGTGATCGCCCGGAGGATCCCATCCAGATCGTAGCGGTAATCCTTCATCGGTATGGCCTTGAACGTGGCGCCGCAGACCTGAGAAAGGATCGGATAGACCAGAAAGGTCATCTCCGAAGAAATGATCTCATCGTCTTCAGATAAAAAACCGCGCGCCAAAAGTTCGATGATCTCGTTGGAGCCATTCCCGAAAATGAGATGCGCCGGGTCGATATCCAGTTCTTTGGCAAGACGGGTCAGGAGATAATAACAGCTCCCTTCCGGATAAAGATGAACTTCCCGGATCGCCTTGCGCATTGCGCTGACAGCCTTTCCTGAAGGCCCAAGTGGATTTTCGTTCGAGGCAAGCTTGATGACATTGCGAATCCCATACTCCCGTTGAAGCTCCTTGATCGGCTTCCCGGGTTCGTAGGGCTTGATGTCCTGGATGTGTTTTTTAAATGGAAGCATATTTTCCTAAAAAAAGATTAGTTCCTTTTTTAATCCTTGGTGTTTCCCGCAGCGGGATAGGAACCCAACACTTTGAGGAACTTAACCTTTTTTTCCATATCTGCGAAAGTTTTCCGGACACGCAGATCCTCTACATGTCCTTCAAGATCAATGTAAAAATAATAATCCCATGCTTTTTTCTTGGATGGGCGCGATTCGATCTTGGTCATGTTCACGCGGTATTTCTTGATCGGCAGAAGCATCTCATAAAGTGCGCCCACCTTGTCGCGGATTGAGACGAGGATCGAGGTCTTGTCGTTTTTGGTCCGGCCCGGAATCTGTTTGGAAATCACGAGAAAGCGCGTCACATTGTTCGAAAAATCCTGAACACCTTCGGCCAGGATTGGCAAATTGTACAAAGTCGCCGCGAGTTTTGAGCCAATCGCCGCCGCGCCATCTTCGTCTGCCGCGCGTTTGGCCGCTGCGGACGTGCTCGAGGCTTCCATGAGTTCTGCGTGGTGGAGATGTGACTCCAACCACATACGACACTGGCCAAATACCTCGGCCTTGGAATACACGCGCTTGATCTGCTTCATGTTCTGAGCATTCGACATCAGGTTATGCGCAATTTCAAAATAGATCTCCGAGCAAATCTTAAGATCCGAATCAATGAACATATCAAGCGTATGACTTACAGCACCTTCGATGGAATTTTCGATCGGAATCACACCGTAATCGGCACGCCCCTGTTCGACCTCCCGAAAAACTTCGCCGATACTTGCACAGGAACGATACTCAACGCTTGAACCGAACTTGGAAAGCGACGCAAGATGCGTAAAGGTCGCTTCAGGTCCGAGATAGGCGATCGCGAGCGGCTTTTCCAGCGCGAGCGCCGCCGACATGATCTCCCGGTAAATGGATTTCAGGGCATCCTTTGGCAGGATCCCTTTCTCCGCCAGACCATCGATCTTCCGATAAATCTCGCTTTCCCTTTCCGGAGCGTAAATCTCCTTACCTGCCTCAGTTTTCTTTTTTCCGACCTCGCGTGCAAACTCGGTTCGCTCGTTCAAAAGCCCGATGATCTTCTGGTCCAGTTCGTCAATTTTCTTGCGTAGTTGGCTCAGATCCATGTTAAACGTTTCCCTCGCTCTCACCGGGTGTCATCTCTTCCGTCGCTTGCCTGTCCCCGGACAGGTCCGGTGGGACTTCAGAAGTCGGCGTTGTTCCATGCTGTTGTGTTTCGCCTTGAGGCGCACCATCTTGCGGCATGTCGTCTTTCGGCACACCTACGATCTTTTTCGTTCCTATCAATTCTTCCTTCTTCACCGAGCTATCCACCATTTGACGAATCTCATCGATACTCGGAAGGTCCCGCAATTCTTTGAGGCCAAAATGTTCCAGAAACTTTTCCGTGGTTCCGTACATAAACGGCCTCCCCGGAACTTCTTTTTTGCCCGTGATTTTAATAAAATTTTTTTCCATGAGCGTGTTCAACACACCGCTCGTATCGACTCCGCGCAGGGCTTCGATCTCAGCACGCGTAAGCGGTTGCTTGTAAGCAAGGATTGCCAGTGTCTCAAGCGCCGACTGCGTCGCCTGGCGTGCTTTGCGCTGCAACTCGATCTTCAGGATCCACGGCGCAAATTCTCTCCGGGTTGAGATTTCATACCCTCCTGCAATCTCCAAAAGTTCAAAACAACGCTCCGTCTTTTGATAATCTTCTTTCAGTTCCGCCACGATCTTCTCAATCTGCCCCACGGTCAGGACCTTCGTGACTTTGCGGATCTCGGCCGGCGTGAGAGGCTTCGAGGACGCAAAGATCAGCGCTTCGATTACCCCTTTGGCCTTCTTCGGATCCTGAAGGTCCTCTTCGCACAAAGACTCTATTTGAAATTTTTGGGCGCCCGTCAAACCCTCAAGGGCATTCTTCTCCTCGAGCTGCTCCTGGATCTCTTGATCCAGTTCTTTGCGCAGAGTCTTGAGCTTGGCTTGTTTTTCTCGTTCCTGAGCTGCGGTCATTTTCATAATTCAAATCCCGTGAATTTCAGATAAATTCTTCGCCAGAAAGACTTCTTTATACTAATACCGTTCTCTATTTAATTTTACGGGTTAACGGTATAGCACTGCGAACCCATAAAATCAATAGCAACACAGTGCTAATTCTCTTCCCGCTTTTCAATCACGATCTCGCCGAATTGCTTGTCCTGCCGTACCCAGGCGAAATGAGTCCTTACGAGTTCAAGTATCGCAAGAAACGTAGCAATGAGTTCGTTCCGCGTCCAGCGCTCCGAAAAAAGATCGTTGAAAGAAACCTTTTTTTTCTCGACGAGATAGGACTGGATCTGGATCATCTTTTCCTCAATCGAGATAACTTCTTCAAAAACCTCGTGCTGGTTTTTTGGCTCTTTTTTTGCGAGCACGTTCTGGAATGCGACGATGAGATCAAAAAAATTCGCGCTAAAAGTATCGACTCCCACGTCCGCGGGATCCAGCTCTCCCAAATAATAATCCGTGATCTGACGCGTGAACATCTTGCCGCGTTCGGTCTGAAGAAGCCCGAGCTCCTTGGCTGCCTCCTTGAAGGCCTGGTACTCGAGAAGTTTGCGCACGAGCTCCGCACGCGGGTCCTCGCCTTCGCCCTCCTCCTCATCCTTGTCCGTAGGAAGCAGCATTTTGGACTTGATATAGATGAGGGTTGCGGCCATCACGATGAATTCGCCCGCGACCTCAAGGTCCAGCTGCTTCATCACCTTCAGATAATCCAGATACTGCTGCGTGATCTCCGCGACCGGAATGTCATAGACATTCATCTCGTTTTTCTTGATGAGGTCTAAAAGAAGATCGAGCGGCCCGTCGTAGACAGCGATTTTGACATGAAGAGGGTCATGCTTTTTCACAGCTTCCGGAATAAGCGGAAGCGGAGCGGGTTCTGCCGGGTGCGTCGCGGGAGAAGCTACGACACCAAACCCATCGCCTGAAGGGCTTCCTTGAGGGTTTGGCTCGCTATTTCCCGCGCCCTCTTGGCTCCCCGATCGAGAATCTGCCGTATTTCCGTTTTTTTCTTCATCCATGCTTCACGTTTTTCCCGAATGGGTTCCAAAAATTCATTCAATTTACCGGCCATTTCCATCTTACAATCCACACAACCTCGCAGCGCATTCCGGCACTCGTGCGCCACGGTTTCCACCTGGTCTTTATTAAAAAGCTTGTGATAAAAAAACACCGGACAGACTTCCGGATGTCCTTTGTCGGCCCTCAGCTTCCGTGCCGGATCGGTCACCATAGTCTTGACCTTCTTCGTCACTTCCTCCTTGGAATCCGCAAGATAAATACCGTTGCCGTAGCTTTTGCTCATCTTGCGGCCGTCAAGCCCTGGGACTTTTGGAATTTGCGTCAGCACTGCTTCCGGCTCCGGAAAAACTTCTTTTTTATATAAAAAATGGAATCGACGGATGATCTCGCGTGTCAGTTCCAGATGCGGCAGTTGGTCTTCCCCCACCGGAACTTTTTCCGCCTTATAGATCGCGATGTCCGCAGCCTGTAGCACCGGATATCCGAGAAAACCATGAGTGTGAAGCTCCTTGCCTTTTAGTTCGTTGATCTGGTCCTTGTATGTCGGATTTCGTTCGAGCCATGCGATCGGCGTGATCATTGAAAAAAGCAGTGCGAGATTGGCGTGTTCCAGCACTTCGCTTTGCACGAACATGGTGCACTTCTCAGGATCAAGACCGCTCGCCAGATAATCAACCACGACCTCCGTCACATTCCCGGCGATCTTGGTCTTGTCTTCATATTCCGTGGTCAAGGCATGCAGATCCGCGATCATAAAAAAAGCATCCTGCCCCTGCAATTTCTTGTAGTTCTCGAGGGCACCTAGAAGGTGCCCCAGATGCAGTTTCCCCGTGGGTCGTGTACCGCTTAAAACGCGTGTTGACATAATGAAGGCAAATCTCCGTAACCTTTGAATTTTGAGGATTTTACAGCAGATCATTCAGAAGTGTCAATGAAACACATCATCACCGGGATCAAAACACGGGATGTGGAATAAATAACTCTTTTGAGAAGAACTATTGTATAATGCCCCCGTCACAATAGAGCTTGGCAATCCCCTAGGTGACACCAGCACTGAAACAAGCCCGTCTTGGTTGAAGTTATACTAGCACCATGTCTATTAAATTTTAACGGTACACGGTATGGCCATGATTCTCGTTATTGAAAGAAATAACGGGTAATCATGACAGCCCTTGTCGACCGTTTAAAAAATAAAATTTGAGACAAGGACGGTACTGCGAACCTATAAAATTAATATTGACGCAATACCTGAAACCTCTCGATAAAATGAACCGTCCGAAACCTTTAAAAAAAAGGCTTATGAAAAAAGAAAAGATCGCGAACGGTAACTTGCTTTACCACCCGGTCCATGGCCTGTGCCGCGTAGAAAGAATCACTCCACCAGGTCCGTACGACCAAGGGGGCCCCAGCTATTCGTTGGTGCCAAAAGTAGCCACTAAGATGAAATCTCGTTTTGTTATTTCGGCTGCGGACTTGGAAGTCTCCGGTTTTCACGGTCTTGTTACGCCTAGGGAAGCAAATAAAATCCTGCACTATTTAAAAGCTGGAAATGGTAAAAACCATCCCGAAATCGATTCATCCTCGAATCTGCAAGATCAGACTTGGGGTCTGGCCCGGACACTGCAAACCTTTGCTCATGACAAGTTCGAAGCTAAAGACCAGAGAAAACGTCAGGCACTTGAACGTTCGGCAAAAGGGCTTGTGGGAGAACTTTCCTGCGTGTTTAAGCTCACTTTAAAGAAAACAGCGGATAGAGTTCTAAAAAACCTAGGACACGCGTCGAGGATCAACCCTTCGGTCCTTTCGGCGTTGACGCTTGCCGGAGAAGATTAAGGGTCAAACAAGAAAAGCACGCAGCATACCTTTCTTATTTTAAAAACCAGGACGCAAAAGGAGCCAAAGCAACATGAGTGAACATTCAGAAGAAAATGAGGGACTTTCCGTTCCCCCGCAGGCCGACTCAGATGTTGTATCTTTGATCAGAAAGATGCAACAGCAACTGAATTTTCTGGAGAAAAAAATAGACCTTTTGATCGGTCAATCACCGGAAAGATCCTTTCGGGACAGAGAAAAACGGTTTTCAAAACCTTTCCGCCCTTCTTTTGGGGGTGGGGCTCATCACGGCAAAAGGGACTTCCATCGCGGCCCCAGGAAAGAAGGCTTTTCTCATGATCGCCCGCGAGAAGGTGGATTCTCACACGACCGCCCAAGGGAAAGAAGCTTTGGCCAGGAGCAACCTTTTGACAGAAAACCAGGTGCAGGATCCCGTGGATTCGGTCATGGCGATAAACCTTTTTTCCGTCACCGGAAAGGTCCACGACCGTAACGCGGAAGCCATCAAGTATTCACGCAATTTTCAGAGAGGTAATTGTTTTTTCGGGAATTTTTTCCCACAACTGCACTGACATCAGTGCCAACAGGAGGAGATAACATGGGGTTTCAGGGAGAAGGCCGTGGTTTTGGAGGTGCACCACGCGAGATGCATAAGGCAATTTGCGGAGAATGCAAAAAGGAATGCGAGGTTCCTTTTAAGCCCAGAGAAGATCGTCCGGTCTACTGCAAGGATTGCTTCGCGAAGCGCAAGAGTGCCAGCGGCCGCTAATATTCCGGGGAACGGGTCTCGGGGAACGCTGAACGAAAAATCTTTTGCGTTTCCCGTTTCCCGTTTTTCGAAATACGCTTTTGGGCGCTAGCCCAAAAGGTACCCCATTCGTTTAACGGCCTTAGCCATACGCGCCAAGGCAATCTCTACCGTGTTCCCCTCAGTAAGATTATTCATAAAGATTGCGGCATAGCCGCGTCGGTTGCGGATTTTGAATGTTGTAATTTTGCTTGCGTTGAGTTTTTTCAAGAGTTTTTTGGCCATTGGATCCCCTCCCTGAACCGGACTTCCTCCCTCGAAGTATCGACCGATTTGAGGCAGAATAAAGCTATACAAACAGGCGGGGTAACGGATGGAGGATGGAGCTGGCTTATCGCGTCATCCACCATTTGGCTTTGGCCTAGACGCGAACAACTTCCTTTACTTCGGGAATGCGCTCCTTGAGGTAGGCTTCGATACCCATCTTGAGTGTCATGATCGCACTCGGACACCCGGAACAGGCGCCTTTTAAGTGGAGTTTTACAACACCGTTCTCAAAACCGCAGAAAACCGCATCTCCACCATCCCGGGCAAGGGCCGGACGAATCTGTTCGTCCATGATCTCGATGATCTTTTTTTCGATTGCAGAACCAGGATTCGTTGCATCGGCACATTTTTCACAAGCTTTGGGACTTGTTTTGCCACAAACAAGGAATTCGCGTATCGCTTGGGTCACGCGCGGGATCAAAATGCTCCAGGACTGTACTTTCTCATCCCGCGTCACAGTAACAAGATCGGAGCCAATCATAATCTCTTTGACGTGTTCGATTTCAAAAAGCTTAGCAGCCAGGGGGGACTTCCCCGCCTCAGCCCTGGACGCAAAGTGGACCGTTCCGTGCGTGCAGATCGGAACGCTGACATTGAACTTGAGCGAGTTCGGGTTCGGCGTAAATTCGGTAGTGATCGAAATATTCTGCATGAAAGAAGTATATCTTAAATGAGCATAACGACAAGTATTTATGTTTGAGGGATTGATATTCCTTTGTCGTCGCCTTTAATTAACCGGATTTTACAGAGAAACTAAGACCCGATCATGTCTGCCTTTGATTAAAACGTAATGACGACCAAAGACTGTGCACGCCACTCCTGATTACTATTTGTCAGGTGAAGGCAAGTGTTCCCCTGATCCATTCGAAGAGCTTTTGGAAATCAAGACTACATTTGTCTTCGATTTAGTTTTTGTCAGAGGAGGGAAAATGTTCCCACTCGAATTCCGGGAAGAGGACCGGCTTGTACTGGGCCGGACAAGGAATCAGGAAAGTTACCATCTCGTAAACCCCCACTAAGGCCCGTCCCACGGCATAAATCGAACCGCGGCCTAATCCTGCCACCCAGCTCGGAGGAATTGTGTCGTTGCGGACTTCTTTGGAAAGCTCGTTGGAGATCTCGATCGGGGAAAGGGCAACATTGAGAAAGCCGCGCTGGAGTTTGCGCTGCGGTGTCCCTTCCCCCTGGATCTCGACTTCAGCAGCCATTAAAGGAACCGAGAAAACAAGAATAGTAAAAATTACGGCTAATATCTTAAGGGATCTTTGCATGTAGTTTAAGATCTAAGATGGGAATGAACGGCTTGTGCGGCTTGGCGGCCCTGGCTGATGGACCATACCACGAGTGAAGCACCGCGAACTGCATCCCCCGCCGCAAAAGCACCTGGAACAGTGCTCATGTAAGCACCGTTCGTCTGAATATTCCCCCTGGCGTCGAACTGCACACCGAGGTCCACCAAAAGTTTAGAATGTTCCACATGTACGAATCCCATGGCTAAAAGCACCAGATCGACCTGCAGAACGAATGCGGAACCCGGAATCTCCTTCATTGAGTACTGCCCGGTGGTTTTATCAAATTCCCACTCTACCCGTGCGCAATGGACTTCATGAACCTTTTCGTTCTTGCCCGTGATCTTTTTGGTCGTAATCGACCAATCCCGTTCGCAACCCTCTTCGTGGGAGGTCGAAGTGCGAAGAATCGATGGCCAGTCAGGCCAGGACGGGTTCCACGGTTCTTTCCATTCTCTGGGCTTCGGAAGGATTTCGAATTGGTAGACCTTTTTTGCACCCTGACGGTTCGAGGTTCCGACGCAATCCGAACCGGTGTCCCCGCCGCCGATCACAAGCACTGTCTTCCCTTTCGCGGAAATAAGCTGATCCGTTTTGATTTCACCAGAAATAGCCTTATTGGAAAGCGTCAGAAATTCCATGGCATAATGGACCCCTGAAAGTTCATGGCCCGGAACTTTCAGATCGCGCGGTACACCGGCCCCCATTGTCAAAAGGATCACGTCAAAGTCTTTCTGGAGTTCTTCTGCGGAAATACTTACTCCAACATCGACATTCACTTTGAACCGTACGCCCTCGGCTTTCATCTGCTCGATGCGACGGTCCAGCACCCATTTTTCAAGTTTGAAATCCGGGATCCCAAACCGGAGTAGTCCACCAATTTTGGAGGACTTTTCAAAAAGCGTGACACTATGCCCGGCACGACGCAGTTGCTGGGCCGCAACGAGACCCGCGGGGCCAGAACCAACGACCGCGATCTTTTTGCCGGTTTCCTCTGCGGGAGGCCTGGGTTTTACCCAACCTTCTGCAAACGCCTTTTCGATGATGGAAAGCTCGATCTGTTCGATTGTGACTGGCGCACAATTGATCGCAAGCGTGCAGGCGGTTTCGCACGGCGCGGGGCAAACACGGCCCGTCACCTCCGGGAGATTGTTCGTAAGCGACAAACGCTCGAAGGCCTCGTGCCACTGAGCCCGATAGACCGCGTCATTCCATTCAGGGATAAGATTACAGACAGGACAGCCGAGGGCGTGGCAGAACGGGATTCCGCAGTCCATGCACCGCGCACCCTGCTTCCGGATCTCATCGCCCAAGAGCGGTTTCGAGATCTCCTGATAGTCCTTGAGACGTTCCGGGATTGGCCGCCTTGGCGAAAGGCTGCGTTTGTATTCTAAAAATCCATCTGATTTTCCCATTAGAAAAAGACCTCCTCCGTCATTTCAGCCACATCCGAACGCTCCGATTGCCGTTCTTTTAATTTTGCAAGGGCCTTTTTGTAATCCATCGGCATCACCTTGACAAAACGCGGCAGCATTTCTTCCCAACTGGCAAGGATCGATTTGGCGTACTTACTACCGGTAAACTTGGCGTGCCGTTCGATCGCTTTCTTGAGGAATTCCCGCTCTTCATTTTCCGCAACAGGCTCAAGATCAACCATTTCAAGATTGCAACGCGTATCAAAAAGCTGATTCTCATCAAGCACGTAAGCAATACCACCGCTCATCCCCGCGGCAAAATTCACGCCCGTCTGTCCCAGAATAATTACACGGCCACCTGTCATGTATTCGCAACCGTGATCCCCCACGCCCTCAACAACCGCAAGGGCACCGCTGTTACGAACACAAAATCTCTCGCCGGCCCGGCCATGGATGTAGACTTCACCTCCAGTCGCACCAAAAAGATTTACATTGCCGGTAATGATATTGTCCTGCGGCCGGAATGTTGCGGAACTTGGCGGATACACAATGATCCGGCCTCCCGAAAGCCCCTTGCCGAAATAATCGTTTGCATCACCTTCGAGTTCAAGCGTCACCCCCCGGGCCAGAAAAGCACCGAAACTTTGTCCTGCCGACCCTTCAAATTTGACCCTGATCGTGTCTTCCGGAAGTCCCTTCAAACCGTAGCGTTTTGCGATCTCGTAGCTTAAGGTAGTCCCGACCGTGCGGTTACAATTGCGGATCTTCTGCGAAAGAACTACCGGCTGCTTGAATTCGATCGCGGCCTTGGCCTTTTCGATGAGATTCGGATCCAAAGAAAGTGAAAAGTCAGGTTTGGAAGCCGATACGTAGCGGATCGACCCACCCGGGGGTACTTCATTTGTAGCAAGCACTTTCGAAAAATCCAAACCCCGCGTCTTGTAATGGGTAACCGCATCAAAAACTTCAAGCCGGTCCACGCGACCCACCATATCCTCAAATTTCCTGAAGCCTAATTCAGCCATCAGTTCACGAACTTCGCGGGCGATGAACTTCATAAAATTCATCAGGTACTCTGGTTTTCCAGAAAAGTGTTTGCGAAGTTCCGGGTTTTGGGTCGCCACCCCCACAGGGCAGGTGTTCAAATGGCACTTTCTCATCATAATGCAGCCAAGAGTAACAAGTGACGTCGTTCCGAAACCGAATTCCTCGGCGCCGAGCATTGCGCCTATAACGACATCGCGTCCGGTCTTGATCTGGCCGTCTACCTGAATACGGATTCTGTCGCGAAGCTTGTTCATAACAAGCACCTGCTGGGCTTCGGCAAGTCCGATCTCCCACGGTGAACCTGCATATTTGATCGAAGAGATGGGCGATGCTCCTGTTCCTCCGTCATGACCGCTTATCAGGACCATGTCCGCTTTCCCCTTGGCCACCCCCGCAGCGACCGTTCCCACACCCACTTCCGAAACCAGCTTGACGGAAACCCGCGCCTCGGGATTAGCGTTTTTCAGGTCAAAGATAAGCTGGGCCAAGTCTTCGATCGAATAAATATCGTGATGGGGTGGCGGCGAGATGAGCATCACGCCGGGCGTCGCATGACGCACCTTGGCGATCATCTCGTTTACCTTGTGGCCAGGCAACTGTCCCCCTTCCCCCGGCTTCGCGCCCTGCGCCATTTTAATCTGGAGCTCGCGGGAATTGGCTAGATAATCAATAGTTACGCCGAAACGGGCCGACGCAACCTGCTTGATCATGCTTTTGCTGGAATCACCGTTGGGCAGCGGCTTGTAACGCGATTCATCCTCTCCGCCTTCTCCCGAATTACTCGCCGCTCCCAGCCGGTTCATGGCGATGGCGATGGTCTCGTGCGTTTCTTTACTGATGGAGCCGAAAGACATGGCCGAAGAAACGAATCGTTTGACGATAGTGTCCTCGGACTCCACTTCATCGATCAGAACCGATTGCCCTTTTTTGAACTTGAAAAGACCTCGAAGTGTGCACAGGTTTTTATTAATATCATTAACTTCGGACGTATAACGTTTGAAGATGCTGTAATCTCCTTCGCGAACTGATTTCTGAAGATTGACGATCGCCAGAGGAGAGAACAGGTGCTTTTCCGCGTTTAGCCGATAGTGATAATTCCCTCCGGAATCCAGGGTCTCGGTATTTGCCGGCGCTTTTTGAAAAGCCGCATTGAACCGTTCAAGAGATTCTCGCATCACGACGTCGAGGCCAATCCCGCGAATTCGTGACGAGGTGCCCGGAAAATAACGTTCCACAAAATCATCGCTTAGTCCGACCGCTTCGAATATCTGCGCGCCGCGGTAACTGCGGATCGTGGAAATACCCATTTTGGACATCACCTTTAGAAGACCTTTTTTGATAGCAGTAATGTAGTTTTCGATAGCTGCTTCCAGGGTCAAACTTTCGGAAATGTGTCCGCGTTTTTTAAGATCCACTAGTGTCTCAAACACGAGATAAGGATTGATCGCATTAACCCCATAACCCACAAGGCACGCGAAATGATGCACCTCACGTGCCTCGCCAGTTTCCAGTACAAGCCCGCCCAGATAGCGTTTACTTTTTCGGATCAAATACTGATGTACTGCTGTAACGGCCAAAAGCGCCGGGATCGGGACCTTCCCCGGGCCGGCATCGCGGTCACTCAGAATCACGAGGGAGCATCCTTGATCAAATTTTTGTTCCACAGTCTCGCACAATAACTGGATAGCATTCTCCAACCGCTCCGGAACTCCTGATGGATCAAAAAACATGGGAACCGTGGCTACCCGGAAACTGGCCAGGTTGGATGTCTTGAGACGTTCAATATCATCGTTGGTAAGTACTGGGTGTGACAGTTTCAACTGATGACAATGCTGGGGGGTCTCGTCCAGAAGGTTACCCTGACGCCCCACAAAGCTCATAAGCGACATGACAAGATTCTCGCGATAGGGATCAATCGGCGGATTGGTCACCTGCGCAAAAAGTTGCCTGAAATAATTGTAAAGAAGCTGGGGACGGTTTGAAAGCACAGCAAGCGCGGCATCATTGCCCATGGATCCCACAGGCTCCTGGGCGTTCTCTGCCATAGGAAGAAGGATCATTTTTTCATCTTCAAGCGTGTAGCCGAAAATACGCTGGCGAAGCGCGAGTGTTTTTTCATCGACCTCCACAGGACCTGGCACCTGAAGCAATCCTTTTAATTCAATCCGGTTCTCTTCAAGCCACCGGCGGTAAGGTTTGCGCCGGGCAATCCCGGATTTGATCTCATTGTCTTTGATCACCCGCTTCGTAGCGGTATCCACCAAAAACATCTTTCCGGGAGCCAGCATCCCTTTTTCGAGAATGTCCGGAGGATTCAGATCAAGAACTCCGACTTCGGATGCCATAACCACAAGCCCGCTTTTCGTGATAACGTAACGGGCGGGGCGAAGACCGTTCCTGTCCAAGATGGCACCGACTTTCATCCCGTCTGTAAATGCAATGGCCGCAGGACCATCCCATGGTTCCATGATCGCAGCGTGATATTCAAAAAATGCCCGCTTTGCCTCACTGATATGGTATTTCACGCC
This sequence comes from Candidatus Omnitrophota bacterium, assembly GCA_041651495.1. Lineage (GTDB taxonomy): Bacteria > Omnitrophota > Omnitrophia > Omnitrophales > Aquincolibacteriaceae > Aquincolibacterium. The sequence continues at coordinate 4,678 of JBAZJC010000025.1, read as the reverse complement.
GAAAGCCTCGGGAACCATCATCATCATCGCATGCTCCATGGAACGTCCACCCAGGGTCAAGAGCTCAAAAACATTATCAAAAATGCCGGAATCACTCAGGGATGGATTGATGATCGGAAGAAGTTTTTTGATCTCGGGGCCCAGAAGCTCCGAGGAGATCCTCGCCTCACGGGCCATCATTTTGTTGATATTGCCGCGCAACGTGTTGATCTCTCCGTTATGGGCCACAAAATGGAAGGGATGCGCCAAGGCCCAGGACGGAAACGTATTCGTGGAATAGCGTTGATGCACGACCGCGAGGGCGCTGACAAGATCTGCGTCCGTAAGATCGATGAAAAAGTGATCAAATTGCGGGGCCGCAAACATGCCTTTGTAGACAACCGTACGCGAGGAAAGGGATGGAATGTAAAAATCTTCAAGGCCCCAGCCCAACTTCACCGCCTCATTTTCAAGGACCTTCCGAAGAATGTAGAGACGACGCTCCAAAGCCAGCCCTTCGAGCCCGTCATAGGTCACAAAAACCTGCCAAATGGACGGCATGACTTCCCGGGCCATTTCTCCGAGACAATCCGGATGGATCGGGACCTCCCGCCACCCGAGGATCTTCCCACCTTCCCTGGCAGTCCACGCAGCAATCATTTTCTTCGCCCGCTCACAATCCTTCGCTTGCTGTGGAAGAAAGAGCATCCCGGCTCCATATTTCCCCTCGGCAGGCAACGGGAATTTCAAAACTTTGGAAAAAAACTTGTGTGGGATCTGAAGGATCATACCAGCGCCGTCACCAGTCTTTAGATCACCTCCGACCGCACCGCGATGGACGAGATTTTTCAGGATCTGAACTCCGTCACGAACGATCTGATGCGTTCGCGTTCCGTCGATCTTAACGACAAAACCGACGCCACATGCGTCATGCTCCATGCTGGGATGATAAAGACCTTGCGCTTTCATCGTTGTTTCCTTTTATGCTTTGATGCCATGATAATTATGAATCAGCTTTACGTCCAAGTCATCATCCTTCACAGCCTGAACCCCAAGTCTTGAGCATTACCCGAAATAGCAGATAACTTTTTGTGAGAGGATGTCCGCAGCGATCTTGAGCTCGTTCTTCTTCACGTCGAACACCTTGACCACATGCTCATATTTCTTGTATTCCGGCACTAGTTTTTTAAGCGTTTTTGGGATCGCTTCAAAGAATTTCCGATCGACCGATACACCCGGGTCATCCGGAAAAAGGGCCACATAGAAAATCCCCGTTTCCACAAGGTCCTGGAAGAAATGGGTCCCAAAGGAAATCTCGGGAGATGCATTATCCGTGACAAAAGCGATCTCTCCGAGAACAGTGATATGATTAATCTCGGCAAAAGAAACTGGCACCCCCAGGGAAGGAGTGGTTGTCCCCCATCTCCCCGGACCCAAAAGCATCACGGCCATTTTCTCTTTGTTCTCGATCTTTCGATTAAGTTCTCCGACAACGCGTGCAATGTCATAACGTTCGGATTGTGTCTCCAGCCCGCAATAAGCCTCCGGATCCACGTAGATGATCCTGTCGATGGCCTGCAAAATGTTTCCGCCAAGAAAGTTCCCTTTCGAACAGAAGAGGGTCTTGTCCTTGGGAACCGTTTTCGGAATCCTGACGCGCTGCCCCAATCCCTTGGTCTGCATCGGCCTGCATTGAAGCAGATTCACTTGAAATTCCCCGCTCTTTTTGAAATTGACTGTAAATTCGATATCCACAGGATAGCCATAAGCTGCTTCCAAAACTTTGAGGATTTTTTGCATGATTTGACCAAACCTTGTTTTCGAAACAAGACTGTCAAACGTAATAATCCAAGCTTCTTCCTCCGACCCTGCTGCCTGCAATTTTTCAGCAACTTCATGATCCCTGATCGCAACAAGATCCAAAGACATATCCACTTTTTCCTTGAGTAATTCCCTGAAGGAGACCGTTTGCAGGAGATTTTCCTTAACATTCAATACATCCACGTCGTGCTGGGAAAATCTCTGCGTCGCAGCCATCCCCGCATAAGCTTTGAGAAGCGGCTCATCCAGAGCCACAACCCGCGGATAATCTCCTTCAACACGATTAACAGCGCGAGTCCCCAGACCCAGAACCAATCGTAACATGCCCGCTTTGGGGTCCAGACTGTTTTTCCAGACAAAAACGTTTTGTGAAATTCCGACACCGGCGGCATCCGGGAAGAAATAATCTTTATGATAGGCGCCTGAGACCCGCTGGACAAGAAGTGCCATTTGTTCGTCCATCTGATCCAGCCCGCGCTGCAACCGGTAGGCCAAAGCGTCCGGGTTCATCGTGGAAGCATAGATCCGGCGAACGGCTTCAACAAATTTCGCATACCGTTCGTCAGGCGTGCCTTGATTGACGAGAAAAACACTTTCATATTTTCCGGCAAAGGCATTGCCGTAACTGTCCTCTAACAAGCTGCTGGAACGGACGATGATCGGCGATTGGCCGAAATATTCGATCATTTGTAGAAATTGGTCTTTAATCTCTTCGGGAAAAACGCCCCTTAACAACTCCTCGTGAAGCGTCCGGGCCACTTCAAAATAGCCTTCTTGAGTCCTCTGGGCCATGTGATCTTTCCACAAACCATTTTCAACGATATAGGTATAGAAAACATCCGAACCGATGTAGAAAGAATCATGGGGCTCGAAAAGTTTTTCTGTTTCCAGGGATTTTTCTTTTAATAAAATGTTCCGGGCGATCAGCATCCCCACGGATTTACCTCCGATGAACCCGGTCCCAACCATTCTTGACTTTATATTCAACAGATCTTCAAGCGTGAGGTTCTCCTTTGCCAAGCCCAGCATTTTTTCATCTCGTGCCAACACGATTCTGCACAACTGGTCCATCATTTGCGCTTTCACTTCATGAGAAGCGCTTTTTGAACCTGCGAGGTCTTCCGCCTTCAGGAAAAGCTGGTCCCAGTAATCCAGGTTCCGTTTGGCGCTTTTGGCCCCTTTTTTAAAAATCTCCGAGAAAACCTTTGCCGTGTCGGCGCTATTGGCGATCGGAACAAATCTGTCCTTCTGCCGGACATGGGGCAGGAACATCGTCGGAGAGTACCGGTTCCAAACCTTCAGGAGATGGATGTAGCAATCACCATGGTAATGGTACACATCAATCAAAAGCTGGGTTGTGTCCCGGATGCGCGCAACAGTCTTGAATGAATGCCGGTTTCGCAAAAGGGCAAAGTAGGCGATTGTATTCAACTCGTAAAGATAGGGGCAGGTGATTTTGAAAAAATTTCCGATCATGAGATCATTGGCCCAAGCGGACAGCAGGTCCGAAAGGCAGTCAAAAACATAAAAAACGCCTTCCCCTTCTTTCTTTACAATACTGTTGATCTTGGCGGAAAAAGGCTCAAAGCCCACATGCGGATCGAGCTTGTAGACCGTGATGTTCTTGTCTTCTTTCAGAAGAGGTTTATGATCGGCAAAGCGGATATAGACGAGTTTTCTTTTCTCTTCGAGGGCTTTTTGGACAAAGGGTTCGACAAATTCCATGTAATGGTCAATTGCATCGACTTGCCAAACAACATTGTCGCCCAACCGCAATCCTGTGGTCACTTTATCGAGACCTTTAATTCCTGAACTGATCAAAAGACTCCCCTTTCATTTTTTAGAAAACGCCCGTTTCTGACGGGCCATCCGACCAAGTGCGCGGCTCCCCGGGCCCAGGTTCCATAAAACAGGCCTTTTTATTTACCCTTAATACCGTGATAGTCATGGATCGACTTCACGTCCAGATCACCATCCCGAACGGCCTGAAGCCCGCGAACCGCCGCACGCGCAGCACTCAATGTGGTAATGCACGGGATATTGAAGGAAACCGCGAGTGACCGTATCTTGCCTTCATCCAGCATCGGTCCCTTACCGCTCGGTGTATTGACAATGAGATCGATCTTCTTCTCCTTGATCATGTGAGAGATGTTTGGATTTCCTTCTGACATCCTAAAAACTTCCTCGGCAGGCACCCCCGAATCTCTGAGGACTTTCGTTGTCCCTTTGGTAGAAACGATCTTGAGTCCGAGCTTATGGAACTCTCGGGCGGTTTCGGCAATCTTGGATTTGTCGGCATCTTTCACACTAATGAATACTGTACCCTTGCGCGGAATATGGGACATGGCCGCGTCCTGGGACTTGTAGAATGCCCGGCCGAAATCTTTATCGATTCCCATAACCTCGCCTGTGGATTTCATTTCCGGAGATAGGATGATGTCTACTCCCGGAAACTTTACGAATGGGAACACAGACTCCTTCACCGCCACATGTTTCGGCACTATCTCTTCGGTAAATTTCACATCCTTGAGCGTTTTCCCAACCATGAGTTGTGCGGCAAGTTTCGCGAGCGGCACACCAATCGTTTTACTCACGAACGGCACAGTTCGCGAGGCGCGCGGATTCACCTCCAGGCAATAAACCTGCCCCCTCTGGATCGCATACTGGACATTCATAAGTCCTACTACGCCGAGTTCCTTGGCAATCTGTTTTGTTTTCCGGACGATTTCTTCCACGATCTCGCGCGAGATGGAAAACGGCGGAATAACGGACGCGCTGTCCCCTGAGTGAATCCCGGCCTCTTCAATGTGCTCCATCACGGACCCCACCACTGCGGTCTTCCCGTCCGAAATAAGATCCACATCGATTTCGGTTGCAT
>JBAZJC010000024.1:0-18045 GCA_041651495.1 Candidatus Omnitrophota bacterium | reverse complement strand
AAAGATCGGCGGCAGGATCTTGCGCGGTATTCTTATGATGGGCCCTCCGGGATGCGGGAAGACATATCTTGCCAAGGCCATCGCGACGGAGGCCGGACTCCCGTTCCTGACCATGGCCGCGAGCGAATTTAATGAGATCTTTGTGGGTGTGGGGGCCAGCCGCGTACGGCAGCTTTTTAAAAAAGCACAGCGTCTCGCCTATGGTTTTGGAGGCTGCATCGTCTTTATCGACGAACTGGATGCGATGGGGCAGCGCCGGACGTTCAATCAATTTGGAAGCGGTGAGGGGAATACGACTCAAAACCAGCTCCTGGTCGCCATGGACGGTCTGGGGGACAGGTCCGAAAATATCGTTGTGATCGGTGCGACGAACGCCTCAGAGGACATTCTGGATCCCGCGCTGCTTCGTCCGGGACGTTTTGATCGCAAGGTGTACATCAAAAAACCGAGTCTTGAAGGTCGCGAATCGCTTTTCCGTTTTTATTTGAGCAAGATCAAATACGAAGCAGGGATCGATTGTAAACGCCTGGCGCGCAAGGCGGTCGATAAATCACCGGCGGATATTGAAAATATCGTCAAGGAGTCGGCCCTTATCGCCACGCGTAACAAAAAAGATGTGGTAGGATTGCGCGATATCTCTGAGGCGATCGAGAGGATCGAACTTGGGATGAAACAAAAGCTCACGGTGAACGCCCGGGAACGGGAGATGACCGCGTATCACGAGACAGGGCATTTGATCACGACCTATTTGTCGCATCCCCGCGACGATGTGTTCAAAGCTTCAATTATTCCGAGGAAATCTTCTTTGGGCGTCGTTCATCCGACTTCGATCGAGGAATGGCACGGCCGCGATCGCGAGACCCTGTCGGCGGATATTAAGATCTGTCTTGCCGGGTATGTAGCCGAGAAGATCAAATTCAACACCACAACGACCGGAGTGACTTCGGATTTCAAACAGGCGATGAACCTCGCCCATTTCATGGTCTGGGTGCTTGGCATGGGACCTTCCGGAATGATCGGGGATTATACGGTCTACAAGGACGGCAATGCCCTTCTTCTTTCTGAAGATGTAAAGATGCGTCTTAACCAGGATGTGGACAAGATTCTCAAGGATTGTATGGTCGAAGTCGAAACACTTCTTCGGACGGAAAAAGATCTTTTTGAGCGTTTTGCGCATGAGCTTTTGACCAAACAAGAACTCGACTACGATGAGATTGAGGCTATTTTTGCGGAATTCGGCAAGGTCAATCCTCGGCGAGCCTATCTGACACAGGGCACGGAACCGCCGAAGGTTTAAGACTTTGAATTTAAGATATATTTTTTCGAGAAAACGGGGCAGTCCCTTTCAAACATTATGGAAAAGAAAAAAAGAAAGGGACAGCCTTTCTGGATTTTTGAAAGGGCCGTCCCGTTTTTTCTTTTTTGTGATGTTCCTTTTGGCTCTCTCCGGTTGTTCGCCTGCGACCTATCCGGAAGCCCGCTGCAAAGAAGCCCTCCAGGAGATTGCCCTCAAGGAATATAAGATCCCTCACATCGAAGTCGAATTCGTGGGAACGACCCTCGGGGTGTTCTTGCCTCTCGATAAACTTTTTGCGGCAGACCTCAAAGAGGCTTTGATGAGCGGGAAAGTGACGGATATGGAAAGCCTTTTTCAGCCGACGGAAGAAGCCATCGACAAGGTCGAAAACATTCTTTTTTCCATGTCACGGATCATGCTCAGTACGGACAAGAAGATCGATTTTTACTACCTGCAGGCCACGGATATCGAAAAAAGCGGTATGGATCTGACCTTCATCGGGCAGATCGACGATCTCAAGCGAGTGCGGTTCTGGGACATTCCGCGCAGTGAATACCGCAAGCGCATCATCCATGATCTTCACATGAACCGGGCCGCACTCTGGCACCGGCCCGTGCGGCATTTTTTCAAAGACCTGAATGAAGCCACGGTGAGCGATGTCCAAGACCGTTATTTCCATAATACCGCCCAGGCTAAATGGACAAGGGAATTCTTTTTCACGGATGTTGGCGGCTCGGTTGTGCCGCGTGGCCGCGCAAAATGGACCATTCTGGACTTGAGAAGCATCCCGATCCAGGATAATGACGTTGTGGTCTACGCTAAAGCTGAGGTCGCTCCCAAGGACTTCTCCCCAGGTAATGATTTCAAGCCTAAAGTGATGGAGTATTTGTTTCAGGTTTCGACCGCGGGTGATGTAGAAAAAATACGCCGGATCATTCCGATGGCTTATTTAGATGACAAGATCGCGACGCCGGGTTTTTCGTTCACTCGCGACATAGTCACCAAGAGCCTTCCGAATTGGGAAACAGAGTTCAAAACGCCCGACATCACGATGGGGGATTTTCTCTCGCGTCAGCTCACGCGGCGTTTTCAAATGATCGCCGCTGAAGATGAGCGGATTTCCAATACTTTCGCCAGCATTAAGCTTGTAGTCCGTTTCGAACCGAAGCCCCAGCAGTGTTTTTTATTCAATGTTGTTGCTTCTTTGCGTGGGAAAGGGGTTGCTTATTCCCAGAAACAGGGAATCCACGAAGATGTGCTTTATTTTTGGGAACGCGTGGCCCGGGAATTTGTGGAGGTGTTGCGAAGTTATAGCTTTCAGGATTACAAGTTCTTGAAATTCCAATTGTCCCAAGGCGGAAAGTTGCTGACCTGGGCGGCGACGCGTGAAGATCTCGAGCTTTTTCGACGCCACAAAAAATCATTCAAAGACATCCTCGTTTTGGTCTCTGACAATAACTGAGGCTTTCCTGTTTCTCTAGCGCCGTTTTTCATTTGTTTTTATGGATTAATGATGCAGTATCACAACTCCGCTAAATCAATAGTAATGTAATACCAGCTTTTGCTTTACCGTCCTGCACACAATGGTATAATGACGCCCGGTAATTCCCCTCGGTTCCATTCCGATATTAGGCCTTTCAAAAACCAGGAGACGTGTATGGCGGAATTTAAAGGAAGTAGAACAGCGGAAAACCTCATGAAGGCATTTGCCGGCGAGTCTCAGGCGCGGATGCGTTACACGTACTATTCTTCTGTGGCGTTCAAAGAAGGCTATCGCCAGATCTCAAATATTTTCCTGGAAACGGCAGAAAATGAAAAGGAACACGCCAAGCTTTTTTACAAACATCTTTTGGCCCATAGCATGAATGAACACATTCAGGAAATCCATGCGTCTTATCCCATTGCAATGGCGGACACGCTCAGGAATCTTGGCTATGCCGCCAAGGGGGAAAAAGAGGAATGGTCGGATCTTTACCCGGCTTTTGCTGAAGTCGCGGACAAAGAAGGTTTCCCGGAAGTCGCGAAGACCTTCAAGCTCGTCGCAATGGTGGAAAAACGGCACGAAGAACGTTATCGGAAACTTCACGACTCCATGGAGAAACACAGGATTTTCGTGAAGGACGGAAAGGTTTTTTGGAAATGTCTCAATTGCGGGCATATCGTTGAGGCCTCAAAAGCGCCCGAAAAATGTCCCGTTTGTGATCACCCTCAAGGGCATTTCGAGATTTGGGCCGAGAATTATTAACAGGCTGCCGACCGGAAGAAACTACAGGCTGAATCCAAAGTTTCAAGCCTGGGGCTTCTGGTTTGCGGTCTATGATCCAATCAAATCAAAGGAGAATTTAAATGATTTCGTACAAACAGCTTGGTTTTGTTAACACGCGCGAAATGTTCCGGAAGGCCTTTGAAGGCGGGTATGCGGTTCCAGCCTACAATTTTAACAACATGGAACAAATCCAGGCGATCATCATGGCCTGTGTAGAAACACAATCACCCGTGATCCTTCAGGTCTCAAGCGGCGCGCGTAAATATGCCAATCAGATCCTGTTGCAATATATGGGGCAAGGCGCGGTTGAGATGATGAAGGCCTATGCCAAAGAGAAAGGGCTGAAACAGGTTCCGATGGCGCTTCACCTCGACCATGGCGACACCTTTGAACTCGCAAAATCCTGCATCGAATCCGGTTTTTCATCTGTCATGATCGACGGGTCGCATCTTTCGTTCGAAAAAAATATCGAATTGACCCGTCAGGTCGTTGAGTTTGCTCATAAAAATGACGTGACCGTGGAAGGAGAACTCGGCGTGCTCGCGGGGATCGAGGACGATGTGAGTGCGGAACATTCGACCTACACCGATCCGAAGGATGTTGTGAAATTCGTGAAAGAAACCCATGTGGATTCACTTGCGATCTCGATCGGTACTTCGCACGGCGCGAACAAATTCAAACCGGCCCAGTGCACGCGGAATACCGACGGAATTTTGATCCCGCCGCCCTTGCGTTTCGATATCCTGGGAGAGATTGAAAAAAAGATTCCCGGGTTTCCGATCGTGCTTCATGGCGCTTCGTCGGTTCCCGTAGAAGCGGTCAAGATCATCAACGAGAACGGCGGCGCCCTCAAGGATTCCGTCGGTATCCCGGAAGAACAGCTTCGCAAAGCGGCAAAATCCGCCGTTTGCAAGGTCAACATTGATTCCGACGGCCGTTTGTGGATGACCGCCGCAATCCGGCAGACTTTTAAAGAAAAACCGGCGGAATTCGATCCGCGCAAGTATCTCGGCCCTGCGCGTGACGCACTGGTCGCGATGTACAAACACAAGAACGAATACGTACTCGGTTCTGCAGGGAAAGCCTAGAACGCGAACATCATCCAATAGAGAGGCTCTCCCCATTAGAAATCCTTAAATTTTGATCGTAAAGTTTGCTGGACGTAGAAATTTTGATTCTGATTTTAAACTAAAAAACAACCGGAAGCGATTCTTGATCGCTTCCTATCTCTAACGGAGGAACAGCATGAAAAAGATCATTTTTGCAATGGTCGTGTTGTCGCTTTTGATCCCGCCCTCGGCGTTTGCTGAAGAAACAAAAAAAGAGGAAACACTGGGCCTGCTGCCTCCCGGGACAGGAGACGGGGAATCCATGAACAAGCCCACGCCTATGGGGGTGCCTATATCTGGTGGTATGATTGTGCTCGCAGGGAATAAACTCTTGAAGTACGACACTGATCTGAACATTGTCAAAGAAGTCGAGATTCCGATGTCTGCGGGCACTAAGCAAAGTCCTTTGCCGAAAAAGGTGATGGAGAAAGACTCCGTACCGGTTGCTGCTGAATCTCAAGAAGAGACGATCTAGGGAATTCAACAGAAAGTCTTATGGCAAAAAAAAAGGTCGGTTTTCTGCTCGCGCTGTGTCTGTCTCTTTCCCAGACGCTTTCCTTCGGAGCGGTCACCATGACAGATCTCCGGCTTCCGAAGGATTTCTATCCGGCGCAATCTCCCTATGCCCAGATCGCATCTGTTCAGGAAAACCGGTTATTCCCGGGATTTCTGACGTTCTCAGTTACTTCGCCTCACGGTAAGTACCTGGTCCAGGGGTTGACGAATCTCCGCAAATGCCTCCATGAGATCGATGTGATCGAACAACTTAACACGAGTGAAAATACGGGAGGCGGAGTCGCGGCAGGAGCGGTTGATTCGGTCAAGGATACAGGGCGTGGATTGGCGAATCTGGTGGTCCATCCCGTGGATTCTGTGTCAGGGATCGGAAAAGGGATCGGAAAGTTAGGCGGTAAACTAGGCGGAGCTTTCCGAAAAAAAGAAGAAGGAGAAAAGGGCGATAATTTTCTGAGCTCAACTAAACGACAACTCGCAAAAAAACTGGGCGTGGATGTTTATAGCCGGAATCCCGGTCTTCAGGCAAAACTCAATTCCATGGCCAAGTCCCGCATGGGCGGCCGGGGGATCGTCACGGTTGCCACTTTTTTTGTTCCTGTGGGGCTGGTCGCTTCTGCGGTCATGACAGTAAGTAACATCAATTCCGCCGCCGATCAATTGGTTGATGACAATGACCGTGCGGATCTTTTCAAACTGAATAAAAACGCGCTCCTGGGCCTGGGTTTTTCTCAAGAAAAAGTAAGCCGGTTCCTGAACCATCCGTATTACACGCCGCGCGAACTGACTTACCTGCGGTTCTATCTTGAAAAACTCAAGCGGGTTCAGGGTTTTGAGGTTCTCCTGGATCAGGCCATCCAGGCAGTTTCGGAGATTCCGGCGGACAAGATTCTTCACGAGGCGCAAATCGCCGCGGATTCTGTCGGAGATGCCCCGCGGGCAATGAAACTTATCGTGATTCCGGAAGGACTTATTCTGGCGAACGAAAAAAAGGTCGCGCTCATTACGGCGTATGATTTTTTGGATAATACCGTTCTTGGGAATCAGCTTACTGAAAAAGTTATTCATTTCCGCCAAAGTCTGGGCAAAAAATCCGCGGAGATTTGGAGCGGAGGGGCCGTAACTTCGAGATTCGGGGGCGCGGCTTTTTTGAAAGGGATCAAGATTCAGCGCATGTGTCTTTTTGAATCGATCCATGCTCCGGCAGAAATTTGATCGCATCGCTGAAAGGTTTTCTCCACATGAAAAAAAAGCCGTTTTGTCTTGTCACCGGAGGCGCCGGTTTTATAGGATCCAATCTCGTAGACGGACTTCTTTCCCAAGATTTCCGGGTCCGGGTCCTGGATAATCTTTCGACCGGCAAACGGGAGAACTTGGTGCACGCATGTTCCAGGATCGAGTTTGTCCGGGGTGACATTCGCAGTGACAAGAGCATACAAAAAGCGCTCAAGGGAGTTTCCTATGTTTTTCACATGGCGGCCATCGCTTCTGTGCCTCAGTCCGTGGCCCGGCCCATTGAAACCCACGAAGTGAATGTTACCGGGACATTAAAACTTCTTGAAGCCAGCCGGAAAGCCGGTGTGAAGCGTTTCGTTTTCACTTCATCTTCTTCTGTTTACGGGGGAACAGACAAGTTTCCATCCAGTGAAAGGGACCTGCCGCAGCCCGAATCTCCTTACGCCGCTTCCAAAATCATGGGAGAATATTATTGCCGGAATTTTTCGAAATTATACGGGCTCGAAACGGTCGCTCTCCGCTATTTCAACGTTTATGGTCCGCGGCAAAATCCGAAGTCCCGCTATGCGAATGTGATCCCCATTTTTCTTAAACGTCTTTTGGACGGAGTTTCCCCCGAGGTCCACTGGGATGGAAAACAGTCCCGTGATTTTGTCCATGTCGACGATGTGGTTGCCGCCAATCTTCTCGCCATGGAAAGGCCGGGTATTTCCGGTGAGGCTTTTAATATCGGGTCTCATTCGGAAGTCAGGATCATTGATTGCCTCATTGCGATAGAGAAAATCCTCGGCCTGAAAAAAGTGAAGATTGTTCACACTCCCAAACGTGAGGGCGATGTCCGGCGCACCTTCGCAAATGTTACCAAGGCCCGGAGGTTTTTGGGCTACTTGCCCGGCGTCCCTTTTAAGGAAGGACTTCGCCGCACGGTGCACTGGTTCCTGAAGAACGCCCACCGCTTATAGACCCAAGAAAGCTTTTCCCGGAAGATTTTTTAAGAAATTTTCGAAACTGTGCTATATTGAAATTCATTTATTAAAAGGAAAATAGAATGAAACATCTGATCATTTATGCTCATCCAAATACCGCGAGTTTTAACCATGCCATCAAGGAAATCTTGGTTCGCGTCCTAAAAGAAAAAGGACAGGACATCCGCGTGCGCGATCTTTATGCCATGCATTTTGACCCGGTGCTCAAGGCCGACGATTTCCAGACCTTTCTTGAAGGGAAAGTTCCGGGCGATATCGCGATCGAACAGGATCATGTCCGCTGGGCCGATCAGATCACGTTCATTTATCCTGTTTGGTGGAATCGTATGCCGTCCATTGCTGGCGGTTATGTCGATCGTGTATTTTTCAAAGGGTTCGCGTACGATTATTTGGCAACCGGGGCTGTGGGACTTTTATCGGGCAAAAGGATCTATTTCATCACCACGCTAGGGGCGCCACTCACAATTGCCGAATCGTCTGGTGCGATCAAAAGTATGGAACTGGCGATTGATAATGAAACCTTCCGGTTCTGCGCCATGGAAATGGTTGGCCACAAATACTTTGGTTCCGTGACGACCGTAACCGATGAGGATCGTAAAAAAATGCTTGAAGAAATCGCCGGGATCGCGGCATCCTGGCCTGTCAAGTAACGATTCTTTATGGCTTCCGCCTCTTTTGTCGGTTCTTTCAAGATTTCCGGGAAAAAGGTTTTCATCCGGTTAAAAAACCAGATCTGCGATTCTTCCGAAGAACTGCTCCACAGCGATCTTTGCTACGAGGTCATCAAACATGCCGTCGCGGCACTTGAGCGGCGCAGGTCATTTCTTTTGAAAGTTTTTGGTTCCAAAGAAGTGAACGATGCCAATATCCGGCTTCTGATCCAGACGCTTGAGTTTTTGGAGAAAATGCCGGCCGATCTTGTCGGCCGCGTCGTTCCGGGTTCCGAGGATTTCCTTCGCGACAAGAACGCCCTTAATGATTTCGTCGAATATCTTTATAACTATTGGCGAAGTTTTGATCGTTTCATCCTTTGCGATTCCGAGGACGAACAATTCGACAAACGTCCCTTCCGTACGTTCAATGATACCATTGAGGATCTGACCGACCTTGTCCGTCGCACTTATCGCGAAATTCAGGAAAACATCACCGGAAGGCATCCGCGCATTTACCGTCAGGTGGCCGCGGGCGCCGAGATGGCCGCGATTGTCTGCTCCGTCCGGATGCCGTATGCCTCGGACCTTTATGAAAAACTGAATGCGATCCCCGTCATCCGTCAAGTGCTCTTTTATCCTCCGCTTGTGCTGAACCAGCTCAATAATACGCGCGAAGGTAAATTCGAGAAAGTTCAGGAAAATCCTCTCGGCCGTTTCGATCTGAAACGCGACGAGTGGCTTTGCTATCCGGTCAAGGCGGGGGATCTCCTTATCCCGGTTTATTTCAAAGAAAAGTTCTTTGAGATGGGTCTTTCGCTTTGCAATCTTTTTGAGCTTGCCACCGATGAAGACCTCAAACGCAAACCCGATGCAGTTTTTGTTTACGGGGCTCCGGAGAATTCTCTGGAGTGGCCGGGCGTTTTCCCGACAGTGCTTTTCGACGATGAAAAAAACAACCTATTGGTTGGTGCGATCCCGGAGTCCGACCGATTCGGGTATTTCGGATATCTCAAGAAAATGATCCTGACGTTGCACAATATCAAACGCATCAAGACCGGCCGCATGCCGTTTCACGGTGCTTTCATGAAGATCTACCTGAAAGGCAAAAAGCCGGCCACGCTCCTTTTGATCGGGGATACCGGCGCCGGAAAATCGGAAACACTCGAAGCGATGCGCGGTTTCGGGGTCGAGGAGATCCAGGACGTGATGGTGATCGCGGATGATATGGGGTCTCTCGAGCTTAAGGCGGACGGGAGCGTTGTCGGGTACGGGACAGAAACGGGCGCCTTCCTCCGGCTTGACGACCTGAAGCCCGGTTACGCACTTGGGCAGATCGATCGCGCCATTATCATGAGTCCGGCAAAGGTGAATTCCAGGATCGCGTTGCCGATCACGACCTACGCGAATATCACCCAACCGCATTCGGTGGATTTCGTGCTTTACGCGAATAACTACGAAGATGTTGACGAAGATCATCCCATCATCGAACAGTTCAAGACGCCGGAGGAAGCCCTCAAGGTCTTTCGCGAGGGGACAGTGATGAGCAAGGGGACTACGAAGACCACGGGACTTGTACACACTTATTTTTCGAACGTCTTTGGTCCCATTCAGTATAAGACCGAACATGACGCTCTTGCCAAAAAGTTCTTCGAGGCCTTTTTCAAAAGAGCCCTTTTTGTCGGCCAGATGCGTACGCGCCTTGGTGTTTCAGGCTGGGAGCACAAGGGGCCGGAAGCCTCCGCCCTTGAGCTTTTGAACCTGATCCGGAGCGATGCCCGGTATTGATCCCGGAGAATTGTTCGTTCGGTCCCGTTCTTCACCTGTGATATAATTCCCCCATTAAAGTTTTGAAGCCTCTTAAAAGAGGAAAATTTTCTTATGACTCAAGAAGTTTGCGTCTGCCTCCACGGACATTTTTATCAGCCGCCGCGCGAAAATCCGTGGATCGAAGAGATCGAACAGCAGGATAGCGCCACCCCCTTTCACGATTGGAACGAGCGCATCCATTACGAGTGCTATCACCCCAATTCCCGCGCCCGCGCCCTTGACGCCAAGGGCAAAATTGTTGAGATCGTTAATAATTTTGAAAGAACAAGCTTTAATTTCGGACCCACGCTCCTTTCCTGGCTTGAAGCCAAACATCCCGACACTTACCGGAGCATTCTTCACGCGGACCGCGCGAGTTGTGAATCCCGGCACGGGCACGGGAATGCCATTGCTCAGGTTTACAACCATATGATCATGCCGCTCGCGAATCTTCGGGACAAAAAGACCCAGGTGCGCTGGGGGATCGAGGATTTTCGTTTCCGGTTCGGCCGTTATCCCGAGAGCGTCTGGCTGCCAGAGACCGCCTGTAACGAAGAAACACTCGAAGTTTTGGTCGCGGAGCGGGTCAAATTCATCATCCTGTCGCCGCATCAGGCTAGGGCCGTCCGGCCGCTCGAAGGCGGGGCGTGGCAGGATGTGACGGGCGGGCGTATCGATCCCAGGGAGCCATATCGCTACTTTCTTAAGAACAATCCTTCTCTTTCCATCGATGTCTTTTTTTATGACGGGCCGATCTCCAAGGCCGTTGGTTTCGACAATCTTCTTTTTGATGCAAAACTTTTTATGAACCGCCTCAAGAGTGCGGTCGTGGAGCATGAGGGTTCCCAGCTTATCCACATCGCAACGGATGGGGAGACTTACGGTCATCACAAGGCTTATGGAGATCGCGTGCTCGCGTATCTTACCTACATGGAAATTCCGCGGCATGGATATCGGGTGGTCAACTACGGGGAATATCTCGAAGAGAGTCCGCCGCGTCAGGAAGTGCGGTTGATCGAGGGGGAGAATAACGAAGGCACTTCCTGGAGTTGTGCGCATGGGGTCGCGCGATGGAAAGATCACTGCGGCTGCCGTGGTGATGGACCCGCCAGTTGGACCCAGCATTGGCGGAAACCCCTTCGCTGGGCACTCGATTGGTTGCGGGATGAGCTGTCGCAGGTCTACGAAAAGGAAGGCGCCAAATATCTAAAGGATGTCTGGGCCGCCCGCGACGATTATATCCACGTAGTATTAAAACGAACCCCCGAAACCCTTCGCGAATTCTTTGGCCGTCAGGCTTTGCGGGAGCTTTCCCAGGAGGAGATCACGACGGGTCTCAAGCTTCTGGAAATGCAGCGAAATCTCATGCTGATGTACACAAGTTGCGGCTGGTTCTTTTCGGAGATTTCCGGACTCGAAACCATCCAGATCCTGCAATATGCGTCCCGGGCTATTCATCTCGCCCGGGAGGCGAGCGGCATCAATTTTGAACGGGATTTTCTCGAACATCTCGCTCTCGCGAAAAGCAACATAGAATCGGTCAAGGACGGACAAGGCGTCTATGAAAAGTTTGTAAAACCCGCACTGGCCACGTTTCATCATATAGTGAGTTACTATGCCATCGGTTCCATTTTTGAAAATTTCTACGCTCCGGACCCCAAAACAGATATCGTCAAGATCTTCAATTTCGATTTACACGTTCTGCATCAGCGTAAAGAGTTTTTCGGTACGGTGACCATGAATTTCGGCCGCGTGCGCGTCGTTTCGCAGACTACACTGGAGGAGCAGAATCTTGTTTTCGTGGTGATCCAGATCGGGTTTTATGATTTCCGTTGTTCCGTAAAACCCTACGCAAAAGAGGAAGAGTTCGACAAACTCGAAAAGGATCTTTTTGAAGCGCTTTACCAGCTCCCGATCCTCGATCTCTCCAAAAAGATCGACATGTGTTTCGGCGAAACCTATTATGCCTTGAAGGACCTGCGGCTCGGAGATCGCGCGAAGATCATCAGCATCCTGACGCATGAGACCATTACAAAGGTCAGTAATTTTTACGAACATATCTATGAAGAGAACCTGCGTATGAATGAGATTTATCGCTCGATCAATGTGCCGATCCCGGTCGAATTCCGCTACGCGGCCGAGCACACTTTAAGTAAACGCATGATGGAGGCTGTGAAGGACTGGGGAGAGCGTGGTTTTTCGGCCAAGCGGACGCTTTCTATTTACCGGATCATGGATTCCGCGAGAGCACTGGATGTCCACATCCACAAGGAACCAATTGCGCAATACCTCAGCGAAGAACTATGCAAAGGCCTCAAAGAGTTCATCACGGGGCTTGACCCCGAAGTTCTGCAGAAGCTTCTTTCCATCGTCCGGCTAGCCAAAAAGATCGAGGTCTTTCTTGATAGACGTGAGGCGCAAGATGACCTTTTTGCCCTTTTCCGTTCCTGGAATGAAAGTCCTCAGGCCATTCCCAGTGTCATCCGGGAACAGGAAGCTCATCTCCATCAACTCATGGACGAACTCGACCTCTCCACAGACAAGCTTAAAAAGATCCTCGCCTGAAAATGGTACAGTGTAAGGCGTTATGCGTAGAGGCATCACTCCCGGGGCATATTTTTACCGTACACCGTACGCCTTGTGTTTTCCGGTTTTTTCACTTGCCTCGCCGTCATTCCTTGACTAAGATACCTCCGCCGCAAAAGTGTTTTTATCAATAGAATTTTCCTCTCTTGGGGCCATTCCGTAGAGAAGAATCATAAAGAAAGGGATCCATATCCATGAGTACTGCGAATGCTGAAAAAAGAGCTTTGATGAGCACACTTCCTGGGGACGATGTCCGTCAGATCATGTGGCGTTTTTCAGACCGTTATGACCTTCAGATGGTGGTTCAGTCCACCCGTTCCGTGGCGCGCGGGGTTGTCGCGCGTATGGTGGCAGATAAACAGCGTTACACCCATGAGTGGACACCTGAGAAGGCCGCCATGCTCAAGGCTTTTGATGAGGCCGGCATTACGGCGGCTTTTATGGAGCCGGAACAGGGAGGCTATATCTCCGGACCGAAGAACCTTGTGCTTGCGATGATTGCGTTTGAGCTCTGCTGGGTGGATGCCGGTGCCGCGACGGCGAGCCTTGCGAACAATCTCGCGCTTGAACCGATCCATGAGAAGGGCACCCCCGAGCAGATCCAGAAATACATGAGCGGCTGTATTCCTCCGAAGCCGGGGGAAAACCGGAAAATAATCCGGGGTTCTTTCGCGCTTACCGAACCGCTTCCTTATGTTGGTGTGGATGCCGGGATGCTTTCCGGACGTATCCGTGTTGCGGAATGGAAAGAAGGTCAGGAGCCGATCCTTCAGGTCGAAAAACGCGGCCGCTTTATCACCAATATGGGTTACGCGAATTTCGTGACCGCCTCCGTGGATAGCGATGACCCGCGCATCAAATCGAGCTGCATGGTGATCCTCGAGGAAAATGATCCCGGCCTTTATGACCGCGGTGCCCCGACCCTGAAACTTGTGCATCAACTTTCCAGCACTCATGACCCGATCTTTAATTTGAAGGTCCCGGCCAGCCGCATTATTGGCGGTTACACCATTAAAGACGGTGTAATCATCCCGAATTTTAATAACAGCGAAGTGATCGAGGCGGTGTTCCGCCGGACGCGCGTTACCGTAGGGATCATGACCACCGCGAAGCTTCTTTCCGCGATCGAGCCGGTCATCCGTTACCAGCGCACCCGTTTCCGCGGTGGAAGCTCGGTTTCTGCTGGAACGCCTCGCTATGATCTTGGTATTCAGCAGAAAGAAGATCCCTGCCACCGATTGGTCGATGTGTGGGCGACCGGCGAAGCGGGTGCCGCGCTCGGGTTCGAAGGCGCACGTCTTTTCGATGCTTTTGACGTCATGGAGCACGAGAAGGACAAGCTTTTTACCGCGCAGGGAATCAAAGGTGCTCGCGCACAGATGAAGGCTTTTATGGAACCGCGCAAAAAGGCATTGGAGTATATTGAGCTCATGGCTCAGCCTGAAGCGAAGCGCGACGCAAAACGCGTGGCGGAACTTGAAGGTGATTTGCTGGTCCAGTATCTTATCAAGGAATCGCTGGCCGATGTGTATTGCCCGGCGGGGAAGCTCTGGAACACGGGCTACGGCGCGACGATGATGCGTGAAGCCGTGAGTTTGATGGGCGGCTACGGGATCACGGAAGATTGCCCGGGATTTCTCACGCAGAAATGGTCGGATGCCCAGCTTGAAGCGACGTACGAAGGACCTGAATGTGTGCAGCGTCTCCAGATGAGCCGTACGATGGAAAATGATATTTTCCTCGCTCAGTTCAAGAACTGGATCAAGGATCTACGTGAGATCTCGAAGTGCAAGCCTGAAATGGGCGCTGAAGTTCTCGCAAACGCGATGGACCTTTGGCTCTGGGCGCTTGTTTTTCTCCAGGCGAACAAGGACGCGAATGGGAAGACACTTTATGGCGGACAGCGCCAGGGCGTGATGTTTCCGATGGCGGATGCGCTCGCGTGGCTCTTGGGCGCTCGTCAGCTTATCCTCGATACGCTCGAGCTTGAAGTCAAGGGGCCGGAAAATCCGACGCTCGCCGAAGGTTTGCCGGGCGTCCTGAATTTTTACTCGGATCTTTGCGGCGTTCAAGCGGCTCGTGCTGCCGGTGAAGTCGGTAAAGTTTGTGCCGAGTTGGTTTATGGATATCAGCTGGCGGCGACGGCTCTCAGGCCTTTCGCGGAATTGCGCGCGAAGACGGACGCTAGCCTCGTTAGTATTCGTTTTTCCAAGGACCGTGCTGCGGAAGCCGTCGCGCACGTCATGATCCCGGAAGCGCTGGATTATCCCCTCTAAACTCGGTAAACGGGGAATGGGCAACGGCGAACGCATTCGTTTCCCGTTCCACATTCGCCGTTCCCCAGGCTTCAAAAGAATTTAAATTTTCTAAAGGAGCATTTGTCATGAATGCAGAACGCCAAAGCATGAACGTCGATGTCGTTTGTGTGGGATTCGGACCCGCGACTGCGGGGTTTTTGACCACGCTCACCCGTGCCATGCAGCAGGACCCTGCGGCCGAGCATTTTCAAAGCAAAGCCATGCCTGGCATGCCCCTTCAGGTGATCTGCTACGAACGGTCGGATGATATCGGATTTGGTGTTTCAGGGATCGTGACCGAGGCAAAAGGGATCCAGCAAGCTTTTACAGCCGAAGAGCTTGCGCAAATTCCGATGGCGCATCCCGTGAAGCATGAAGAGGTCTATTATCTTCTCGACCCTGTGGGTGTGAGCCGCCGCTCCTGGATTTTGAAACTCGTCGATGGACTATTCCGCACTTTCGGTTTTATTCTCCCTTGGTATAAAGACCAGGCGTTCCAGCTCCCATTTGTCCCGTTTTTTATGGCCAAACACAAAGGCTGGATATTTTCGATGGGTCAGTTTACGCAAT
The DNA here is from genome assembly GCA_041651495.1 of Candidatus Omnitrophota bacterium. Lineage (GTDB taxonomy): Bacteria > Omnitrophota > Omnitrophia > Omnitrophales > Aquincolibacteriaceae > Aquincolibacterium. The sequence goes on along the minus strand of JBAZJC010000024.1, from coordinate 2,726 downwards.
GGCTGGGGTCAAACCTCATGGGCTCGGGACTTGTTCAGGTGTGGCCCGGTATGCCGGTCAAGGAGCCGCTCTTTGACAGCAATCGTGTAGCCGGCGTCAGACTCGTGGACCAAGGCGTTGAGAAATCCGGAAAACCCACCGGATCTTTTATGCCCGGCATGGATATTCACGCGGGGTTTACAGTCATTGGTGACGGCCCTTATGGGCCCGTCGGGCAGAATTTGGATACCAAGCTCGGACTTCCGGAAGGGAATCATCAGCGTGAATGGGCGCTAGGCATGAAAGCTGTGGTGGAGTTGCCCGAGAATACTAAACTTGAGCCGGGCACCGTCATTCACACGTTCGGCTTTCCGGAGCCGGAGATCTTCGGCTTCCTTTATGTCTATCCCCATCGCATGGCGTCACTTGGAATTTTTGTCCCGTCCTGGCTTGATAACCCGATGCGTTCCTCGTATCGCTATCTTCAGCACTGGATGCAGCATCCAAAACTCTGGAAACATCTCGAGGGTGCGACTCTGAAGTCCTGGGGAGCAAAGAGTCTTCAGGAAGCCGGCATGCGCGGGGAGCCCTTCATTGTGGGCGACGGGTTTGCCCGTATCGGTGAAGGTTCCGGCAGTACGAACATGCTTAAAGGCTCCGGAGTGGACGAGGCGTGGACGACGGGAGTCCAGCTCGCGGAAGGCATGATCCAGCTTCTGAAAGAGAAAAAGGCTTTTACCAAGGAAAATCTCGAAGCGACCTATTTGAAAAGTCGCCGAGCAAGCTGGGTCGAGAAAGACAACCGGGTCGCAAAAAAAGCCCGCGACGGGTTCAGCCATAATTTCGTGCTTGGCATGATGGGAATGGGCCTGGCGGGTTTTACGAACGGAATTTTGAATATCCCCGCAAAACTCAAGCCCGTTTATGATCGAATTCCTTCGCTGGAAAATTATTATAAAGGCAAAGTAACTTCCGAAACGATCGAGAAGGCGCGCAAAGAAGCGAACGCGACGAACACCTCCATGCATGATGCCCTGATGGACGCTTCGGGATGGCCGAAGATCCAGTATGACGGCAAGCTTCTTATTTCCCACCAGGACGCGCTGCTTCTGGGTGGCAAAGTCCAGGCCGCGGATGGTTTCGCGGACCATGTCATTTTCATGGATGCCGGGAAATGCCAGAAATGCCGCACCAAGGTTTGTATCGAGATGTGCTCGGGCCAGGCCATTACCGCAGGTTCGGACGGAGGCGTCCCTCTTTTCGACCGGGAAAAATGTATCCACTGCGCCGCCTGCCTCTGGAATTGCGCCTATGCGCGCGAAGAAGGTTGCGATCTCACCAATGTCGATTTCCGCGCCGGCTCCGGCGGTCTTCACTCTAACGTTAACTGACCCTTAAGGCATGAAACGAAGCGTTTTATTTCTTACCGTTCTGTTCGTGGTAGGCTGCGCCCACGCCCCGTGTAAAAAGGATATTGTCTTTCAGAACGCGCCCATCAATGCTCTCTTGGCGGGATGCTACAGCGGTACGATGACCGTCCGGGAGATCAAAGAACACGGGGATTTCGGCCTCGGCACTTTGGACGCGCTCGACGGAGAGCTGATCGTCCTGGACAGCGCCTTTTACCAGGTCCGCTCAGACGGAAAGGTTTATGAGGTCGGGGACAGCGCGAAAATCCCTTTCGCGGCCGTCACTTTCTTTGAAGCGGACACGGCCTTTTCCCGGGACCAAGCCATGGACTTTCAGGAGCTGAAGGATTTTCTGGATGCCGAGCTCCCGTCACAGAATGTGCCGTATGCCATCAAGGTGGAAGGACAGTTCGAAACGGTCCAAGTCCGAAGCCCGGTCCGGCAACAGAAGCCCTACGCGGTCCTCACCGAAGCCATCAAAGAACAGCAGATATTTGAACTGAGCTCTCAAGAGGGGACACTTATCGGATTCAGGACGCCTCCTTACATGGAAGGGGTCAATGTCCCCGGATATCATTTTCACTTTCTCAACAAAGAGAAGACGGCGGGCGGGCATGTGCTTGATCTCCGTCTGAGCAGCGCCAAGATCGAAATTGATGAAGAGGACGGTTTCCTGATGGAATTACCCAGGAACAAGGAGTTCCTGGATTTTCATCTCGGCGGCGACTCCGGAGAAGCCCTCGCGAAAGTTGAAAAATAGGTCTGTCAGAGCCTGGCTCTGAATCCGGGTTTTTAGTTTTTACCTTCTTGTCGGCCGGCGTTGTGCGTTGCCCGTTGAGCGTTGCGCTTGAAAAAAAAGAAAAGTCCTTCGCGATGAAAAAAAGAATGACCTTCGCTATCTTCCTCACTTTGATTCTTATGACCCCAACCATGCTTGGGGCGGTGGAGACATCGGTCGGGACCTATAGTGAACTGCTTACCGCGATCCGCGGGGTACGCTCGGAGAGCCAGGCCCGGGTCGAAAAAGCCGTGGAGCAGGAGAAGGTCCGCGAAGCATGGGAAACCGGTAAACTTATCGACGAACACGTGCTCCAGCACAAAGAACGCGCGGAGTATGCGGATCAAACGATCCTCCGGCTCGCCAGGGACCTGGGGACCAGCGAAACCGAGCTCCGGTATATGCTGCAATTTGCCCGTACTTACCCGATTCATCGGCCCGCCGATGAATTGAGTTGGAGCCACTACGAGTCTCTCATGGCGGTTAATGATCTTGATGAAAGAAAAACCCTTGCCGAAAAAGCGGTAAAGGAAAAATGGAACCGGGACAAGTTGCGGAGC